>JBMTXX010000033.1:0-20194 GCA_049453935.1 Rubrivivax sp.
CCTTGACGTTCTGCTGGTACAGCGTGTGCAGCATCGCGTGGCCGGTGCGGTCGGCCGCGGCGCAGGCGCGCTGCACCGGCTTCTCGCCGTAGTTGGCCGTGTGGCCGCCAAAGGGGCGCTGGTAGATCGTGCCGTCCGGGTTGCGGTCGAAGGGCATCCCGAAGTGCTCGAGCTCGTAGACCACGCGCGGCGCCTCGCGGCACATGAACTCGATCGCGTCCTGGTCACCCAGCCAGTCGGAACCCTTGACGGTGTCGAAGAAGTGGTAGTGCCAGTTGTCCTCGCTCATGTTGCCCAGGCTGGCGCCGATGCCGCCCTGCGCGGCCACCGTGTGCGAGCGCGTCGGGAAGACCTTGGACAGCACGGCCACGTTCAGCCCGGCCTGCGACAGGCGCAGCGCGGCCTGCATGCCGGAGCCACCGGCGCCGACGATGACGACGTCGAACTTGCGACGTGGAAGATTCGAAAGCGACATGGGAATCAAAGCCTCCAGAGCACCTGCACCGCCCAGCCCGCGCACGCCACGAGCCAGACCATCGTGAACACCTGCAGCGCCAGCCGCACGCCCACCGGCTTGACGTAGTCCATCCAGATGTCGCGCATGCCCACCCAGGCGTGCCACGCCAACGAGACGATGACGACGAAGGTCAGCACCTTCATCCATTGCGCAGCAAAGATGCCCGACCACCGCGCGTAGTCCAGCGGGCCCGGCATCAGGACCTGGACCAGCAACGCCAGTGTGAACAGCACCATGAGCACGGCCGTGATGCGCTGGCTCAGCCAGTCGCGCAGCCCGTAGTGCGCGCCGACGACGACCCGCCGGGAGCCGTGATTGGGTTGACGATCGCCCATCGAAGACCCCCGATCAGTAAAGGCCGAACAGCTTGGCGCCCAGGGCTGCGGTCAGCAGCACCGACAGCACCAGGGTCAGCACGGCCGTGGAGTGGCCCTGTGCCTTGGTCACGCTGTGGGTGGCGTCCATCCACAGGTGGCGCACACCGGCGATGGCGTGGTGCAGGTAGGCCCAGATCAGCGCCAGCACCACGAGCTTGACGAACCACCCGGGCACCGCGCCGATGCCCGCACCGAAGGCCGTGGTGAACTGGTCGTAAGACATCTCGGAGCTGATGCTCTTGTCGAACAGCCAGACGATGAAAGGCAGGAGCAGGAACATCAGCGCACCGCTGACGCGATGCAGGATCGAGACGATGCCCGCCGGCGGCAGCCGGTAGGACAGGATCTGCGTGATGTGTATGTTCCGGTGCACGGCACCGGGTCTCGCGGGACTTGCCATGAAATGACTCTCCAACTCCTCACACGGCCCCTGGCGGGGCTCCAGTCCGGCACCGTCCCCGTCTGGGCGACGGGGCGGTGCTGCCATCCTTTTTCGGTGCTGCGTCGCAATGCAGCCCTGTCTCACCAACCTGCAGCAGTTTATTGCAACGCAGCAAACTGACTCCAGGGCTACAGGCGGCCCCTGCCGCCAGGGGCGCGCCGCGCTCCTTCAACTCAGCTCATTGCGGTAGTGATACCCCTCGGTCAGGTACAAGCCCCTGCGCAGCTCCATCGGGCGTCCGGCGTAGGAATACGCCAGGCGCTCCACCGACAGCAGCGGCACACCGGCCGCCACACCGAGGATCTGCGCCTGCGCCGCGTCTGCGGGCACCGCGCGGATCTGCTCGACGGCCCGCACCATCGTGACCCCGAACTCGACCTCGAACAGCCGGTACATCGGCCCCTTCCAGGCCTGCAGCCGTGCACCGGTCAGGCCCTTGAAGGCCGCGCCGGGCAGAAAGATCTCGTCGAGGACGACAGGCCGGTCCTCCGCGAGCAGCAGTCGGCGCACGTGCACCACCGCGTCGCCGCTGCGCAGGCCCAGCGGCCGTGCCACGTCAGCCGGGGCGCGCGCCCGCACGCAGTCGATCAGGCGCCGCTGCAGCACCGCCGTCTGGCCCTGATCGGCCGTCAGCCGCAGGAAACGGTACTGGGTGGTCTGCTCGGCATGGCTCGACACGTAGGTGCCCTTGCCCTGTCGACGCACCAACAGCTTGTCGGCGGCCAGCTCGTCGATGGCCTTGCGCACGGTCCCCTGGCTGACCTTGAAGCGGCCGGCGAGCTCGGCCTCGCTCGGGATCGCGGCGCCCGGCGCCCAATCACCCGCCTGCAGGCCCCGGACGATCAAGTCCTTGATCTGCCGGTACAGCGGCACGAAGCTGGGATGTGTGGCGTCAGCGGCGGGCAGCGTGCCGGAGGTGGCACGCGTGGCCGCGGCCCTCGGCGCCAGGGGGCTCGACATCGACATGGGGCGCGATTGCAGCACAGCCGCACGAAGTGTGCAAGCAGTCCTCTACAAGATACAAGACTGGAGGACCGCACCGGACGTCAGTTGCGTGCAGGGTCTGCAGACTTACACTGCCGTGTGCGGTGCAGCATCCGCCCTTGCGCCCGCTGGTCACCATGAGGCCTCCAGCGGCGCGGGTCGATCCCGTCGCCCGGACACTGCTGCGGTCGGGCCCCGCCCCAAGCCGCGCGCCTTTTCTCCACCCGTATGCCCCGGAGCTCCCGATGAACAAGAAACCCGTGCGCGTGGCCGTCACCGGCGCCGCTGGCCAGATTGGTTACGCCCTGCTCTTCCGCATCGCCTCTGGCGAGATGCTCGGCAAGGACCAGCCCGTGATCCTGCAACTGCTCGAGATTCCCGACGAGAAGGCGCAGAAGGCGCTCAAGGGCGTGATGATGGAACTCGAGGACTGCGCCTTCCCGCTGCTGGCCGGCATGGAAGCGCACGGCAGCCCGAGCACCGCCTTCAAGGACACCGACTATGCGCTGCTGGTAGGCGCCCGCCCGCGCGGCCCCGGCATGGAGCGTGCCGACCTGCTGGCCGCCAATGCGCAGATCTTCACTGCCCAGGGCAAGGCGCTCGATGCGGTGGCCAGCCGGGACGTCAGGGTGCTGGTGGTGGGCAACCCGGCCAACACCAACGCCTGGATCGCGATGAAGAGCGCGCCCAGCCTGCCGCGCGAGAACTTCACGGCCATGCTGCGGCTGGACCACAACCGCGCGCTGAGCCAGATCGCCGCCAAGACGGGCCAGCCGGTGTCGGCCATCCGCCAGCTGGCCGTGTGGGGCAACCACAGCCCCACCATGTACGCCGACTACCGGTTTGCCACGATCGAAGGCCGTTCGGTCAAGGACATGATCAACGATCACGCCTGGAACAAGGACGTCTTCCTGCCCACCGTGGGCAAGCGCGGCGCCGCCATCATCGAAGCGCGCGGCCTGTCCTCGGCCGCCTCGGCCGCCAATGCCGCCATCGACCACATGCGCGACTGGGCGCTGGGCACCAAGGGCGAGTGGGTGACCATGGGCGTGCCCAGCAACGGCGAGTACGGAATCCCCAAGGACGTGATGTTCGGCTACCCCGTCACCTGCGAGGGGGGCCGTTACCAGATCGTCGAGGGCCTGCCCATCGACGACTTCAGCCAGGGCTGCATCGACAAGACGCTGGCCGAGCTGATGGGTGAGCAGGACGGCGTGAAGCACCTCGTCTGAGGTCTGCGCGCGGCCGCGCCGTGCGCTGGACACGGCCGGCGGCGCCGGGCTGAGGGCGTTGCGCTCAGCCCGCCACGGCAGCGTCGCGGGAAGCAGGCCGTCAACGGCCTGCGACGCGGCTCAGGTTTCGACGATCTCGGGCCACACCGTGTGGAAGAACTCGCCCTCGGGCCGGTCTGTGCGCTCGTAGGTGTGCGCCCCGAAGAAGTCGCGCTGGGCCTGCAGCAGGTTCGCGGGCAGCCGTGCGGCGCGAAGACTGTCGAAATAGGCGAGCGAGGCACTGAACGCCGGCACCGGCACGCCGCCGATCACGGCGGCGGAAATGACCTGGCGCCAGGGCGCCTCGGCACGGTTGAGCAGGTCGCGGAAGAACGGCGCGAACGCCAGGTGAGGCAGTGCAGGATCGGCGCGCCAGGCCTCGGTGATGCGCTCGAGGAACCGGGCGCGGATGATGCAGCCCCCGCGCCAGATCGCTGCGATCGCCCCCAGGTCCAGGCCCCAGCCCTTCTTGGCGCTCATCGTGCGCATCAGGTCCAGGCCCTGCGCATAACTCACCACCTTCGACGCATACAAGGCCTCGTGGATGGCCGCGACAAACGTCTCGACATCGTCCACGGCGACCCGCCCGGCAGGCCCTTGCAGCAGCGTCGCCGCACGCAGGCGCTGCGCCCGCATCGACGACAGGATGCGGGCATCGACCGCCGCCCCCATGGTGCCCACGGGCACCGCAAGTTCAGCCGCATTGATCAGCGTCCAGCGCCCGGTGCCCTTCTGGCCGGCCTTGTCGAGGATGACCTCCACCAGCGGCTGGCCGGTGTCGGGGTCCACCTGCTCGAGCGCACGCGCGGTGATCTCGATGAGGTAGCTCTGCAAGGGCCCCTCGTTCCAGCGGGCGAAGACCTCGGCCGTCTGCGCCACCGTCAGGCCGGCTGCACGCATCAGCGCCCAGGCCTCGCAGATGAGCTGCATGTCGCCGTATTCGATGCCGTTGTGCACCATCTTGACGAAATGCCCTGCGCCGCCCGGCCCGATGTGCGTGACGCAGGGCTCGCCGCCCACACGCGCCGCAATGGCTTCGAACACCGGGCGCAAGGCCTGCCACGTCGACGCGGGGCCACCGGGCATGATGCTGGGCCCTTTGCGGGCGCCCTCTTCGCCCCCGGACACACCGGCGCCGACGAACCGTAGGCCGTGGCTCGACAGCCACGCGTCACGCCGCTCGGTATCGGTGTAGAGGCTGTTGCCGCAGTCCACGACGATGTCGTCGTGCGCCAGCAGCGGCAGCAACTGCTCGATCACGGCGTCCACGGCTGCCCCGGCCTGCACCATCACCAGCACCTTGCGCGGGCGCTCGAGGCTCTCGACGAATTCGGCCAAGGTGGCACAGGCCTGCAGGGCGCGCCCGGGATGACGCGACACGAAATCCTCGGTCACCGACGCCGTTCGGTTGAACACCGCCACCCGGAAGCCACGGCTTTCGATGTTGAGCACCAGGTTCTGGCCCATCACGGCCAGCCCGATCAAACCGATGTCACACGCCACGTTCACCCCTTGCCCTGCCGCACCCAGGAAAGCCCCCGACGCAACAACGGCCAGCACCAGATCGTCAACACCACGGCCCCCAGCGCGCCCGCGATCGGCCGCTCGAAGAAGACGAGGAAATCACCGTCAGCCTTGACCAGGCTGCTGAAGAACTGCTCCTCGAGCATGGTGCCGAGCACCACGCCCAGGATCGTCGGCGCCACCGGGAATCCCCAGCGCTCCATGAAGAAGGCCAGCACGCCCGCCACGCCCATGACGATGACGCCGAACATGCTGTTGTTGATCGCGAAGCTGCCGACCACGCAGAACAGCAGGATCAGCGGCATGAGCACCGCGGCCGGAATGCGCAGGATGCGCTTGGCCATCTTGATCAGCACCCAGCCGAAGGGCAGCAGCAGCATCTGCGCCAGCAGGAAGACGATGAAGACCGCGTAGATGTTCTGAGGCTCGTTGACGAAGAGCATCGGCCCCGGATTCAGGTTCTTCAAATAGAGCACACCGATGGCGATCGCCGTGATCGAGTCCCCGGGGATGCCGAAGACCAGCGCCGGGATCCAGGCGCCGCCGAGCGCAGCGTTGTTGGCAGACCCGGCCTCGACAATGCCCTCGACGTGCCCGGTGCCGAACTTCTGCGGCTCCTTCGAGAAACGCTTGGAGATGGCGTAGGACATCCAGGCCGCGATGTCGGCGCCGGCACCCGGCAACGCACCCACGGCCGTGCCCAGGGCCGAGCCGCGCAGCAGCGCCGCCGGGTAACGTCGCACCAGTCCCCACATGCCGGCAAAGATGTTGCCGAAAGGACGGTCGACGGCGATCTGTGGCCGCACCTGCGCGCAGGCGTACCGCAACACCTCCGACACCGCGAACATCCCGATCATCAGCGGGATCAGCGGGATGCCGCCGGTCAGCTCGGCGTTGCCAAAGGTCCAGCGCGGCGCGCCGGCCGGGTTCTCCAGGCCCACGCAGGAGATCAGCAGCCCCAGCAGCAGCGCGATGATGCCCTTGAGCGGGTCACGCCCGGCGATGAAGATCGCACAGGTGAAGCCCAGCATCACGAGCCAGAAGTACTCGAAGGAGCTGAACTGCAGCGCCACCTCGGCCAACGCCGGCGCGGCCATGGACAGCACGAGGACGCCGAAGATCCCGCCCAGCACGGAAAACACCAGGCCTGCGCCCAGTGCCAATTCGGCCTGGCCCGACCGGGTCAACCGGTAGGCTTCGTCGGTGTAGGCGGCACTTGCAGGCGTGCCGGGCATGCGCAACAAGGCACCAGGCACGTCACCCGCGAAGATCGCCATCGCCGTGGCGGTCACGATGCAGGCCACCGCGGGGATGGGCGGCATGAAGAAGGTCACCGGCACCAGCAGGGCCGTGGCCATGGTGGCGGTCAGCCCGGGGATGGCGCCGACAAACAAGCCATAGGCGGCCGAAGCCGCGATCACCCCGAGCACGTAAGGCTGGAAGACCAGACCGAAAGCAGTGGCGAGTGCGTCCACAGGTTGATGATCGGGCGACCGATCGCAGGAAAGTCAGAAGAACGGGGGGATGACCCCCCAGGGCAAGGGCACCCGCAAACCCTTGTAGAAACCGAGGTGGACGACGACGGTGCCCGCCACGGCCCATCCGATGGCAGCGCCCCAGCGCAAGCCGAAGGCGCGGAACAGCGCCAGCAGGCAGATCGGCGCGACGATCAGGAAACCCAGGGCATCGGCGAACCCGATGTACGCCCCGATGCTGGCCAGCACCGCCAGCGGCGCGCCGAGCCAGGAGCGCTCGGCACCCTGCCCGGCCGAGGCCGGGTCCTGCGCGTCGCGCGGGCGACGGACCATCAACAGCACCGCGCAGACGACCAGACCCGCCCCGACGATCATGGGCAGGAACCCCGCGCCCAGTCGCTGGCCCGGCACGTCAGGAAATGAACGTGCCGACCAGAAGACCGCCGTGCCCAGCAGGGCCAGCGCGAGGCCGACCCGGCGATCGACGCCTGCCACTTACTTTGCCAGGCCCACGGCGGTCATCACCGCCTTCATGTCGGCGTCGCCCTTGGCCATGAACTTGGCAAAGTCGCCCGAGTTGCCCCACAGCAGGCCGAAGCCCCGCTGCGACATGAAGTCCTTGAACTCCTTGCTGTCGTAGGCCTTCTTCACCGCCGCCTCGAGCCGCGCGGCAATCGGCGCGGGCAGGTTCTTCGGCGCCGCAACGCCGCGCCATGCCCCGGTGGTCCAGTCCAGACCCGACGCCTCCTTCAACGTCGGGACGTTGGGGAACAGCGCGGCGCGCTGCGAGTCCATCACGGTCAGCGCGCGAACCTTGCCGGCGTCGATCAGCGAGCGCGCCTCGGGCAGCGAGCAGGGCACGAACTCCACACCACCGGCGGCCAGATCCTGCAGGCCGGGCGCCGCACCGTTCGAAGGCACCCAGGGCACTGCTGCCGGGTCGATGCCCGCGCTGCGCAGCATGCCGGCCAGCGCCAGATGCCAGATCCCGCCCTGACCGGTACCCGAGGCCTTGAACTTGCCCGGATTGGCCTTGACCGCAGCGAGAACGTCGTTGACCGACTTGTAGGGCGCGTCGGCGCGCACCTGGAACCCTGCCGGGTCCAGATTGACCAAGGCGATGGGCGTGTAGCTCGTCGGGTTCAGCTCGGTCAGCTTCTGGTGGTGCATCATCGTGATTTCCACGGTGATGAGGCCGATCGTGTAGCCGTCCGGTGCCGCGCTGGCGATGGCCGAGTGTCCGACCACGCCCGAGCCGCCGGTGCGGTTGACGACGTTGACCGGTTGGCCCAGGTCCTTTTCCATGATGCTGGCCAGGATGCGGGCCGTTGCATCGGTGCCCCCGCCGGCGCCCCAGGGCACGATCATCGTGATCGGACGGTTGGGCTTCCAGTCCTGCGCCAGCACACCGCCGGCCAACGCAGCCAGCGACAGGCCGACGACAGCGCGGCGAACGAGCGAAGGGGCGACAGATGTCGACGGACGGTTTTTCATGGTGTGGCTCTCCTGTTCGTCATACCATTGACGGGAGCCGGAATCTCCCACCGGTGAGGCTCGACGACAATCCGGGAAAGCCACTAGCCCCGGGACGGACGGGCGCCGAGCACCTCGGTGCGGCAGCGAACGCCGCCGCCCCCGAGCGCGCAGGCATCCCCCTGACGGCCGTCGCCGATGCACGACCCCAGGAACTCCCGCATGAGCCCGCTGCCCCACCCCCGTGACGCCCTGTTCGACCCGGGCGAGCCCGCGCCCGCCCCGATACCGGTGTGCGACCACTACGCAGGCGTCGAGGCCCGCATGCGCAAGAGCCTGGCCTTGCAGGCCGAACTGGGCCCCGTGTTCGACGTCACGCTCGACGGCGAGGACGGCGCCCCGGTGGGCGGTGAAGTCGAGCACGCGCACCTGATCGCCGAACTCGTCGATTCGCCGGCCAACCTGCACGGCCGGGTCGGCGCGCGGGTACAGGCGGTCGAACATCCACGCTTCGAGGAGATCGTGGACGTGCTCGTCGGCCGGGCAGGCGCGCGCCTGGCCTACCTGATGCTGCCCAAGCCGCGCGGCCTGCGCGACCTGCAGCGTGCCGTGGACATCGTGGACGACGCGTCACGCCGACTGGCGGGCGGGCGCGCGATCCCGCTGCACGCGCTCGTCGAGACCCACGGGGCCCTGCGCGAGGTCGATGCGCTGGCCGCGCATCCGCGCATCGAGTCGTTGTCCTTCGGTCTGATGGATTTCGTCAGCGCCCATCGCGGGGCGATTCCTCAGTCCGCCATGGGGGCGTCGGGCCAGTTCGACCATCCGCTGATCGTGCGCGCCAAGCTCGAGATCGCCGCGGCCTGCCACGCGCATGGCAAGACACCGTCGCACTGTGTGGTCACCGAGTTCAGCGACACGCGCGCACTCGAGGCGGCGGTGGACATGGCGCGCGAGCTTCTGGGCTACACCCGGATGTGGAGCATCCACCCCGCGCAGGTGCGCACGATCGTCGAAGCCTTCGCGCCGACGGTCGCGGAAATCGACGAGGCCGCCGAGATCCTGCTCAAGGCCCAGGCCGCGCACTGGGCGCCGATCAGCCACCGCAACACCCTGCACGACCGCGCGAGCTATCGCTACTTCTGGCACGTGCTGGAGCGCGCGCACCGCACCGACCCTCTCGGGCTGCCGGCCGAAGTGCGGCAATGCTTCTTCGCGTGACCAGGTCTTATATAAGACATAGAATCCAAACAAACCCTGAGGAGAGACGCCCATGCTTGCCGCCTATCGCCAACACGCCGCCGAGCGCGCCGCGCTCGGCATCCCTGCACTGCCGCTGTCCGCACAGCAGGTCGCCGAACTGATCGAGCTGATCAAGGCCCCGCCCGCGGGCGAGGAAGCCTTCCTGCTCGAATTGCTGTCGCAGCGCGTGCCGCCGGGCGTGGACGATGCCGCAAAGGTGAAAGCCAGCTTTTTGGCTGCGGTCGCCCATGGTGACATCCAGGTCGGCCTGATCAGCCGCGCGCAGGCCACCGAGTGGCTCGGCACCATGGTCGGCGGCTACAACGTGCATCCGCTGATCGAGCTGCTGGACGACGCCGAGGTCGGCACGGTGGCCGCCGAAGCGCTGAAGAAGACGTTGCTGATGTTCGACTTCTTCAACGACGTCGCGGCCAAGGCGCGGGCCGGCAACGCCCTGGCGCGCTCGGTCATGCAGAGCTGGGCCGATGCCGAGTGGTTCACCTCCCGCCCGGAAGTGCCCCGCTCCATCACCGTCACCGTCTTCAAGGTCGAGGGCGAGACCAACACCGACGACCTGTCCCCGGCACCCGATGCCTGGAGCCGCCCCGACATCCCGCTGCACGCCTTGGCGACGCTGAAGAACGCGCGCCCGGGCATCACGCCCGAGGAAGACGGCAAGCGCGGCCCGATCGCCTTCATCGAATCACTCAAGGCACGCGGCCACACCGTGGCCTACGTTGGCGACGTTGTCGGCACAGGATCCAGCCGCAAGAGCGCCACCAACAGCGTGGTCTGGCACACCGGGCAGGACATTCCCTTCGTCCCCAACAAGCGCTACGGCGGCATCACCCTGGGCGGCAAGATCGCCCCGATCTTCTTCAACACCCAGGAAGACTCGGGTTCGCTGCCGATCGAGGTGGACGTCTCTCAGCTGCACATGGGCGACACGGTGGAGATCCAGCCCTACGATGGCAAGCTGGTGAAGAACGGCGAGGTGGTGGCGGAGTTCGCCCTCAAGAACGACGTGCTCTTCGACGAGGTGCGTGCCGGCGGCCGCATCAACCTCATCATCGGCCGCTCCCTCACGGCCAAGGCACGCGAGTTCCTGGGCCTGCCGGCCTCCACCGCGTTCCGCCTGCCCCAGGCGCCCACGGCCACGACGGCCGGCTTCACGCTGGCGCAGAAGATGGTGGGTCGCGCCTGTGGCCTGCCGGAAGGCCAGGGCGTGCGCCCGGGCACCTACTGTGAGCCGAAGATGACCAGCGTCGGCAGCCAGGACACCACCGGCCCGATGACGCGGGACGAGCTCAAGGATCTGGCCTGCCTGGGCTTCAGCGCCGACCTGGTGATGCAGAGCTTCTGCCACACCTCGGCCTACCCCAAGCCCGTGGACGTCAAGACGCACCGCGAATTGCCAGCCTTCATGAGCAACCGCGGGGGCATCTCGCTGAAGCCCGGTGACGGCGTGATCCACTCCTGGCTCAACCGCATGCTGCTGCCCGACACGGTGGGCACCGGCGGCGACAGCCACACGCGCTTCCCGATCGGCATCAGCTTCCCGGCCGGCTCGGGGCTGGTCGCCTTCGGTGCGGCCACCGGCGTGATGCCGCTGGACATGCCGGAGAGCGTGCTGGTGCGCTTCAAGGGGAAGATGCAACCCGGCATCACGCTGCGCGACCTGGTGCACGCCATCCCTTACTACGCGATCAAGGCGGGCCTGCTGACGGTGGCCAAGGCCGGCAAGAAGAACGTGTTCTCCGGCCGCATCCTCGAGATCGAGGGACTGCCGGATCTGAAGGTCGAGCAGGCCTTCGAGTTGTCCGACGCCAGCGCCGAGCGCAGCGCCGCGGGCTGCACCATCAAGCTGGACAAGGCGCCGATCATCGAGTACCTCAACAGCAACATCGTGCTGCTGAAGAACATGATCGCCGACGGCTACCAGGACAAGCGCAGCATCGAGCGCCGCATCCACCGGATGCAGGAGTGGCTGGCCAACCCGCAGTTGCTGGAAGGTGATGCCGACGCCGAGTACGCCGCCGTGATCGAGATCGACATGAACGAGATCACCGAGCCGCTGCTGTGCTGCCCCAACGACCCGGATGACGTGAAGCCGCTGTCGGCCGTGGCCAACACCCACATCGACGAGGCCTTCATCGGCTCGTGCATGACCAACATCGGCCACTTCCGCGCCGCGAGCAAGCTGCTGGAAGGCAGGCGCGACATCCCGGTCAAGCTGTGGGTGGCCCCGCCCACCAAGATGGACCAGGCCGAGCTCACCAAGGAAGGCCACTACGCCAACTTCGGCTCGGCGGGCGCACGCACCGAGCCGCCGGGCTGCAGCCTGTGCATGGGCAACCAGGCGCAGGTGCGCGAAGGCGCAACGGTGGTGTCCACCAGCACCCGCAACTTCCCGAACCGGTTGGGGCGCAACACCAACGTCTTCCTGTCCTCGGCCGAGGTCGCGGCGATCGCCTCCCGCCTGGGCCGGCTGCCGACGGTGGCCGAGTACCACGCCGACATGGGCGTGATCAACGCCGACGCGGCGCAGGTCTACCGCTACATGAACTTCGACCAGATCGAGGAATACGCGAAGACCGCCGAAGGCGTGGCCGCCTGATGGTTTGAGGCCGACGCCCGGCTCGGGCGTTTGTGCCAGTGGCCCGCCTCGGCGGGCCGTTTTGTTTTCGCCGACATCGCCTGCCCCGCCTGTCTGACACGCCGCAATCCCCATACGATGAGCCAGCAATCCGTTGCCGAATTCTTCGCGCGCCAGGGTGTGGCCCTGGAGATCCTGGAGACCGCCGAGCCCACACCGACCGTCGCCACCGCTGCAGCCGTTCACGGCGTGGAGCCGGGGCGCATCGCCAAGACGCTGGCGTTCCGCCTCAAGGACGGCTCGGTGGTGCTGCTGGTCGCGCGCGGCGACGCGCGCATCGACAACCGCAAGTTCAAGGAGGCCTTCGGCCGCGGTCGGATGCTGCCGCCGGAAGAGGTGGCAGCGATCACCGGGCATCCCGTCGGTGGCGTGTGCCCCTTCGGGCTGGCCCAGCCGCTGGCCGTGTACACGGACGTGCGGCTGCGTGATTTCGACACCGTCCTGCCGGCAGCGGGGTCGACACACAACGCGGTGCGGGTGACGCCGCAGCAACTCGTGGAGCTGACGCAGGCACAGTGGGTGGACGTCTGCGACGGCGGCTGAGACGGGCGCACGGCATTCGCCAGGGGTGTGGCCGTTAACATCTGTGCCGTGAGAATCTCCTTTCCACGGACATCTTGCTGCACCCCCACACCGACACCGCCGATGACTTCCAGCGCGCGCTGCAGTTAGAGCAGGTGCTCGCCCACGGGCGGTCGCTCGCGGTGCTTCCGCTGGCCTCCGGCGCCGTGGCGCTGGGACTGGTGACGATCCTGTGGCCGCAGCCCAGCGTACCGGCTCTGCTGGGGTGGCTGGCCGCTGTTGCGATCACGCTGTGCCTGCGGTTTGTCGTCCATTGGCGTGTCGAGCGCGAATGGACCGTCCGTCCGGATCCCGCACGGTGGTTGCAATGGCACCGCATCGCCGCAGGCTGCAACGGCTTGGCCTGGATGGCGCTGACCTTCGTCATGCAGCAGTTGCCGCGCGGCCCCACCCATGACACCATCGTGTTCGCCTTGGCCGTGCTGCTGGCCGGCTCGGTGATGACGAACGCCTTCGATCGGCTGGCCAGCCTGCTGTTCGCCCTGCCGGTGTCGGTGCCGGCGGCGCTCCACGCGTTGCTCCACCACGCACACGCATCACCGATGCTGGTCGGCATGGCGGTGCTGTTCGGGCTGACGTTGGTGGCGGTGGGTCTGCAGGGCTTTCGGGTCTTCCGTGGACAGATTCGACGCCGTCTGGACCTCCAGCGCTCGGTCGAGCAGGCCCAGCGCGATGCGCAGCGCCTCGAGCGCGTCGGCGGTCTGGCGAGGATCGGCGCGTGGGAGTTCTCCTTGCGGGAACAGACGCTGAACCTGTCGTCACAGACCCGTCTCGAACTCGGGCTGTCAGAGGCAGGGGCCTACACCATCGAAGCGGTCCTCGAGCGCATCGACCCGGCACACCGCGAGCCCTTGCGCAGTGCTTTCCAGGACTCGATCGAGCGACAGCAGGCGTTTTCGCTGGAGGTCCGCACCGTCGAGGCAGATTCGACCCATGGGCAGTTGCTCGTGGTCGGGCGTCCGGTGGTGCAAGGCACACGCGTGTTGCGCGTGGAGGGTGCGGTCCAGGACATCACCCGGTACATCGAAATGGATCAGGCCCTGTCCAGGAGCCGCAGCGAGCTGCAGGCCGTGCTGCAGATGTTTCCCGGGTTGATCTCCGCCATCGACGAGGGCGGGCGCTATGTGTACGTGAACGCCCCGATGGCACAGACACTGGGCCGGCCAGCCGCCGAGATCCTGGGCCAGACGGTCGAGAACTTGCTCGACCCGGCACATGCCGCGCGCCTGCGCTCGGAACTGCCAACGCTGTCCGACGAACCCCGCTCGGAGGTGGTTCGCCTGCCCGCCGCGCCGGGTTGCGAGCCGCAGGTGGTGCAGATCACCCGCGTCGCGGGTCAGCCCGATCGCGGTGGGCAACGCCGGTACTACGCTTTCGGCTTCGACATCACCGAACTCGAGCGCACGCAGCAGCAGTTGCGGCAGGCCAAGGATGAGGCTGAGCAAGCCAGTCGGGCCAAGAGTCAGTTCCTCTCCCAGATGTCGCACGAGCTGCGCACTCCGCTGAACGCCATCCTCGGCTTCGGACAATTGCTGGGCAGCGATCCACAACGGCCGTTGGCGCAAACGCAGCGTGCGCAGTTGCAGGAGATGATGACCGGTGCGCAACACCTGCTGAACCTGATCAACGGCCTGCTGGATCTCGGCCGCATCGAATCCGGTCACCTCGCGCTCACGGCGCAGCCTGTCGCCCTGGCAGGGGCAGTGCGAGAAGCGCTGGCACTGATGCGCACACTGGCGGATCGCCAGGGGGTCCAGCTGTGCCAGGATTGCACGGTGCCCGAGGGCCTGTCGGTGCATGCGGACCGCACGCGCTTGCTGCAGGTCTTGCTCAACCTGCTGGCCAACGCCATCAAGTACAACCGCCCGGGTGGGGAGGTCGCGGTCGTGTGGTCGCGCGAAGGCGCGCAGGTGCGCCTGGGTGTCCGCGACAACGGGCCGGGCCTGCGCCCCGAGGCTCTGTCCCGGCTGTTCCAGCCCTTCGAGCGTCTCGGGGCGGAGCACACAGCGATCGAAGGCACGGGCATCGGGTTGGCGTTGAGCCGACGGCTGATGCAGGCCATGGGGGGCGACATCGAGGTCGACAGCCTGCCGGGTCAGGGCTCGACCTTCTGGCTGCGCATGCCCGCCGTCGACGCAGGCACAGACGTCGCCATCGGCGCAGGCGACACCTCGACCGAGCGCCCACCTCTGGCCGTGCCGCTGAACGACCGTGACACAGGCGCACAGGCCGGCGACGGCACGGCCCAGGCAATGACCGTCCTGTGCATCGAGGACAACCCGGTGAACCTGCTGGTGCTCGAGGCCATGCTGAGCCGGGTACCGGGGCTGGAGATGCTGCGTGCGGAAACCTCCGAGTCCGGGCTCGAACAGGCGCGCACCGCACAGCCCGACCTGATCCTGACCGACATCCAGATGCCGGGCATGGACGGGTTCGAACTGATGGCCCGGCTGCAAGCCGATCCGCTGACCCGCCACATCCCCGTGGCCGCCATCAGTGCCGACGCGCTGCCGGCCAGCGTCGAGCGGGGCCGCGCGGCAGGCTTCATCGACTACCTGACCAAGCCTGTCGAGATGGCCGAACTGCACGCCCTGCTGCGCCGCACCGGCGCCCCGGCACGACCGGCCTGAGGCCGTTCAGGCGGGACGGGCGCGCGTGCGCCGTGTTCTCCTCCACAGCAAGAGCACGATCGTCAGGTTCAACAGGTTCCACACCAGCCCGTTGACGAACGCTGCCGTGTACGAGCCGGTCAGATCGAAGACCTTGCCCGACATCCAGCCCCCCAAGGCCATGCCGAGCATGGTGAACATCAGGACGGTGCCGACCCGCGCGCCCGCCTCGGCTGGCGCGAAGTGCTCGCGCACGATGATCGCGTAGCTGGGCACGATGCCGCCCTGGAACAGACCGAACATCGCCGAGATCAGGTACAGCGACGCCAGGGAGTCGAAGGGGACGTACAGCAGCAGCGCCACCCCCTGCAGCACAGAGCCGACCAGCAAGGTGCGCATGCCGCCGATGCGGTCGCACAGGGCGCCGAAGATCAGCCGGCTGACGATGCCGAAGGCCAGCATCAGCGACAGCATCTCGGCCCCGCGCGCCGCGCCGTACCCCAGATCGCCGCAATACGCCACGATGTGCACCTGCGGCATCGACATGGCCACGCAACAGCCGACCGCAGCCACGCAAAGAAAGGCCTGCGCCTGCCGCGGGCTCATGCCGAACGGCCGATCGGATTGCACGGCGGCCGCAGAGGCATCGCGCATCGGCGAAGCCACGGCCGCAGGAGGCCGTGGCCTCAAGGCCAGTGACAGCAGCGGGATCAGGACCGCGCAACACACCCCGAGAACGATGTACGCGGTGCGCCAGCCCTCGGTCTCGACCAGGTGCTGGACGATCGGCGGCCACACCGCGCCGGCCAGGTAATTGCCGCTGGCGCAAATGCCGACGGCGATGCCGCGCCGACGCACGAACCACAGCGAGGTGTCGGCCACCAAGGGCGCGAACGTGGCCGAGCTCCCGAGCAGCCCCAGGCCGATGCCATGCGCCACGGAGAACCACCAGATGTTCGATGACAGCGCGGCCCCGACGTACCCCAGCGTCAGCCCGGCAGACCCCAGCAGGACCGCCACCATGACCCCACGGCGGTCCGCCAGCCGGCCCATCAGGACGCCGCCGAAGCCGAAGCCGATCATCAACATGGTGTAGGGCAAGGAGGCGTCGGCGCGCGCGACACCGAAATCCGCCTGCACCGCGGGCAGCACGACGGCAATGACGTACATCGCACTGCTGCCCACGGTCATCAAGCCCAGTGTGGCCAGCAACCGCAACCACGCGTAGGTGCTGTCCGCCGCGTACGCGCCTTCTGAAGATGAAGAAGTGGAGGATTTCAAGGGGATCACCGGCCGGCAGGTGTCGGATTGCGCGCATCAGCTCTCTGGGGCTGCCGCAGGCGCGCAGATGTCGAAAAGGAAACGGACCGGCTCCTGGGGGGAACGGGTCCGCTGCGTTTCAGTGGTCGGGGTGGCGGGATTCGAACGCGCCACCCCCTGGCCACCATTTCATGAATTCACGGCCGGTTGCAGCAGGAGGCGCTTTCGATTTCAAGATCTTTTCCTTCATGGACCAAGGACTTGATGATTCCATTCGGTTGGAGGGGCCCCTCTAGACCCAGCCCTGCCGCCATACCGCGGGGTCGGTCAGGTCGCGCCAGTGCAGTTGCATCACGCGGCCGGAGTGCACGGCTTCAAGCTCGATCTGCTCGATACGCACCGCGGGCGGCTCGGGTTCGATCACACGCACGACGACGAAGTGCTTCTCGCGCTTCAGGGGCTGCACCGCTGTCCATTTGCTCAGCAGCAGCTTCTTCGGGCTGAGGGGGTTGCGGCGTGCAGGCACGACCGCGGGCGTCGCTTCATCCGGCGTCGCCGTCGGGGCTGGCCGGGTCTTCATGGCGCTGCACCCCTGCGCAGGTTGCGTTCGGCGGCTTCCAGCCGGGCGTCTTCGATCTCGCGCAGCACGGCGCCGAGGTCCACGGCGCCGGGCCTGGGTTCGTACCGGCCCGTCAGCGGGGTCTGCGGGCTCAGGCGGCCCGTGGTGTACAGGTCCCAGATCTCGGGCCCATGACGCGTGTCGCGCAGCTCCGGCGCGTGCTGTCCGAAGAAGCTGCGCAGGTTGTCCACATCGCGCATCAGCATGCGAGGGGCATGGTTGTTGCCGGCAGCGTCCACCGCCTGCGGCAGGTCGATGATGACGGGGCCGTCCTGGGCCAGCAGGATGTTGAACTCCGACAGGTCGCCGTGCACGACGCCGGCGCACAGCATGCGCACGACCTCGCGCAGCAGCAGCGCATGATGCTCGCGCGCGGCGTCGGGCGTGTACGGCACATCGTTCAGCCGTGGGGCCGCATGTCCGTCGGCGTCTGCCACCAGCTCCATGAGCAACACGCCTTCGAAGAAGTGAAAGGGTTTGGGCACGCGCACGCCGGCCGCCGCCAGGCGGAACAGTGCGTCCACCTCGGCGCTTTGCCAGGCGGCTTCCTGCTGCTCGCGCCCGTACCGGGTGCCCTTGGCCATGGCACGCGCCTGGCGGCTGTTCTTCACCTTGCGGTTTTCGGTGTAGTCCACCGCCTGCCGAAAGCTGCGGTGGGTGGCGGCCTTGTAGACCTTGGCCGCACGGGTTTCATCGCCGCAGCGCACGACGAACACCTCGGCTTCCTTGCCGCTCTTGAGTTGCCGCAACACGCTGTCGACCAAGCCTTCGTCGATCAGCACTTGCAGGCGGTTCGGTGTCTTCATCGGTGCATTGTCGGTGGCTCCTGAGGCCGCCCTGAAGGGCGACCATCCGTCGCTCAAGCCCGGCCACTGGCGCCGGCGCGATGCCATCAAGACCGGACCGACCCCGCGCAGGCTCCGCTTGTTGCCGCTCCCATAAATGCGCCAGTGTCTGACATGGTCCTGCGCATTCACACCATCAAACGATCTGCAACAAGGCCTTGAGCTTCGCTCTGACATGCACCAGGACATCGGCATGGACGACGGCCTTCTTCCTGGCTCGCCGGACCCTCCAATCCAGCGACTTCACCTGATCTGACAACACCACGCACGCCAGGCCATCAACCTCGGCCGGCACCTCGAAGGGGTGGCTCTTGATCTTGGTCGACATCGGGCAGCACACCATCAGACCCGTCTTTCCGTTGTAGCTTGCGGGGCTGATGACCAAGGCGGGCCGGTGGCCAGACTGTTCGTGCCCCGCCTGAGGGTCAAACTGCAGCCAGACCACTTCACCAGTGTCCGGCACGTAGGCGCGCGGCATCAGAGTGCCTCGCGGCCCACCGGAGCGCCGAAACTGACCTCTTCATGGACATTGGCCGCGTTGATGCCACTGATCAGTGCGTCAAGGTCATATTCGACCTTGTCAGACGGCTGGATCACGATGCGCCCACGCGACACAACCAGCTCAACCTTCTGCTCGAGCTGATATCCAGCGGCTTTCAAGACCGCGGTGGGCAGGCGAAGCGCCGGGCTGTTGCCCCACTTGCGAATGACAGTTTCCATCAATAACTCCGGATTTGTGTCTACATTGTAGACACTTCGATGTCTGCGACATGCCGAACGCGGCCCGGCCGTCAGCCACCAACCGCCTGGGGATGTCCGAGGCCACGAAATCACCGCCGGTCGAACACCATCAACCGCAGGCAGGCCGAGCCTGCGTTCCCGAGGCGCGCTCTACCAATGACACAAAAAAGTCGAACCTGTGATTTCATCCAGATCACCTGGTGCGCCACTGACAGTGGATGCTCTCGAGCAACTGCACGCCGCTCACGGACGTGCGGTGTGCAAACCCTTTGCCGAGAACCATGCACCATGACCATCGCCCGCCTCCTCGCACTGACCCTGCTGACCCTTGCCCACCTGCACGGCAGCGCGGCCACATCCGCCCGCGCCGAGACCTACACGCCGTCGGTCACCGTCACCCAGCGCACCGTGGACGTGCACGTGCGCGCCGACGGCAGCGCCACCACCGAGGTGCTGCAGACGCTGCGCATCGACACCGAGCAGGCGGTGGAGAGCCATGGCGAGTTCCGCTTCCACTACTCGTCCCGGACGGAGAACTTCGAGGTGCTGGAGGCCTGGACCGTGACGCCTGACGGTCAGCGCCTGGACGTCGCGCCCGAGAAGATCCGCACGCTGGAGACCTCCGACACGGGCGAGCCCAGCTTCAGCGACGGCAAGGTGCGGGTGGTGATCTTTCCCGCGGTGGGCGTGGGTGCGCAACTGGGCTACCGGGTGCGACGTGAGAAGCACACCCCTGATCTGCCCGGCCACTTCTTCGACCTGCGGACCTTCTCGCCCCACCGGCGGGTCGAGGCCTTCGAGTACCGGCTGTCGCACGAGCCCGGCATTGCGCTGCGCGTGGGCGCCGGGCCGGCGCTCCACCAGCCCGGCACAACCGGCCCGCAGGGCGGTCGCGTGCAACCGCTGCCCACCGATGCGCCCGGCACCGTGCGCTACCGGTACGTCTGGCGCCAGGACCAGGTGCTGGCCCCGCTGTCCGGCCGGGTGGCCTTGTCGGACTTCGCCGCCTGGGTCGGCGCCACGAGCTTTGCGGACTATGCCGCCGTCGGTCAGGCCTACCAGGCAAGCGCACGGCCACAGGCCGAGCCCACACCCGAGATCCGTGCCCTGGCGCAGCGCCTGACCGAGGGCGCCACCGACGATCGGGACAAGGTGCGGCGTCTGCATCACTGGGTCAGCCGTCACATCCGCTACGTGGCGCTGGAGTTGGACAGCAGCGGCTATGTGCCGCGCGCGGCACAGCATGTGCTGGACCACCGCTTCGGCGACTGCAAGGATCACGTCGCGCTGCTGGAGGCGCTGCTGCGCGCCGTCGGTGTGGACAGCACGCCGGCGCTGGTCAACCTGGGCAACAGCCACCGCTTGCCGCCGCTGCCCATGCCGATGTTCGACCACGTGATCACCTACGTGCCCAGCCTGGACCTGTACCTGGACGCCACGGCGCAGTTCGCGCCGCTGGGCACGCTGCCCGACGGCGCCGATGGCAAGCCCGTGCTGCACACCGCCAGCGGCACCGTCACACGCACGCCGGCACCCCACCCCGACCGCGACGGCGTGCACACCCGCACCACCTTGCA
>JBMTXX010000034.1:0-20094 GCA_049453935.1 Rubrivivax sp.
CTGGACCGTCGCCGGCCCTTGCGCCTGGAACTCGGGAATGCGTCGGCTTCAGTTCTGATGGACAACGGCCGACAGGTCGACCTCGCCCCGTGGACGCGGGACAATGTGGCACGCCTCGTTCTCGAGTGAGGCCAAGGAAGCACGGCATGGACATCGATGTGACCCCTTCTTTGATCGAGCCCGCCAGCCCGGCGCCCCGCCGGTCTCGCCAAGCCCGGGTGGTCTGGGGTTCGCGCGTGGTCACCATCGGTGGCGACGCGCCGGTGCGGGTGCAGTCGATGACGAACACCGATACCGTCGACGTGATCGAGACTGCCATCCAGGTCAAGGAACTGGCACTGGCGGGCTCGGAGCTCGTGCGGATCACGGTCAACACGCCGGAGGCGGCGCAGGCCGTGCCGCACATCCGCGATCAACTCGACCGGATGGGCGTCGATGTGCCGCTGGTCGGGGACTTCCACTACAACGGCCACACCTTGCTGAGCCAGTATCCGGACTGCGCGGTGGCCTTGAGCAAGTACCGTATCAATCCCGGCAACGTGGGCAAGGGCCGCAAGCGCGACACGCAGTACGCGCAGATGATCGAAGCGGCGATGCGCCACGATCGCCCGGTGCGCATCGGCGTGAACTGGGGCAGTCTCGACCAGGAACTGCTGGCGTCGATGATGGATGACAACGGTCGCCGTGCCCAGCCCTGGAGCGCGCAGCAGGTGATGTACCAGGCGCTGGTGCAGTCGGCGCTGCAGTCTGCAGCCGAGGCCTGCAGACTCGGGATGGACCCTGACCAGATCATCATCAGCTGCAAGGTCAGTGGCGTGCAGGATCTGATCTCGGTCTACCGCGCGCTGGCAGCGCGCTGCGACCATGCGCTGCACCTCGGGCTGACGGAGGCGGGCATGGGCACGAAGGGGACGGTGGCCTCGGCTGCGGCCCTCTCGGTGCTGCTTCAGGAGGGCATAGGCGACACCATCCGCGTCAGCTTGACGCCACTGCCGGGCGAGTCCCGGACCCAGGAAGTCGCCGTTGCGCTGGAGATCCTGCAGTCGCTGGGCCTGCGCAGCTTCAATCCCAGCGTCACCGCCTGCCCCGGGTGCGGGCGCACCACCAGCACCACCTTCCAGGAACTGGCCAAGCGCATCGACGACCACCTGCGTGCGCAGATGCCGGTGTGGCGCGAGCGCTACCCGGGTGTCGAGACGCTGCGCGTGGCCGTGATGGGGTGCATCGTCAACGGCCCTGGTGAGAGCAAGCATGCCGACATCGGCATCAGCCTGCCCGGCACCGGCGAAGCCCCGGCGGCGCCGGTGTTCATCGATGGCGAAAAGGCCCTTACCTTGCGCGGCGAAGGCATCGCCGAGGATTTCCATCGCATCGTCGAGGACTACATCGAGCGCCGATTCGGCGCCCGCAGCCCGGTACACGCCTGAGTCCCTCGGACGCCGCACCGTTTTTTCGACTCCCTTGCCATCGGGCATGGGGTTTCCTGTGGAGCCCTGCCGCCTGCATTGCTGCACCGCCCCCGGGCGGTGCCCCACACCATGACAGACAACGCCCATCCTCCCGTCCGGCAAAAGGCGCAGCCCCTGCGCGCCGTCAAAGGCATGAACGACATCCTGCCGCCAGACTCGGCGCGATGGGAGTGGTTCGAGCAGGCCGTGCGCCGCGTCATGCGCCGCTACGGTTACCGCAACGTGCGCACGCCGATCGTCGAGCCGACCGCGCTGTTCGTCCGCGGTCTGGGGGAGGTCACCGACATCGTCGAGAAGGAGATGTATTCCTTCGTCGACAGCATGAACGGCGACGCTCTGACGCTGCGCCCGGAGAACACGGCCGGTGTGGTGCGTGCCGCGATCGAGCACAACCTGCTGCACGACGGAGGCAAGCGCCTGTACTACGTCGGCCCTATGTTCCGGCACGAGCGCCCGCAGCGTGGACGTTACCGGCAGTTCCATCAGGTCGGTGTCGAGGCGCTCGGGTTCCCGGGCCCGGAGCTCGACGTCGAGATCATCCTGATGGCGCGCGCCTTGTGGGAGGAACTGGGATTGCCGACTCTGCGCCTGGAGATCAACAGCCTGGGACAGCCCATGGAGCGTCGCGCACACCGCGAGGCGCTGATTGCCCACTTCGAGTCCCGGCGTGAAGAGCTCGATGCTGACGCCCTGCGCCGCCTGCACAGCAATCCCTTGCGCATCCTCGACACGAAAAATCCGGCGATGACCGCGCTGGTCGATGCAGCGCCGAAGTTGATCGACTTCCTCGGTTCGCAATCGCTCGAGCATTTCGACACCGTCAAGAAAGCGCTGCAGGCCGCCGGACAGACCTACGTCGTCAACCCGAGGCTGGTTCGGGGGATGGACTACTACAACCTCACGGTCTTCGAGTGGGTCACCGACCAGCTCGGCGCCCAGGGGACGCTGTGCGGCGGCGGGCGCTACGACCCGTTGGTGGAGATGCTGGGCGGTAAGCCGGCGCCGGGTGTGGGGTGGGGCATGGGCATCGAGCGCGTGCTCGACCTGGTGGCTCAACTCGGCCTGGGGCCGCTGGGCCCCGAGACCGATATCTACGCTGTGATCCCCGCGGATGCTGTCGCGTCGACCGCCCTGGCGCTGGTCGAGGCCTTGCGTCGTCTCGGGCTGGCCGTCGTCATGCACGCGGCCACAGGTGAGGGGTGGGGCAGCATGAAGAGCCAGATGAGACGCGCCGATGCCAGTGGCGCCCGCTTTGCGTTGATCTTCGGCGAGGATGAAGTCGCGCGCGGCTGCGTCTCGCTCAAGCCCTTGCGGGATGCGCAATCCCCCCAGCGCGAATTGCCCATCGAAGACGTGGCTTCCTGGGCGCCAGGCCTGCGCAGCGCATAATCTTGGGCTTATCTGACGTCTGACCCATGGCCACATCACTCGATCTGCAGGAGCAGGAACAGCTCGACTCGCTCAAAGCCTTCTGGCAGCGATGGGGGAACCTCCTGACCTGGGGGGTGATCGTCGTTCTCGCCGGCTTCGCTGGATGGAACGGCTGGAATTGGTACCAGCGTGACCAGGCCTCGAAGGCGGCCGCCCTTTTCGACGAACTCGATCGCGCCGTGCTGGCGGCCGACGTCGAGCGTTCAGGGCGCATCTTCGGAGACTTACGCGATCGCTTTGCCGGCACCCAGTGGGCGCTGCACGGGGGGCTGTTGACGGCGCGGCTGCAGGCGGACAAGGAGCGCGCCGCCGACGCGTCGTCCACGCTGAAATGGGTGGTCGACCAGGCCGACGACGCCGGCCTGCGCTCGGTTGCGATGCTGCGGCTCGCAGGCCTGCACCTGGACGCCGGGCGCCACGACGACGCCTTGGGTGTGTTGGGCGGTGCCTGGGCTGAGGGTTTCGAGGCACTGCGAGACGACAGGCGTGGCGATGTGCTGCTGGCCAAGGGCCAGGCCGGCCCCGCGGCTGAAGCCTATCGCGCGGCCCTGACGGCCATGCCCGCGACAGTCGACTACCGCCGCGTTGTGGAGGCCAAGTTGACCGCGCTGGGCGTCGTGCCGCCTGCCGCGCCGGGTGGGGCGGGTTCCGGAGCGCCGGCACGTCCATGATGCCCAGCGCTCGCCGTCGGCTCCTGGCCTTCGGGGCTCTTTCCGCGCTGGGTGGTCTGGCCGGATGTACGGGCAGCCGCCCGTCGCCCGCACGTCTGGCGCCGCTGGAGCCGTCGATCGCCGGTCGGCGGGTGTGGTCGAAGCGCCTTTCAGGGGTCGGGTTTCCGCTGACGATGGGTGCGCGCGAGGGCCTGTTCTATGCCGCGGGCGACGACGGCGTGGTGGTCGTGCTGCGTGCATCGGATGGCCAGGAACTCGGGCGCGTCCAGGCCGGCGGGGCGCTGTCTGCCGGTGTCGGTACCGACGGCCGCCATGTGGCGGTGGTTCGGCGGGATCACACGCTGGTCGTGTTCGACCGGGGACAACCCGCGTGGCAGGCCCGGCTGAACGGCTCGGTCCTGACGGCACCATTGGTCGCGGGCGAGCGGGTCTTCGTGCTCGGCGTGGATCGATCGGTCAGCGCTTTCGATGCCCTGGATGGCCAGCCGCTGTGGAGCCTGAAGAGGCCAGGGGAACCGCTGTCGCTGTCGCAGGCGGGCGTGCTCGCGCCGCATGGCAACACCTTGCTGGCGGGGCAGGGCCCTCGGCTGGCGGGCATCGATCCCTTGCGTGGCACGGTGCTCTGGGAAGCGTCGGTGTCTTCTCCGCGCGGCACGAACGAGGTCGAGCGGCTCGCCGATCTGGTCGGTCCCTCGGTGCGCCTGGGCCCGATGGTGTGCCTGCGGTCGTTCCAGACGGCGGTTGGCTGTGTCGACGTCTCGAAGGCCAGCCTGCGATGGGCGCGCAACGTGACGGGCAGTCAGGCCATTGCAGCGGACGAGGAGATCCTCGTCGCGGGCGACGCCACGGATCGGCTCACGGCTTGGCGGCAGGGCAGTGGGCAGTTGCTGTGGTCCAGCGACCTGTTCATCTTCCGCTCGCTCGGCGGGCTGCTGCTGTCCGGCCGCACGGTGATCGTCGGCGACGGCGAGGGACTGGTCCACTTTCTCGATCGACAGACGGGTCAGCCTTTGCTGCGTCTGCCCACGGACGGCAGCCCCGTGGTCGGGGTGCCTGTGGTGGTCGATGCCACGGTTCTCGTGGCGACCCAAGCCGGTGGCCTGCACGCCTTCCGTCCCGAATGACGCGCCTGGTCAGCCCCAGGCACAACCCAGGCCTTTTTCTTGAAACCTGTCATCGCCATCGTCGGCCGGCCCAACGTCGGCAAGAGCACGCTGTTCAATCGCATCACGCGCAGCCGTGATGCCATCGTGGCCGATTTCCCCGGCCTGACCCGCGACCGCCACTATGGCGATGCCAGGCTCGGTTCCCGCGAATTCATCGTGGTCGACACCGGGGGCTTCGAGCCGGAGACCGACACAGGCATCGTTCGCGAGATGGCTCGTCAGACGCGTCAGGCGGTCGCGGAGGCCGACGTCGTGATCTTCGTCGTCGATGCGCGAGCCGGGCTGTCGGTCCAGGACCACGACATCGCGACCTATCTTCGGTCCCAGCGCAAGAAGGTCATCCTTGCCGCCAACAAGGCCGAGGGCATGCGTGACGCACCTGTGCTCGGTGAGTTCTTCGAGCTCGGTATCGGCACGCCTTTGCCGATCTCCTCCGCGCATGGCCAGGGGATCCGCAGCCTCATCGAAACCGCTCTTGAGGAATTGGGCGCGGCGGAAGACGACGCGCCGGCTGACGGTGCGCAGGCTATGGACGAAGAGGATGTCTCTCGTCCCATTCGCCTGGCCGTGGCCGGCCGCCCCAACGTGGGCAAGTCGACGTTGATCAATGCGTGGCTGGGCGAGGAGCGTCTCGTGGCGTTCGATCAGCCCGGCACGACGCGCGACGCGATCTCGGTGCCCTTCGAGCGCGAGGGACGGCGCTTCGAACTCATCGACACCGCCGGGCTGCGGCGCAAGGGCAAGGTCTTCGAGGCGGTGGAGAAGTTCTCGGTCGTCAAGACCTTGCAGGCGATCGCGGATGCGAATGTCGTATTGCTGCTGCTGGACGCCACGCAGGGCGTGTCGGAGCAGGACGCGCACATCGCGGGCTACATCCTCGAATCGGGCCGTGCGGTGGCCGTGGCGATCAACAAGTGGGATGCGGTGGACGCCTACCAGCGAGAGATGGTCGCACGCTCGATGGCGCAGCGGCTGGCTTTCCTCGACTTTGCGCCCGTGCTGCACATCTCGGCCCTCAAGCGCCAGGGCTTGGGTCCGGTGTGGAAGTCGCTGCTGCAGGCGCACGCCTCGGCCATCCGCAAGATGTCCACCCCTGACCTGAATCGGGTGTTGAGAGACGCAGTCGCCTTCCAGCAGCCTCCCCGAGCGGGTCGTTTCCGGCCCAAGCTGCGCTATGCGCACCAGGGCGGCAGCAATCCTCCGATCGTGGTGGTGCACGGCACATCGCTGGACCACGTCCCGGAGGCCTACAAGCGCTACCTGGTGGGGCGGTTTCGCGACAAGTTCGGCCTCGTGGGGACGCCGGTGCGTGTGGAGATGCGCTCGGCAGACAACCCGTTCGTCCAGGATCGCTGACGTCTGACGTCGCGACACTTCCGGCGTGCCCCAGGCACCTGCCGGAGGGGAATCCCGTCCCTTGCGCAGGGCAGGCGAAACCCCATGTGATAAGGTGCGAAGTCTTCCATCACGGAGCATATCGTGAGCAACAAAGGTCAACTTCTCCAAGATCCGTTCCTCAATCTTTTGCGCAAGGAACACATCCCGGTCTCGATCTATCTGGTCAACGGCATCAAGCTGCAAGGACAGATCGAGTCCTTCGACCAGTACGTCGTGCTGTTGCGCAACACCGTGACGCAGATGGTCTACAAGCATGCCATCTCGACGGTGGTGCCGGGACGGCCCGTCAACTTCCACCCCAACGACGCACCCGCGGCCTGACGCGGCGGCTTGGCGCGCGCCTCGTGGCCGACACCTGATCACCATCAGCCTTGAGCACTCCTGAAGATCTGAACGACCCGCTGCGCGCCACGGCCCCTCGAGCCGTTCTCGTCGGTGTCGATCTCGGGCAAGGCGCGTTCTTCGATCCCGAACTGGACGAACTCGCGTTGTTGGCGTCTTCGGCGGGCGATGAGCCGGTGGCCCGGGTGACGGCCAGGCGCAGATCGCCTGACGCCGCGCTGTTCGTTGGTGCGGGCAAAGCCGAGGAGATCCGTGCCCTGGTGTCCCAGTGTGGGGCAGCCGGCGTGATCTTCGACCAGGCGCTCAGCCCGGTCCAGCAGCGCAATCTGGAGCGACTGCTCGGGGTGCCCGTGTCTGACCGCACTGCCGTGATCCTGGACATCTTCGCTGACCGGGCGCGCAGCCACGAGGGCAAGCTGCAGGTCGAGCTCGCGCGTCTGCAATACCTGTCGACCCGCCTCGTGCGGCGCTGGTCCCACCTGGAGCGTCAACGCGGTGGCATCGGCACCCGCGGGGGGCCGGGCGAGACGCAGATCGAGCTCGATCGGCGGATGATCACCGAGCGCATCAAGGCCTTGAAACAGCGACTGGACCGGGTCAAACGCCAGCGCGGCACGCAGCGCCGCGCGCGCACACGCAGCGGCACCTTCCGTGTCTCGCTGGTGGGCTACACGAATGCCGGCAAGTCGACGCTGTTCAACGCGTTGGTCAAGGCCAGGGCGTACGCGGCCGACCAGCTTTTCGCCACGCTTGACACGACCACGCGCTCCCTGTGGCTCGAGAACGCCGGCTGCTCCGTGTCACTGTCGGACACGGTCGGTTTCATCCGCGACCTGCCGCACCGGCTTGTCGAGGCCTTCCAGGCCACGCTGTCGGAAGCCGCCGAGGCGGATCTCCTGCTGCATGTCGTCGATGCCTCCAGCCCCGCTCACCTCGAGCAAATCGCGGAGGTGGGGCGGGTCCTCGAGGAGATCGGCGCGGGCCACCTGCCTCAGCTCGTGGTGTTCAACAAGCTCGACCGGCTGCCCGAGCAGGCCCGCCCGCGCCAGTGGGTCGACGTGTTCGAATTGCCTGATGGCCGTCGCATGGAGCGCCTGTTCGTCAGCGCCGTGGACGGCACCGGCCTGGATGCCTTGCGACAGTCCATAGGACGGGCCGCCGCCGCAGCCCGGCAGGAAACTCCAGAGCCTTCTGTCCTTCCAAGATCCGAACTTCAGCGCTTCGGCGTGACGCCATGAAGATATTGCTCCCCGCTCCTTCCCCGCATGTGTCGGCCTGGCGCGAGGCCTGGTTGGCCTCCCGAGACCTGGTCTCGGGGCTGCTGCGGCGCCTGCTCGCCCGCATCGGGCTGGCCCCTGCCCGTCCGCAGCCCCTGGAAGCTGGACGCCAGGACGGCCCCCCCGATCTGGACGAGTTGTGGCGCGACTTCAATCGCAAGCTCAACGGCCTGCTGTCCGGCAAACGTCAGGGCAGGGGAGACCCCGGTGGCGAGCCGCCGTCAGGCGGCCGTTCACCGATGACGCCCCCGAGCATGAAGGGTGCCGGCATCGGGGCAGGTTTGATCTCGGGCGTGGCGCTGCTGATCTGGCTCGGCAGCGGCTTCTTCATCGTGCAGGAAGGTCAGCAGGCCGTCGTCACGGCCTTCGGGAAGTACAGCCACACGGTCGATGCCGGCTTCCAGTGGCGTTTCCCCTACCCCTTCCAGGCGCATGAGACCGTGTCGGTGACGCAACTGCGGTCGGTGGATGTCGGGCGCAACACGGTCGTGCCGGCCACAGGGTTGCGTGACTCGTCCATGCTGACCGAGGACGAGAACATCGTCGACATCCGCTTCACCGTGCAGTACCGGCTGAAGGACGCGCGTGCCTATCTGTTCGAGAACAACCGTCCAGACGAAGCGGTCGTCCAGGCGGCGGAGTCCGCCGTGCGGGAGATCGTCGGACGCAGCAAGGTCGACCAGGTGCTGTACGAACAGCGCGACGCGATCGCCATGGATCTGATGAAGTCGCTCCAGGCGCAGCTCGACCGTCTGAACGCGGGCATCCTGATCGCAAATGTCAACGTGCAGAACGTCCAGGTGCCTGAGCAGGTGCAGGCGGCCTTCAACGACGCCGTCAAGGCCGGCGCAGACCGCGACCGCTTCAAGAACGAGGGTCAGGCCTACGCCAGCGACGTGATTCCCAGGGCACGAGGGGCCGCGGCACGCCTGATGGAGGAGGCCGAGGGCTACCGGGCGCGTGTCACCGCACAGGCCGAGGGTGATGCGCAGCGGTTCCGCTCGGTGTTGACCGAATATCAGCGCGCGCCTGCGGTGACCCGCGATCGTCTCTACCTCGAAACCATGCAGCAGGTGTATTCGAGCGTGACCAAGGTCATGGTCGACAGCCGCAGCGGGTCGAACCTGCTGTATCTGCCGCTGGACAGGCTGATGCAGCAGGCAGGCGCGGCGCCTGGTGCGAACGCGCCGACACCAGAGAACGCTTCGCCCCTGCCGCCGGCAGCCGCCGTGATCGACGCAAGGGCGCGGGATGTGTCGCGTGCGCGCGAGCGGGAATCGCGCTGAGGCCCCAGCGTTTTTGCATGGACTTCCTGGCGTGCGGCGCGCCGTTCACGGCGGCGCGGCACGGCGCGAACGATGGATGCCTTGAAAGGGCTGACTCATGAATCGTCTCGGACTTTTTGCCTCGAGCCTGGTGCTGGGCCTGATGCTGCTCGGCTCTACCCTTTTCATCGTCGACCAGCGGCAGGTGGCGGTGATCTTCGCGCTTGGCGAGATCAAGCAGGTCATCACCGAGCCGGGGCTGAACTGGAAGTTGCCGCCCCCGTTCCAGAACGTGGTGTTCCTCGACAAGCGCGTGCAGACCCTGGACAGCCCGGAGACGCGACCGATCTTCACAGCCGAGAAGAAGAGCTTGGTCATCGACTGGCTGGTGAAATGGCGCATCAGCGAGCCTCGACAGTTCATCCGCAACAACGGGACCGATCTGCGCAACCTCGAGAACCGTCTGAGCCCGGTGGTGCAGGCGGCCTTCAACGAGGAAGTGACCAAGCGGGATGTGCAGGGTGTGTTGTCGCGTGAACGTGATCGTGTGATGAACGACGTGCGCGCTCGACTGGCCGACGAGGCCAGTGCCTTCGGTATCGAGATCGTGGATGTGCGTGTCAAGCGTGTCGATTTCGTGGCGGACATCACCGACTCGGTCTATCGGCGGATGGAGTCCGAGCGCAAGCAGGTGGCCAACGAACTGCGCGCCGAGGGTACGGCCGAAGGCGAGAAGATCCGTGCCGATGCCGATCGACAGCGAGAGGTCTTGCTGGCTGAGGCCTACCGCGCCGCGCAGAAGATCAAGGGCGAAGGGGACGCGCGCGCCTCGGCGCTGTATGCCGACGCTTTCGGACGCGATCCGCAGTTCGCGCAGTTCTACCGCAGCCTGGAGGCCTACCGCGCCACCTTCAAGGACCGATCTGATGTGATGGTGCTGGAGCAGGGCTCAGATTTCTTCCGCGCGATGCGCGGTGGCAACGGCAGCCCAAGGAACTGAGCTTTCGGGTCCGCACGGACGGGCTGTCAACCAACCGGGCCCTGCACGGGCGGCGCGCGAAGGTGGTGGACGCGGAGCTGCTGACCCTCGTCGCAGGCGGGGTGCTGTGCATGGAGGCCTTGATGCCGCTGCTCGCCCCCGCATGGTGGAAGCGTGTCATTTCCGGTGCTCTGCGTGCTGCAGACCCACAGTTGCGCGTGCTGGGTGGGGTGTTGTCGTTCTGCGGTTGCCTGCTTTTGCTGACGGTGCCGCCGGCTCCTCTCGCGATCGCAGGGGCTCTTCTGCTGGTCGAAGGGTTGCCGATGCTGTTGTCCCCGAGCACGTGGTCTTCCGTGATGCGCAGCGCGCTGGCACTGCGCGATGGGCAGTTGCGTTTCCTGGGACTGCTGGGTTTCGGCGCGGGTTTGCTGTTGCTGGGGTGGTTCTGGCTGGGGTGAGGCTCGGGCTTCTGTCCCAGGGCATGGCGATCTGCCGCGCGCGTGACACGTCGGGCAGGCTTGCTCGGCAAGGTCGCATCAGCCTGCGACCCTACAATCGCGATTTGCCTTCTTCACGGACCTATGTCCAGAGCTTGGCTCCTGCCGGAGCATTTCGCCGATATCCTGCCCGCAAGAGCGCTGCTGGTCGAGCAACTCCGGCGAGATCTGCTGGATCTGGCTTCCCGCCGGGGCTTCGAACTGGTCATCCCCCCTCTGCTGGAGCATCTGGAGTCCTTGTTGTCCGGCACGGGCAGCGAACTGGACCTTCAGACCTTCAAGCTGGTCGATCAGGTCAGCGGCAGATCGTTGGGCTTGCGGGCGGACATGACACCACAGGTCGCGCGCATCGACGCCCATCTGCTGAACCGGTCGGGGGTGGCGCGGTTGTGCTACTGCGGCCCGGTGGTGCATACCCTGCCTGCCGGCCTCAGCGCGTCGCGGGAGCTGCTGCAGTTCGGCGCGGAGATCTACGGGCACGCCGGTGTGGAGTCCGAAGTCGAGGTGCTCGGACTGGCGCTCGATGCGGTTTCGCGCGCCTGTCCCGGGCCTTTGACAGTCGATCTGGCCGATGCGCGCGTGTTGCGCGGGATCCTGGCCGGCGTGGTGCTGGATGCCGGCCGGCTGCAGGACCTGGCTGGAGCGGTCTCGCGCAAGGACCCGCAGGCGCTGATGGCGCTGAGCCCCGATCTGGACGAGGCCACGCGCGAGGCCTTGCTGGCCTTGCTCGGCCTGTACGGCGATGGCTCGGTGCTTGCACGGGCGGCAGCGTTGTTGCCGGGGCGGTCGTTGATCCGGCGTGCGCTCGAGGATCTTGATCGGCTGGGACGCCAACTCGGCACCCGCTCCGGCGTCGAGGTCAGCTTCGATCTTGCGGACATGGGCGGGTACGGCTACTACAGCGGGTTGAAGTTCACCGTGTACGCGCCATGCTCGAGCACGGCGCTGGCGCGCGGGGGGCGCTACGACGAGGTCGGTGCGATCTTCGGGCGGAACCGGCCGGCCGTCGGCTTCAGTCTGGACGTGAAGGCCTTGGCAGCGTGCAGCGCGCCCGTCGAGCCGGCTGCGGCGATCCGGGCGCCATCGAGCGACGATCCGCAACTCGAGGCGGCGGTCCGTCAACTCAGGGACGCCGGCCACGTGGTGGTCTGCGAATTGCCGGGTGAAGAGTTGGCGGGGGGAGGGCGCGACTTCGATCGTGTCCTCGAGCATGTTTCCGGGCGCTGGATCCTGCGTTCGGTCTGAGGATTCCTGATGAACCAAGCAATTCCGGGGCGTATGCCGCGCGACCCTGGCGGGCGCAACGTCGTGGTCGTCGGCACCCAGTGGGGCGACGAGGGCAAGGGCAAGGTGGTCGATTGGCTGACCACTCATGCGCAGGGGGTCGTGCGCTTCCAGGGGGGGCACAACGCGGGCCACACTCTGGTCATCAAAGGGCGCAAGACCGCATTGCAGTTGATCCCCTCAGGCGTGATGCGTGACGGGATCGCCTGCTACATCGGCAACGGCGTGGTCGTCGATCCCACCCACCTGCTGGGAGAGATCGAGCGGCTGGAGGCGATCGGTGTCGATGTGCGTTCTCGCTTGTTCATCAGCGAGTCCTGCCCGCTGATCCTGCCTTTCCACGTCGAGGTCGACCGTGCGAGGGAGGCCCTGCGCGAGTCGACCGGGACCGGGAAGATCGGCACCACCGGCAAGGGCATCGGGCCCGCGTACGAGGACAAGGTGGCACGTCGTGCGCTTCGGGTGCAGGACCTGAAGCATCCGCAACGTCTGGCCGCGCGCATCGCCGAGTTGCTCGAACTCCACAATTTCGCCCTCGCCGGCCCCCTGCGTGCCCAGCCCTTGACCTTGGAGCCCCTGCTGGAGCAGGCGCTGCGGGCAGGGGAACTGCTGCGCCCCATGATGGCTGACGTCGGCCATGCGCTGCACCAGAGTCACCTGCGCGGGGAGAACCTGCTGTTCGAAGGGGCGCAGGGCACGTTGCTCGACATCGACCACGGCACCTACCCCTACGTCACTTCCAGCAACTGCGTGGCGGGCAATGCCGCCGCAGGCTCGGGTGTCGGGCCGCAGATGCTTCATTACCGGCTCGGGATCACCAAGGCGTACACCACCCGGGTCGGCGGAGGGCCTTTCCCGACCGAGCTGCCCATCGACACCCCGGGAAGCGTGGGACACCACTTGTCGACGGTCGGCCAGGAGCGTGGCACGGTCACCGGCCGTGCGCGTCGTTGCGGCTGGTTGGACATTGCAGCCCTTCGGCGCGCGATGATCATCAACGGCATTTCCGGGCAGTGCGTGACCAAGCTCGACGTGCTGGACGGCCTACCTGAAATCCTGGTGTGCACCGGCTACGAACTCGAGGGCCGGTCGGTCGACATCCTGCCGCTGGACGCCGATGAGATCGCCGCCTGCCGACCGGTCTACCAGCGCCTGCCTGGTTGGACCGAGAGCACCGCCGGCGTGACGGAGTGGGCGCAGCTGCCCGCGAACGCACGACGCTACCTCGAGTTCGTCCAGGAGGCCGTCGGTGTCCCGGTGGACATGGTGTCCACCGGCCCTGACCGAGAGCACACCATCGTGCTGCGCCATCCTTTCATGCCCTGACCTTAGGCCCCAGAGGAATCCCGACCATGCTCACAGATGACGGCAAGCATCTCTACGTTTCCTGGGACGAATACCATCGGCTCATCGAGCGTCTGGCCCTGAAGGTGGCCAGCTCCGGCTGGGGTTTCGACCAGATCCTGTGTCTGGCCCGCGGCGGGATGCGTCCAGGTGACGTCCTGTCCCGTGTGTTCGACAAGCCCCTGGCCATCATGTCGACGAGTTCCTACCGCGCGGATGCGGGGACGATCCAGGGGCGCCTGGATCTGGCCAAGTACATCACCATGCCCAAGGGTGAGCTCGCGGGCCGAGTGCTGCTTGTCGACGATCTGGCGGATTCGGGTGTGACGCTGCGCGCCGTGGTCGACCGTTTGCGTGGCATGCCAGCCATCGCCGAACTGCGGACTGCGGTGATCTGGGTCAAGGGCGTGTCGAGTTACGTACCGGAGTATTTCGTCGAGATGCTGCCCACGAGCCCCTGGATCCACCAGCCCTTCGAGGAGTACGACAACCTGCGGCCTGAGACGCTGGCCAAGCGGTACGAGATCTGAAATACGGGCGACGGCGATGGCGAGGGCGGGCGAACACGCCTGCTCTTGCGGTGAACTCGACAGTCGTCCCACCGAACGCCACACGCGCCTGGGAGCTCGCCAATGCAACGGCTTCGGAAAAAGAAAAGCCGACGTCTTGCGTCGGCTTTCAATGAAAAACAGCAACTTAATCAAACGCTGTTTGGTGCCCAGGAGAGGACTCGAACCTCCACGGAGTTACCCGCTAGTACCTGAAACTAGTGCGTCTACCAATTCCGCCACCTGGGCTTGATGAAGACAAGGACTATACCATCATTTCCAAGACATCTACAAGAACCTCCCACGCAGGTTCACGCGCTGCCGGCAACGATCTGTTTGGCGAGTGCATCGGCGTCGTCGAGGGACACCGCGACGGTCACGGCCATGTGCACCCCAACGATGGCGGTGATGCCGTGTACCTGCCTCCTGCAGAGATGCGCGCCGTGCTGCACGGAGACCGTGTGCGTGTGCGGACCGTCCGTCAGGATCGCAAGGGCCGGCCGGAAGGGCGGGTGCTCGACATCCTGGAGCGGCGCGCGGCGCCGGTGATCGGACGTTTGCTGAACGAAGGCGGTGCCTGGATCGTCGCCCCGGAGGACCGGCGTTTCGGACAGGATGTGCTCGTCCCGAAGGCGGCGATCGGATCGGCCGCCGCGGGACAAATCGTCGTGGTCGAGTTGACGGAGCCGCCGTCCCTGCATGCGCAGCCGGTGGGTCGTGTGGTCGAGGTGTTGGGTGACATCGACGATCCCGGCATGGAGATCGAGATCGCCGTGCGCAAGTACGGCGTGCCGCACCAGTTCTCCAACGACACCCTGGAGAAAGCCGACGCCCTGCCGGCGAAGATCCGGGCCAACGATCGACGTCGCAGGGTCGACCTGACCGACGTTCCGCTCGTGACCATCGACGGCGAGGACGCCAGGGATTTCGACGACGCGGTGTATTGCGAACCCCTGTCCGTGCAGGACGAGGCTGCGGAGGGGGCCGCAGGGTGGCGCCTGATCGTGGCCATCGCGGACGTCAGCCACTATGTCAAGCCGGGTGAGCCCCTGGATGCCGACGCCTACGAGCGCAGCACCTCGGTGTATTTCCCTCGACGCGTGATCCCGATGTTGCCGGAGCGCTTGTCGAACGGCTTGTGTTCGCTGAACCCGCAGGAGGACCGCCTGGCGATGGTCTGCGACATGGTCGTCGACGCCGATGGTGGCGTCTCGGCTTACCAGTTCTACCCGGCGGTGATCCGGTCACACGCGCGTCTGGTGTATGAAGAGGTGGCTGCCATTCTGGCGAACACCCACGGCGTGGAGTCGAGGCGGCGTGCGGCGCTCGTGCCGCACCTGGTGCATCTGCACGAGGTGTACCGGGCGCTGCTGCGCCAGCGGGCCAGACGCGGTGCGGTGGATTTCGAGACGACCGAGACGCGCATCGTCTGCGACGAGGCCGGGCGTATCGAGAAGATCGTGCCCCGCACCCGAACCGACGCACATCGGCTGATCGAGGAGGCCATGCTGGCGGCCAATGTGTGCGCGGCGGATTTCATCGAGCAGGCCGGGCATGCCGCGCTGTACCGTGTCCATGAAGGGCCGACGCCGGAAAAGCGCATGGCGCTGCAAGCCTACCTACGCGCGCTGGGCGTCGGCATGACCGTGGGGGACACGCCCGTGCCTGGCGAGTTCCAGGCCATCGCGCTGGCCACGCGCGACCGAGTGGACGCCGCGCAGGTGCATCAAATGCTGTTGCGGTCGATGCAGCAGGCGCTGTACACGCCGCACAACGCGGGCCACTTCGGTCTGGCCTACAGCGCCTACACGCACTTCACCAGTCCCATCCGCCGCTACCCCGATCTGCTGGTGCATCGGGTCATCAAGGCGTTGCTGGGCGAGCGAAGCTATCGTCTGGTGCCCCCGCCGGTTGCAGCTGTCGAGGGCCGCGCGGCGCGCACGGTCTCGTCCGCGGCCGCCGCTCGCCGTGCAGAGGCGGGCAGCGCGCTGGCCGCCTGGGAGGCGGCAGGCGCACACACCAGCGCCTGCGAGCGACGGGCCGACGAAGCGTCCCGAGATGTCGTGGCCTGGCTGAAGTGCCGCTTCATGCGTGACAGGCTTGGGGAGGAGTTCGGCGGCGTGGTGTCGGCCGCGACGGGGTTCGGTCTGTTCGTGACCCTGGACGATCTGTTCGTCGATGGCTTGGTCCACGTCACGGAACTCGGCGGCGAATACTTCCGCTTCGACGAGATCCGTCAGGAATTGCGAGGCGAACGCAGCGGCCTGCGGTTCGGCGTCGGCACCCGCTTGAGGGTGCAGGTCAGCCGAGTGGACCTGGACAGTCGCCGCATCGATTTCCGGCTGGTGCGCGATGCCGCGGTACTCAAGCCGCATGGCGCTGTCGGTGGCGCCTCCGGCGAATCAGCCGTGGCGCTGCTGGAGCGGACCAAGTCAGAAGATCGGGCCCTGAAGGCCGAGCGCAAGACCCGCGCGCCGCGCAAGTCTGCCGGCCCGAGGACGTCGGCGCCGTCGCCCTCGGAGGCGCCCCCGACGCGCCGCGGCGTCAAGGGCACGACACGGCGCGGCCGTCGCGGATGACGCTGCGTGATTGGCACGACGGCTCATGGGTGGGCCACCGGCACGCGGGCGGCTCGGGCCCGACGCTGGGCCAGGACGTGCCGGCCGGTGCCTCGCATGGCCGGGATCAGGTGCGTCGCATGGCCTCGATCAGGTCCAGGGCGCGTGCCGCCGGCATCCCGTCGAAGGCCTGCTGCGCCGCAAGCCCGTGCTGCCAGACACTGGCACAGGCGACCTCATGCGCCGCGCCTGGGTCCGAGGCCCAGACTCGAGGCGCCTGCGCCCAGAGGCCTCCGATCCAGCCCGCCAGGACGTCGCCTGTGCCGCCCGTGGCCAGCGCGGGGCCGCCTGTCGGGTTGATCGCAGGCGTCATGCCCGGCGTGCTGATCACGGTACCCGAGCCCTTGAGTACCGCCGTGCAACGCCAGCGTGCGGACAAATCGCAGGCGGCCTGCAGCCGGTCGGCCTGGACATCGGCGACGGTTCGACCCAGCAAGCGCGCCGCCTCCAGAGGGTGAGGGGTCATGATGGTGGGCCGGCCCTTGTCGGCCCGTCGCGCGAGCATGGACTGCAGTGCCGCCTGTCCGGCGATGGCATTCAGCGCGTCTGCGTCGAGCACCAGGGTGCCTGCGCCATCCAGCACCGCTGGCAGCGTCCCCGCCACGGCTGATCCGCCGCCGCAGCCGCAGATGACCGAGGCCTTCGACAGCCAGGACGGGTCGCCCAGCGACGTCGCCTCGCGGTACATCAATTCAGGCCGCAGCGGATCACCCGCTGGCGCGGCAGCGTCCAGCACGACCAGCAGTGTCCGGCCGGCCCCCGCGGCCAGTGCCGCCTGTGCCGCCAGCCGTGCAGCCCCCGGCATGCCCGGCGCGCCGCCGATCACGACGGCATCGCCGAAGTGGCCCTTGTGCTGGTCCTGGGTGCGTCTGCGCCAGGCCGGCTGCGCCGCGTCCGCACCCAGCAGGAACGCCGTCGCGCGTGGGCCTGTCGGTTCGAGCGCCCCAGGGGCCTCCCAGCCCAGGGCATCGAACCAGACCTGACCGGCATGCCGCCGACCGACGCCGGTGAACAGGCCGGGCTTGAGTGTGAGCAGAGACAAGGTGGCGAGCGCGGTGACGGCATGCTCGCCGAGCAGCCGACCCGAGTTGGCGTCGAGGCCAGACGGCAGGTCGATGCTCAGACAAGGCGCGGCGCAGGCGCCCAGGGCTCTGAGGCCCTCGGCCAGCGCGCCCGAGGGCGGGCGCGAGGCGCCGATGCCGAGCAGGGCATCGATGACGGCGTCCGCCGGCCTTGCGAACGGGGGGTGGGGTGTGATGACGACGCCGGCCTGTCTGGCGGTGTCGAGGCCGCGCGCCGCATCGGCGGGCAGTCGAGCAGCATCGGCGTACAGCGTGAGGCTGACGTCGAGCCCCTTGCGCGCCAGGTGCGCAGCCGCGTAGGCGCCATCACCGCCATTGCCTCCAGGGCCCGAGGCGATCCACCAGGTCCGGGCGTGCGGCAGCAGCGCCAGGGCCCATTGCGCCACGGACCGTCCTGCCCGGTGCATCAACGCGCCTCCGGGCTCCAGCGCCAGCGCTGTCGCCTCGAGCTCACGCGTCGCTGCGACGTCGTGCAAGGCCCGATTAGAACCCTGGCGCGCGGGCAAGACCGGTAAGGCCCCCCGGCGCCTCCGAAGGGGGTTGTCGGGCATCGTGGGCGGTGCTGGGGATGGCATGGTGGTGTCTCGGGCGGGTCGGGCACAGCGACGCGCCTGTGCAACGTCAGGCTGAGCATCGAATCGGGCTCGCATGCAGCTTCTGGAACCAGAAGAGGGCGCATGCTAAACTCATTGGGTTTGCTTGAATTGCGCCGGTGGGCGCACGCGTGGTTCCCGTTGCGGTCATCGACCCCGGGACTGCGAGGAACGGTAAGCAGCGCCGACAAGGGCGCATGTGCATCCGGCAGCCCACATGGTCATGCCCAGGCATTCAATCCCGAGCGCGGCTGCCGGAAGGTGTCGGGCGGAGGTGTCAGGTCAAACGCCGGTGGCGGTTCCACCGGTGGTTTGGGCTGACCACTCCCCATGATCACGGCTGCGCTCAAGTCCCAACCTTCGGAGTCTCACATGCCTGTGTCCATGCGTGAAATGCTGGAAGCCGGTGTCCATTTCGGGCACCAGACGCGCTTCTGGAACCCCAAGATGGCCCCGTTCATCTACGGCCATCGCAACAAGATCCACATCATCAACCTCGAGAAGACGCAGCCGCTTTTCGAGGACGCGCTGAAGTTCATCCGTCAACTGTCCGCGCGCCGCGGCACGGTGCTGATGATCGGCACCAAGCGCCAGTCGCGCGAGTTCATCGCCCAGGAAGCCCAGCGTTGCGGCATGCCCTATGTCGACCAGCGTTGGCTCGGCGGCATGCTGACCAACTTCAAGACGGTCAAGGGTTCGTTGAAGAAGCTCAAGGACATGCAAGCCACCCGCGAGGCCGGGACCGAGTCCATGATCAAGAAAGAAGCGCTGATGTTCGAGCGCGAGCTCGCCAAGCTCGAGAAGGACATCGGCGGCATCCAGGACATGGGGGCCCTGCCGGACGCGATGTTCGTCATCGACGTCGGCTATCACAAGATTGCAGTGGCTGAAGCCAACAAGCTCGGCATCCCCGTGATCGGCATCGTCGACACCAACCACACGCCCGATGGTGTGCAGTACGTGATCCCGGGCAACGACGACTCGGCCAAGGCGGTTGCGCTGTATGCACGCGCCGTGGCGGACGCTGTGCTCGAGGGCAAGGCCAACGCCACTGCCGAGGTGATCCAGACCGCCGGCGAAGGCGACGAGTTCGTCGAAGTCAGCGAAGAGGCCTGATCCCATTTGCGCGGGCGGTGCGCGCGGTCTCCGCGCCGCCGCCCGCATTCATTTTCGAAACGGAGAACACGAGATGGCTGCAATCACCGCAAGCATGGTGGCCGAACTGCGCGCCAAGACCGACGCGCCGATGATGGAATGCAAGAAGGCCTTGACCGAGGCCGAAGGCGACATGGCGCGCGCCGAGGAGATCCTGCGCGTCAAGCTCGGCAGCAAGGCCGGCAAGGCCGCTTCCCGGGTCACCGCCGAGGGCGTCATCGCGGCGTCTGTGTCCGGCGATGTCGGCGCGCTCATCGAGATCAATTGCGAGACGGATTTCGTCTCCAAGAACGAGTCTTTCCTGGCCTTTACGCGCGGTTGCGCGTCGCTGGTGGCGACACAGGCGCCGGCGGACGTCGAGGCCCTTGCCGCGCTGCCCATGGAGCAGGACGGCTTCGGGCCGACCGTCGAGGACGTGCGCAAGGGGCTGATCGGCAAGATCGGCGAGAACATGTCGATCCGGCGCTTCCGCCGGTATGCTGGAGGCGGTCGCCTCGCGCATTACTTGCACGGCACCCGCATCGGCGTGATGGTGGAGTTCGACGGTGATGAAGTCGCCGCCAAGGACGTGGCGATGCACGTGGCCGCGATGAAGCCGGTGTCCCTGTCCTCGGCCGAGGTGCCTGGCGAACTCGTCGAGCGCGAGCGGCGTGTGGCAGCGGAGAAGGCCGCAGAATCCGGCAAGCCCGCCGACATCGTCGCGCGCATGGTCGAAGGCTCGGTGCAGAAGTACCTCAAGGAGGTTTCGCTGCTGAACCAGTCCTTCGTCAAGAACGACAAGCAGACCGTCGAGCAGATGCTCAAGGCGGCCGGCACGACGGTCAAGGGCTTCACGCTTTACGTGGTGGGCGAGGGCATCGAGAAGAAGACCGACGACTTCGCTGCAGAGGTGGCTGCGCAGGTCGCTGCGGCGAAGAAGGCCTGACGATGCGTGTGGCGGCTGCAGACGGCCCCACGCCTTCGGCGTGAGCCGTC
>JBMTXX010000035.1:0-20018 GCA_049453935.1 Rubrivivax sp.
GCCCACCCGCGCTACGAGCGCACCGGCCTGCGCGACCTGTGCCAGAGCATCCACGAGACCTACGCCAAGGGCGGCATTGCGCGGCTGGTCACAGAGATGTACCTGTCAGACCTGCAGCCGGCGATGAAGCCCAGCGATGCCTACGCCAAGATCGCGCAGCGCCAGACCGAGCGTGTGCCGGTCGATGAGCTCGAGGGCCGGATCACGACCTCGCTGCTGACGCCTTACCCGCCGGGCATTCCCTTGCTGATTCCGGGTGAGCGCTTCAACCGCCGCATCGTCGACTATCTGAAATTCACCCGGGAGTTCAACGCCGCCTTCCCCGGCTTCGACACCGACGTGCACGGGTTGGTCGAAGAGGAAGCCGAGGGCGGCGCAGGTCGACGCTACTACGTCGACTGCGTGCGCGACTGAGGCAACTGGCCGTCTATTCGGCCATGCCGCCAGCCACGCGGCTGAAGCCCCCATCGACGTAGGTGATCTCGCCGGTCATGCCGGACGCCAGATCCGACATCAGGAAGGCGGCGACGTTGCCCACCTCGTCGATGGTCACGTTGCGGCGCAGCGGGGCGATGCGTTCGACCGCATCCAGGATCCGGCCGAAGCCTTTGATGCCCGACGCGGCAAGCGTCTTGATCGGCCCGGCCGAGATCCCGTTGACACGCACGCCTCGGGGCCCCAGGCTCTCGGCGAGGTAGCGCACGCTCGCCTCCAGCGAGGCCTTGGCCAAGCCCATGGTGTTGTAGCCCGGCACCACCCGCTCGGCCCCGAGGTAGGTCAGCGTCAACAGGGCGCTGCCGGGGTTCAGGCGCGGCAGCGCGGCCTTGGCCAGTGCCGGGAAGCTGTAGGCCGAGATGTCGTGCGCGATGCGGAACGCCTCACGCGACAGGCCGTCCAGGAAATCCCCCGCGATCGCCTCGCGCGGAGCGAAACCGATGGCATGGACGAAGCCGTCGAACCGATCCCAACGCTCGCCGAGTTCGCCGAACAGGCGCTCGACCTGCGCGTCGTCGCCGACGTCGCAGTCGAAGGTGAGATCCGAGCCGAAGTTCGCGGCGATCTCCGCGATGCGGTCCTTGAAGCGGTCTCCGACGTAGCTGAACGCGAGTTCCGCGCCTTCGCGGTGGCAGGCCTGGGCGATGCCGTAGGCGATCGAGCGATGGTTCAGCACGCCCGTGACGAGCAGGCGTTTGCCGGCGAGAAATCCCATGCAGTGCTCCGAGCAGTCAAAGCGTGAGAGTTTCCCACGCTTGCCTGTCGGTGAAACGGGCGGCTGAAGCGCAGGCTGGCCCGATTCGTGCAGACCGATGCTTGCCGGTATGGCCGTCCGCGCCTATAATCTGCGCTTCGCTGATTGTCAGGTGGGCGGTTTGATCCAGCCCATTTTTTTTGGCTCTGCGCCGACGTGGGCGTCGGGAGAGATGCAATTCTGGTGCGTAAGACTGAGCGTTCCAAGCCGCTGAACCCGCCGGCTGCCGTGGCCGGCGGCTCGGCGCACGCCTGCGTGGCGCGCACGGTCGAGGGTCTGGGTTTCGAACTCGTCGACGTCGAGCGGGCAGCGCGGGGTCTGTTGCGGGTCTACATCGATCGCCTGCCAGGGCATCTGTACCCTGAGGCACAAGGCGGGGGCGAATTCGTCACGGTCGATGATTGCGAGGTCGTCACCCGCCAGCTGCAGTTGGCCCTCGAAGTCGACGGCGTCGCCTACGAGCGGCTGGAGGTCTCCTCGCCCGGCCTCGATCGCCCCCTGCGCAAGGAGGCCGACTTCGAGCGGTTCTGCGGGCAGGCCGTCGACATTGCGCTCAAGCAGGTCTATCAGGGTCGCAAGCACTGGCGCGGTGTGCTCGGGCGGCACGAGACGGCGGGTTGGCGCCTCGAGCTGCAAGGTGACAAGACCGGTGCCGAGCTGGTGTTCACCCTCGACGAAGTGCGCGAGGCCCGGCTCGTACCCGTCATCGACTTCAAGGGGCGGGGCCGCGCGGCGCCGCCCGCAGGCTGAGAAAGGTCTTTCTGGGATGAACCGTGAACTGTTGATGCTGGTCGATGCGATCTCGCGCGAGAAGACGGTCGAGCGTGAGGTCGTGTTCGGCGCAGTGGAGGCGGCCCTGGCGTCGGCCACCAAGAAGCTGCACGGCGGCGAGGTCGACATCCGTGTGTCGATCGACCGCGATTCGGGCGAGTACGAGACCTTCCGCCGCTGGCACGTCGTGCCCAACGAGGCCGGCCTGCAGATCCCGGATGCCGAGATGCTGCTGTTTGAAGCGCAGGAGCAGATCTCCGACATCGAGGCGGGCGACTACATCGAGGAGCCGATCGAGTCGGTGACCATCGGCCGCATCGGTGCCCAGGCGGCCAAGCAGGTGATCCTGCAGAAGATCCGTGACGCCGAGCGTGAGCAACTGCTGAATGACTTCCTGTCGCGTGGCGACCGGATCTTCGTCGGCACGGTCAAGCGCATGGACAAGGGCGACATCATCGTCGAGAGCGGTCGCATCGAAGGCCGGCTCAAGCGCACCGAGATGATCCCCAAGGAAAACCTGCGCACCGGGGATCGCGTGCGTGCCTTCATCGCCGGGGTGGACCCGACGCTGCGTGGGGCGCAGATCATCCTGTCTCGCAGCGCGCCCGGCTTCATGAAGGAGCTCTTCGCGCAGGAAGTGCCCGAGATCGAGCAGGGCCTGCTCGAGATCAAGAGCTGCGCCCGTGACCCGGGATCGCGCGCCAAGATTGCCGTCGTCTCGCACGACCGGCGGGTCGATCCCATCGGCACCTGCGTTGGCGTGCGCGGCTCGCGCGTGACGGCCGTCACGAACGAGCTCGCCGGTGAGCGCGTGGACATCGTTTTGTGGTCGGACGACCCGGCGCAGTTCGTCATCGGTGCGCTCGCGCCGGCCAATGTGCAATCCATCGTCGTCGACGAAGAGCGTCACGCCATGGACGTCGTGGTCGACGAGGAGAACCTCGCGATCGCCATCGGGCGTGGCGGGCAGAACGTTCGCCTGGCCTCCGACCTGACGGGCTGGCGCATCAACATCATGACGGCCGAAGAGTCCCAGGCCAAGTCGGCCGCGGAATCCGACAACGTGCGCCGCATCTTCGTCGACAAGCTCGACGTGGATGAAGAGGTTGCGGACATCCTGATCGCTGAAGGCTTCACCAGTCTCGAGGAAGTCGCCTACGTGCCGATGCAGGAAATGCTGGAGATCGAGGCCTTCGACGAGGACACGGTCAACGAGCTGCGCACCCGGGCCCGTGATGCCCTGCTGACGATGGAAATCGCCAAGGAGGAGACCGTCGAGGAGGTGTCGCAGGATCTGCGCGACCTCGAAGGGGTCACCACCGATCTGATCGCGCAGCTGGCTGCGGCCGGCGTGCACACCCGCGACGATCTGGCCGACCTTGCGGTCGACGAACTCACCGACATCTCCGGCTTGGACGAAGGCCGCGCGCGCGACCTGATCATGAAGGCACGTGAACACTGGTTCACCGCCTGAATTCCCTGCACCGACCCGCCACCGTCCGCACGCCTCCACGCACTGGCCCGGAAACCGAAGGATCCCAACCCATGGCCGTGACCACCGTCGCCCAGTTTGCCGCCCAGCTCAACCGGCCGCCGGCCGCCCTGCTCGAGCAGCTGCAGTCGGCCGGCGTTGCCAAGAAGTCGCCCGACGATGCGCTGACGGATGGCGACAAGGAGCGCCTGCTCGAGTTCCTGCGTTCGTCGCACGGCAACACGGGTGGCGACAGACGCAAGATCGTGCTCACACGCAAGAGCACCAGCGAAATCAAGCAGGCCGACGCCTTCGGCAAGGCGCGCACCATCCAGGTTGAAGTCCGCAAGAAGCGGACCTTCGTCAAGCGCGAGGAACTGGTGGGCGCGGAAGAGTCCGAGCCCACGATGGCGCCTGTGGCGGTGGTCGACGAGGCCGAACAGGCCCTGCGCGACGCGGAGGCGGCCGCCCAGGCGGCGCTGCTGCAGCGGCAGCTCGAGGATGCCGAGCGTCAGCGCCAGGCGGAGGCCGAGGCGGCTCAGCGCGAGCGTGACCGTCTGGCAGCCGAGGCCGCGGCGCGGGAAGCTGCTGAACGAGAGGCCGCGGAGCGTGCCGCGGCCGAGCGCGCCGCTGCAGAAGCGGGGGGGGCGTGCCGGGGCCGAGGGCGCCGCCGCTGCAGAAGCGGCCGCTCGCGCGGCCGAGGAAGCGCAGCGTGCCCGTGCCGCGACGCAGGTGGTCGAGGCGCCTGCGGCTGCAACTGCCGCTGCCGCCCCGGCGCCGGTGGCGGCGGCGCCGTCACCTGCACCCAGCCCGGTGGCTGCCAGCCTGCCACCACCGGCTGCGCCGGTCGCCGAGGCGCCCAGGCCTGGATTGCGCGTGGTGAAGGCGGTCGACGCCGATGCCGCCGCACGACAGGCGCAGACCGATTCCGACGCACGCCGCCGCAAGGCCGAGCAGGAAGCCGCCGCCATTCGCGAGATGATGTCGCGTCCGCGGCAGGTGCTCACGGCCAAGAAGCCCGAGCCACCGAAGCCGCCTGCGCCGACGGAAGCGCCTGCGGGCATCAAGGGCACCATTCACAAGCCGGCCGCCAAGCCGGCGGCTCCTGGCGCGGCGCCGGCCGCGGCGCCCAAACCGGGCGAGAAGAAGCAGGTCAAGAGCGAGAAGCTGTCGTCCAGCTGGGCCGACGACGCCGCCAAGAAGCGCGCGCTCAAGACCCGCGGAGACGCGGGGTCCCGTCCGGGATGGCGCGCTCCGCGCGGCGCGCGGCGTGGCGAGCGCGATGACGACGGACGCGGCTTCGCCGCGCCTTCCGAGACGCCGGTGCAGGAAGTGCACGTGCCCGAGACCATCAGCGTGGCCGATCTGGCGCACAAGATGAGCGTCAAGGCCAGCGAGGTCATCAAGCAGCTGATGAAGCTCGGGCAGATGGTCACGATCAACCAGCAGCTCGACCAGGAGACGGCGATGATCGTCGTCGAGGAGATGGGTCACAAGGCGCTGGCGGCCAAGCTCGACGATCCGGAGGCCTTCACCGAGGAAGAGCAAGCCGCCCAGACGGCCGAGATGCTGCCGCGGGCACCGGTGGTCACCGTCATGGGTCACGTCGACCATGGCAAGACGTCTTTGCTGGACCGCATCCGCAGTTCGCGTGTGGCCGCGGGCGAAGCCGGCGGGATCACCCAGCACATCGGCGCTTACCACGTCGAGACGCCGCGCGGCACGATCACCTTCCTCGACACCCCGGGCCACGAGGCCTTCACGGCGATGCGCGCCCGTGGCGCCAAGGCCACCGACATCGTCATCCTGGTCGTGGCCGCCGACGATGGCGTGATGCCGCAGACCAAGGAAGCGATCGCGCACGCCAAGGCGGCGCAGGTGCCCATCGTCGTGGCCATGAACAAGATCGACAAGCCCGAGGCCAACACCGAGCGCCTGAAGAGCGAGCTCGTCGCCGAGCAGGTCGTCCCCGAGGACTTCGGCGGCGATTCGCCCTTTGTGGCCGTCTCAGCCAAGACGGGTCTGGGCATCGACGATCTGCTGGAGCAGGTGCTGCTGCAGGCCGAGGTGCTCGAACTGACTGCGCCGGCCCAAGCTTCGGCCAAGGGGCTGGTCATCGAGGCGCGGTTGGACAAGGGGCGCGGCCCGGTGGCCACCGTGCTGGTGCAGAGCGGCACGCTCAAGCGAGGCGATGTCGTGTTGGCGGGCTCGAGCTACGGCCGTGTGCGTGCGATGCTGGACGAGGACGGCAAGCCCGCGCAGGAAGCCGGACCGTCCATCCCGGTGGAGATCCAGGGCCTGACCGAGGTGCCTCTGGCCGGTGACGATTTCATCGTCCTCGCCGACGAGCGCCGGGCACGTGAGATCGCGACCTTCCGCCAGGGCAAGTATCGTGAAGTGACGCTGAACAAGCGCCAGGCCGCCAAGCTCGAGAACATGTTCGACAGCCTGGGCGAAGGTCAGGCGCAGACGCTGGCGCTGATCGTCAAGGCCGATGTGCAGGGCTCGCAGGAGGCCCTGGCGCAGTCGCTGCTCAAGCTCAGCACGGCCGAGGTCAAGGTGCAGATCGTCCATGCCGCGGTCGGTGGCATCACCGAAAGCGACATCAACCTGGCCATCGCCTCCAAGGCCGTGGTGATCGGCTTCAACACCCGGGCCGACGCCGGCGCGCGCAAGCTGGCCGAGAACAACGGTGTCGACATCCGCTACTACAACATCATCTACGACGCCGTCGACGAGGTGAAGGCGGCGATGGAAGGGATGCTGGCGCCCGAGCAGAAGGAAGAGGTCATCGGCACGGCCGAGATCCGCACCGTGTTCATCGCTTCCAAGATCGGCACGGTGGCCGGTTGCATGGTCACATCGGGTATGGTCACCCGCAGCGCGCGTTTCCGCCTGCTGCGCGACAACATCGTGGTCTACACCGGCGACATCGAATCCCTGAAGCGGATGAAGGACGACGTGCGCGAGGTCAAGGAAGGCTTCGAGTGCGGTATCAAGCTGAAGAACGTCACCGACATCAAGGAAGGCGACCAGCTCGAGGTCTTCGAGGTCAGGGAGGTCGCGCGCACGCTGTGACACGGGGCGTCTGCGTGGCTGCTTGCGGCCTTGCATCGACCCTGTGTCGCTTGCGGTTTCAGGGGCGCGAGTCGCTCCGGCGTGAAGCGCAGGTCCCATGAGGCACAAGAAAGCCATTCCCAACCGCGGCCACCGCGTGGCCGACCAGATCCAGCGTGACCTGGCAGACCTGATCCGTGAACTGAAGGATCCGCGGGTGGGCATGGTCACGCTCAACGCGGTCGAGGTTTCGCCCGACTATGCCCACGCCAAGATCTTCTTCTCCGTTCTCGTCGGCGATCCGGTCGAGAGCGAGGCGGCCTTGAACGAGGCAGCCGGCTGGCTGCGCAACGGCCTGTTCAAACGGCTGTCCATCCACACCATCCCTACTCTGCGGTTCCAGTTCGATCGCACCACCGAGCGCGCGGCCGATCTCAACGCCCTGATCGCCAAGGCCGTGGCCGACCGGGCGCGCGACGAATGAGCGTCGCCGCCCGTTCACCACGCCGTCCCATCCACGGCGTGCTGTTGCTGGACAAGCCGGTCGGCCTGTCCAGCCAGGATGCCCTTTGGAAGGCGCGTCGGCTCCTGCGTGCCGAGAAGGCGGGGCACACCGGCACCCTGGACCCCTTGGCCAGTGGACTGCTGCCGCTGTGTTTCGGGGCGGCGACCAAGTTCGCGCAGGTCAGTCTGGAGGCCGACAAGGCTTACCGGGCGACCTTGAAGCTCGGTGTCACCCGCGTCGGTGGCGATCTGGAGGGCGAGATCCTGCGCGAGCGGCCGGTGCAGGCCGACCGCGCACAGGTCGAGTCGGTGCTGAGGCGCCATGTCGGCGAGATCGACCAGGTGCCGCCGATGCAGTCGGCCCTGAAGCACCAGGGTCGGGCGCTGTACGAGTACGCACGCGCCGGCATCGAGATCGAGCGCCCCGCCCGGCGCGTGCACATCCACGGCATCGAACTGATCGACTGGCTCGGCGACGAGGTCGTGATCGATGTGTCGTGCAGCAAGGGCACCTACATCCGCACGCTGGCCGAGGACATCGGCGAAGCCTTGGGCTGCGGCGCACATTTGAGTGCGCTGCGCCGGACCGGCAGCGGCGCGTTTCGCATCGAGCAGGCGATCAGTCTTGCGGCCCTGGCCGCGCTGGCCGAGCCCGACCGTGACGCCTGCCTGCGACCGGTGGACGCGATGATCGAAGACTGGCCGCTGCTGCGGCTGGCCGAGTCCGAGGCCGCACGCTTCCTGTCCGGGCTGCGCCGGCGTGTGGCCATGGAGGACAGACCCGCCGTCCGTGTCTACGGGCCCGAACCCCGCGCCTTCCTGGGCAGCGCCCACATCGCTGGCGGCGAATTGATCGCCGACCGGCTCCTCAGCCCCATCGAGGTACGGTCGCTCTTGACCGAAGCCGCAATCCCATGAACAAGCAGATCCGCAACATCGCCATCATCGCGCACGTCGACCATGGCAAGACCACTTTGGTGGACCAACTCCTGCGCCAGAGCGGCACCTTCCGTGAGAACGAGAAGGTCGCTGAGCGTGTGATGGACAGCAACGACCTGGAGCGCGAGCGCGGGATCACGATCCTGGCGAAGAACTGCGCCGTGTCGTGGCGTGGGACGCACATCAACATCGTCGACACGCCCGGCCACGCCGATTTCGGCGGCGAGGTCGAGCGCGTGCTGTCCATGGTCGACAGCGTGCTGCTGCTGGTCGATGCGGTCGAAGGCCCGATGCCCCAGACGCGCTTCGTCACGAAGAAGGCGCTGGCCCTGGGCCTGAAGCCCATCGTCGTCGTCAACAAGGTCGATCGACCGGGCTCGCGCATCGACTACGTCGTCAATGCCACCTTCGACCTGTTCGACAAACTTGGCGCAACCGAGGAGCAGCTCGACTTCCCCGTCGTCTACGCCTCGGGCCTGAACGGATGGGCGACGCTCGAGCCCGGGGAGACCGGCACCGACCTGGCGCCCTTGTTCGAGACCGTGCTGCAGTACGTGCCCCCGCACGACGGCGACGCGAAGGCGCCGCTGCAATTGCAGATCTGCTCGCTGGACTACTCCAGCTATGTGGGTCGTATCGGCATCGGACGCATCCATGACGGTGAGTTGGCCCCGGGCATGGAGGTGGCCGTGTGTGCCGGCACCGACGGCCCGCAGCGCAAGGCGCGGATCAATCAGGTGCTGAAGTTCGAAGGGCTGGAGCGCCGTCAGGCAGACCGTGCGGGCCCGGGTGACATCGTGCTGATCAATGGCATCGAGAACATCGGCATCGGCGAGACGATCACCAGTCCTGAAGCGCCTCGGCCGCTGCCCATGCTGCGCATCGACGAGCCGACGCTGACGATGAACTTCTGTGTCAACACCTCGCCGCTGGCCGGCCGTGAAGGCAAGTTCGTCACGAGCCGCCAGATCCGCGACCGTCTCGACCGGGAACTGCAGAGCAACGTGGCGCTGCGGGTGACCGACACCGACGAGGACGGTGTCTTCGAGGTGGCCGGGCGCGGCGAACTGCACCTGACCATCCTGCTCGAGAACATGCGGCGCGAAGGCTATGAACTCGCCGTCTCGCGGCCCAAGGTCGTGCTGCAGGAGATCGATGGCGTCAGGCACGAGCCGATGGAACTCCTCACCGTGGACGTCGAGGACACGCACCAGGGCGGCGTGATGCAGGAGTTGGGCATGCGCCGTGGCGAACTGCTCGACATGCAGCCTGACGGCCGCGGCCGCGTGCGCCTGGAATACCGCATTCCCGCGCGCGGGTTGATCGGCTTCCAGGGCGAGTTCCTGAACCTCACGCGCGGCACCGGGCTGATGAGCCACATCTTCGACGGCTACGCCCCGTTCCAGGGTGAGATCGGCGGACGCAAGAACGGCGTGCTGATCAGCCAGGACGATGGCGAGATCGTGACCTACGCGCTCGGCAAGCTCGACGACCGTGGGCGCATGTTCGTCAAGGCGGGCGATCCTGTCTACGAGGGCATGATCGTGGGCATCCACAGCCGGGACAACGATCTCGTCGTCAACGCGGTGCGTACCAAGCAACTGACCAACTTCCGTGTCAGCGGCAAGGAAGATGCGATCAAGATCACGCCGCCGATCCAGCTCACGCTCGAGTACGCGGTGGAATTCATCGAGGACGATGAACTGGTGGAGATCACGCCGAAGAGCGTGCGCGTGCGCAAGCGCTTCCTCAAGGAGCACGAGCGCAAGCGCGCCAGCCGGGAGGCCTGACCCGCCTCAGACGATGCGTTCGGCCGGCGAGGCGATCTTGCGCATCGGCTCGAAGCGCTCGCTGCCTGCCATCAGCGGGTGGGCAGCGTCGCCACCGTCCCAGCGCGGGTCGTCGATGCTTTCGAACACCTCGCGCAGCCGCTGACCCCAGGTGCTGCGGATCATGCCGAAATAGGGGTTGTGCTCGTCGATGCAGACCACGCGGTCGCTGCGGAAGTCGTCGCGCCGGTAGATCAGCAGGTCCAGCGGCAGCCCGACCGACAGGTTGGACTTCAGCGTCGAGTCCATCGACACCAGCGCGCACTTGGCCGCCTGGTCCAGCGGCGTGGCCGGCGTGAGCACGCGGTCGAGGATGGGCTTGCCGTACTTGCTCTCGCCGATCTGGAAGAAGCAGGTCTCGCGCGTGGCCTCGATGAAGTTGCCCGCGGAGTAGACGAGGAACATGCGCATGGCCTCGCCCTTGATCTGGCCGCCGAAGATCATGCTGGTGTTGAAGTCGATGCCGGAGGCGCGCAGCGACGGCCCGTCCTGGTCGTAGACGCGGCGCACGGCGCTGCCGAGCACGCGAGTGGCATCGAACATGCTGGGCGCGTTCCAGATCGTCAAGGGCTCCTCGTGCGGGCCTCGGTCGAGCTTTTCCACCTGCAGGATCTCACGCACGCTCTGGCTGATGCTGAGGTTGCCGGCAGACAGCATCACCATGAATCGGTCGCCCGGCTTCTCGTAGATCATCATCTTGCGGAAGGTGCTGATCGCATCGAGCCCGGCGTTGGTGCGGGAGTCAGAGAGAAAGACGAGTCCGGCATCCAGACGGATGCCCACGCAGTAGGTCATGGCGGGGAAGGTTCGGTGGTCTTGTCGGCTGCGGCACGTGGTCCGCTGCAGGCCGTGTCAGCGACGGCCATTAATATCTTCGCATGATCCCGCACATCGCCGACGTGTCCGCCCACGTCTTGAACGTCTCCGACAAGACCAATTGGTTCTTCCTATGTGTCCAGGACTCGGCCGGCCGCATCGGCTGGGGCGAGGCCACGCTGATCGGCTGGGAGCCGGTGATGCAGTCCGCGCTGGCCCTGATGGCGCCGCGCTGGCGAGGCCTGCCGGTGGACGAGGTCCGTGACGCCGTGCGGGTGACGCCGCGGTCGGCGGGCGGCCTGGTCAGCCAGAGCCTGGTGAGCGCCTTTTTGCAGGCGTGCGCCAGCTTGCAGGCGCAGCATCGGGGCGTCGCGCTGCAGGCCGTGCTCGGCACGCCTGCGAGGCGGCAGATCCCGCTGTACGCCAACATCAATCGCGCCACGCGCGACCGAACACCCGCCGGCTTCGTGCAAACCGCATTGCGCGCACGCGAACAAGGCTACACCCGCTTCAAGGCCGCGCCCTTCGACGGGCTGATGCCGCGTGAGGCGGGCACGGCGCAGGCGCGTCGTCGCATCCATCACGGCATCGACTGCATGCACGCGCTGCGTGAGGCACTCGGCCCGGACGCGCTGCTGATGGTCGATTGCCACTGGCGCTTCGATGAGGCGGGCGCGCTTCAGGCCCTGGCCGATCTGGCGCCGGCGCGGTTGCACTGGTTCGAGTGCCCGATCGCCGAGACGCATGCCCATTGGCCTGCCTTGCGCCGCATCCGCCGGGCCTGTGCCGAGCAGGGGGTGCGCCTGGCCGCCGCTGAAACCCAGATCGGGTTGGAGTCGTTCCAGACGGTGTTCGACGAGGGCCTGTACGACGTCGTCATGCCCGATGTGAAGTATTGCGGCGGGCCTTGGGAGATGCTGCGCATCGCGCAGGCCGCGGCAGAGGCGGGGGTGGCGTTTTCCCCGCACAACCCCAGCGGGCCGATCTGCACCTGGCACAGCCTGCACGTGGCGGCGGTTGCACCTGAATGCGCGATGCTGGAGGTGCAGTTCGACGAGAGCCCGCTCTATGCGCAGGTGCTGGAGGCGCCGTTGTGGGCGGGCCGGGCCGTGCTGGAGGTGGCGGACACCGTGCAGGTGCCTCGTCTGGCGCCATCGGTGCTGGACGCCCACCCCTGGCGCGAGGTGCCGCAGGGGATCGAGGCGCTGCTGGGCTGAGCGCTGCGCACGGCCGGGCGCGCACCGCGCCCTTCAGGATGTGCTGCCGATGCGGCAACGGGGCAGGGGAGTCACTGTCCGGTATCGCGCAACACGGCCTTCAGACGGTACAGCGCGTCCAGGGCCTCACGAGGCGTCAGCGCATCCGGGTCGACCGCGGCCAGCGCTTCCAGTGCCGGATGCGGTGCCGCCGTGGTGGCGGATGGCTGCCCCGCAGGAGGTGCGGCGAACAGGTCCAGCTGAGACGATTGCGCGCGCTGCTGGTCTTCCAGTGACTCCAGCGTCGCGCGTGCCTGGCGGATCAGCGATGGCGGCATGCCGGCCAGCCGAGCCACCTGCACGCCGTAGCTGCGGCTGGCTGGCCCGGGCTCGATGCGGTGGAGGAAGACGATGTCCTGACCGCTCTCGACCGCACCCACATGCATGTTGGTTGCGCGCTCGTGACGCGATGGGAAGTCGGTGAGCTCGAAGTAGTGCGTGGCGAACAGCGTGAAGGCGCGGCAGCGGTCGTGCAGGTGGCTGGCAATCGCCGAGGCCAGTGCCAGTCCGTCGAAGGTGCTGGTGCCGCGGCCGATCTCGTCCATCAGCACCAGGCTGTGCTCGGTGGCACTGTGGACGATCGCTGCCGCCTCGGTCATCTCCAGCATGAAGGTCGATTGCGCGTTGGCAAGGTCGTCCGCCGCGCCGATGCGCGTGTGGATCGCATCCACCGGCCCGAGCCGACAGTGCCGGGCCGGCACGAAGGACCCCATCGACGCCAGCAGCACGATCAGCGCCACCTGGCGCATGAAGGTGCTCTTGCCGCCCATGTTGGGCCCGGTGATCACCAGCATGCGGGTGCGCGCGTCAAGCCGGCAGTCGTTGGCGATGAACTCGGGCGCATCGAGTTCGCGCAGGCGCTGCTCGACCACCGGATGCCGGCCGGCCTCGATGTCGATGCAGGGGTAGCTGACGAACTCCGGCCGGGTCCAGCCCAGCGTGTCGGCGCGCTCGGCCAGCGCGGCCAGCGCATCGAGCGTCGCCAGCGCGCGGCCCAGTGCCGACAGCGCCGCCAGGTGCGGCTGCATCGCGTCCAGCGTGCGCTCGTACAGCCATTTCTCCCGCGCCAGCGCGCGCTCCTGCGCCGAAAGGGCCTTGTCCTCGAAGGCCTTGAGTTCCGGCGTGATGAAGCGCTCGGCGTTCTTCAAGGTCTGGCGCCGGCGGTAGTCGTCGGGCACGCGGTCCAGCCCCGATGTGGTGACCTCGATGTAGAAGCCGTGCACCTTGTTGAACTGGACGCGCAGGTTGCCGATCCCGGTGCGGGTGCGTTCGCGTTGTTCGAGGTCGATCAGGAACGCATCGCAATTCGTAGAGATGGCGCGCAGCTCGTCGAGTTCGGCGTCGACCCCGGCGGCGATGACCCCGCCGTCGCGCAGCAGCACCGCCGGCTCTTCGGCAATGGCGCCCAGCGGCTCGGCCACGGCCCGGTCGGGCTGCAGATCCGCCAGCATGCGCTTCAGCAGAGCGCAGTCCGCAGGCGTGACCGCGAGCAGATCGGGTAAGGCTGCGAGTGTGGCGCGCAGGCCCGAGAGCTCACGCGGGCGCGCCTGGCGCAACGCGATGCGCGAGGTGATGCGCTCCACGTCGCTGACACTGCGCAGGCGCTCGCGCAGCGCGTCCACCCGGGCGTCCATCAGCCGGGCGAGGGCGTCGTGGCGCTCGGCGGCCGCGACGCGCGCGCGCGCTGGATGCGTCATCCAATGGCGCAGCAACCGGCTGCCCATGCCGGTGCGGCAGGTGTCGATCAGCGACAGCAGCGTCGGCGCGTCCTCGCCGCGCAGCGTCTGCGTGAGCTCCAGATTGCGCAGGGTGCTGGGCGGCAAGTCCATCAGCTCGTGCGCGCGTCCGACGGTCAGTCCCTGGACATGGGCCAGCGCCTGCCCCTGGGTGTGCTCGGCATAGCTGAGCAGCGCGGCGGCGGCGGCGTGCGCCACCGGCAGATCCTGGGCGCTGTAGCCGGCCAGCGTCGACACCCGCAGCTGCGCGCACAGCTTGCGCAGGCCGAGCGCGCTGTCGAACTGCCAGGGCGGGCGCGACGTGCGGGCGCCGCGCAGTGCCTGCAGGGCGGGCACCGCTGCCATGGCTGTCGTGCCGTCATGGAGCCACTCCGCCGGGGCCAGCCTGGCCAGCCATCCGGGCAGTTCGCGCTCGCCGCACTCGGTCAGGCCCAGCGTGCCACTGGCCACGCCCAACCAGGCCAGGCCGAAGGTCGCGCGCTGGCGGTAGACGGCGAGCACCAACGTCTCGGCACGATCGGCCAGCAGCGCGGCGTCGGTGACCGTGCCCGGCGTGACCACGCGCACCACCTTGCGCTCCACAGGGCCCTTGCCGGCACCGACCTCGCCGACCTGCTCGGCCACGGCCACCGATTCGCCACACTTGAGCAAGCGCGCCAGGTGCGCCTCGAGCGCATGCACCGGTACGCCGGCCATGACCACCGGCTCGCCCGCAGACTGTCCGCGCGTGGTCAGCGTGATGTCCAGCAGGCGGTGGGCCTTGCGCGCGTCGTCGTAGAACAGCTCGTAAAAGTCCCCCATCCGGTAGAAGACGAGGGTGTCGGGATGGTCGGCCTTGATGCGCAGGTACTGCGCCATCATCGGCGAGTGCCCGGCCCAGCGGTCCGGATCGACACTGTCGCCGGCGTTGACTGGGGCGTCGTGGAGGTTGGCGTCTGGCGGTGCGGACACGGGGGCCTGGGTCATGGTGAAAGTGTGCGGGCAGGCTTGGCGTGGCACCCGGCCTGGCGCGTGGCCTGGCGGCCTGTCAACTGCGTGACCGTGGAACACGCCCCATCAGGAAGAACTCGTCGTTGGGCCGCATGCCCAGCGTGTTGGCCAGCCGGTTGGACATGCCGAAGAAGGCCGTGATCGCCGCGATGTCCCAGGCGTCTTCGTCCGAGAAGCCGTGCTCGCGCAGCGCGGTGAAGTCCGCCTCCTCGACCTCGTGCGAGCGCTGGCACACCTTCAGCGCAAAGCTCAGCATGGCCCGCTCGCGCGGCGTCAGGTCGGCCTTGCGCCAGTTGACCGCCACCTGGTCGGCGATCAGAGGCTTTTTCTCGTAGACGCGCAGGATGGCGCCGTGTGCCACGACGCAATACAGGCAGTCATTGGCTGCCGAAGTGGCCACCACGATCATCTCCCGCTCGCCCTTGCTGAGACCGCCCTCCTTGAGCATGAGTGCGTCGTGGTAGGCGACGAAGGCGCGCCACTCCGCAGGACGGTGCGCAAGTGCGAGAAACACGTTGGGCACGAAGCCCGCCTTGGCCTGCACCTCGAGGATGCGGTCCCGTAGGTCCTGCGGCAGGTCGTCCAGGGAGGGGACGGGAAAGCGCGAGATCGAAGGCATGATCGGATCCTCGGTGGTGCCCCTTGCCTTGCCTTGTGCTGGCGCAGCGGGGCGCGAAGGCGGGTCGGACGGGATGGGCGGGTCAGGCCGGATTATCTTGCGCGTGCGCAGCCACAGGTCCACCGCGGCCCGCGAGCTTGTCCCCGGCCCGGCGACCCGGACATCGGACCGGCCTAGAATCCAGGGTATGTGGACGCGACGCGAAATTGCCGGAGCCTTGACTGCCGGACTGTGCATGCCCGCTCTTGGGCAGTTCAGAGTCGAGATCTCGGGCGTAGGCGCGACGCGAATCCCTGTGGCCATCGGCGCGTTTTCCGGGGAAGACGGTGTTCCGGTGGCCCTTTCCGAGGTGGTGCGTGCCAACCTCGAGCGCAGCGGCAGTTTTGCGACGCTCAAGCCGGCCATGGCGCTGGACGAACGCACGCCGTTGCCCCAGGACGCGCTGCGCGCTCAGGGCGCCGATGCGCTGCTGGTCGGCTCGGTCGCACGGGTCGGTGGCGGCAAGTTCGATGTCCGCTACCGGCTCTGGGATGTCATCCGCAACGAGACCCTCTTCGCCCGGGCGCAGACCGGTGACGAATTCGATCTGCGCCAGATCGCGCATCGCATCTCCGACGAGCTCTATGAGGCACTCACGGGCGAGAGAGGCGCATTCAACACGCGGATCGCCTATGTGACCCGGCAAGGCAGGACGCATTCCCTTCACGTGGCCGATGCCGATGGCCAGAACGCGCAGGTGGCGGTGCGCAGCATCGAGGCCATCATCTCTCCCGCGTGGTCGCCCGACGGGCGGGATCTGGCCTACGTCAGTTTCGAGACTCAGAAGGCGGCGGTCTGGCTCCAGACGCTCGCCACCGGCACACGCACCCTCGTCGCGAATTTCCGCGGCAGCAACAGCGCGCCCGCCTGGACACCGGACGGCCAGCAACTGGCGCTGACCTTGTCGCGCGATGCGACGGCGCAGCTGTACCTGCTGCCGCGCGTGGGCGGCACGCCTCGGCGGCTGACCACCAGCCTGGCCATTGACACCGAGCCGGTCTTCGGCCCCGATGGCAGGACGGTCTACTTCGTCAGCGATCGCGGTGGTGGCCCCCAGATCTACCGGATTCCGATCGAGGGCGGTGACGCCGAACGGCTGACCTTCGGGGGCAGCTACAACATCAGCCCGGCCATCAGCCCCGACGGGCGCACGCTGGCATACATTTCGCGCCAAGGAGGCGCGTTCCGATTGAGCACGCTCGACTTGGCGCGTGGCACGATCAGTACGCTGACGGACACGGCGCACGACGAAAGCCCGAGCTTCGCGCCGAACGGGCGTCTGATCCTCTACGCCACCCGTATCCAGGGTCGCGGCGCCTTGATGACCACGACGTTGGACGGCAAGGTCCGCACCCGGCTTGCCGATGCCGGGGCCGATGCGCGAGAACCCGCCTGGGGCCCGTTCGGCCGTTGACCGTCCTGCAGTCGACGCCCAGTGTTCCCTTGACCCACCCCTCTCAACTCTGGAGAACCCACCGATGCGCGCACTAGTCAGAACCTCCCTCACCGTGGCCGTCGTGGCGATGCTCGCGGCCTGCGGGTCGTCCGTCAAGCTGGACGATCCGCCGGTGGAGTCTCGTTCTCCGGTGCCGGTGCTGCCGGAGGGGGCGACGAGCGCCGCCGGGTCCCGAGGTGTGGCCACGGTTGACATCGGAACGGCGTCGGTCAGCCCGATCGGCCGAGCAGGAGCGCCTGGTGCTGGCAACGGTGCAGCGGGCTCGGCCGGCTCTGTGGGCTCCAGCGGCGCATTTGGGAGCTCCAGTGGCATGGGCACTGGGGCTTCCGGCATGGGCAGCGCAGGCATGGGCTCCGGCGGTATGGGCAGTGCGGGCATGGGCATGGGCGGAGGCGCCATGGGTGGCGGAACCTCGGGGCTTGCCGGCAGTGGCGGGTCGTGGGGTTCTGCCGGTTCAGGTGCAGGCAGCGGCTCGGGCATGGGTGGCGGCGCTGGCAGCACGGGCGGCGCGTTCGGAAGCGGTGCCGGCATGGGGGCAGGTGGTGCCTTCGGTGCGGGAGGTACGTCTGCGGCTTCGGCAGCGGCCGCACAGGCACAGCGCGATGCTTTGACCGCCGAGATGCTGCAGGGCGTGGGCCGGGTCGTCTACTTCGATTTCGACAGCTTTGTCGTCCGTGAAGACGCACGTCCGGTCATCGATGGCCACGCGCGCTTGCTGACCACCGATCGCGAGCGCCGTCTGGTCATCGAAGGCCATACCGACGAGCGGGGCGGTCGGGAGTACAACCTCGCGCTGGGCCAGAAGCGCGCGGAGGCGGTGGCACGCTCGCTCGTGTTGCTGGGTGCAGGCGAGGAGCAACTCGAGGCGGTGAGCTTCGGCGAGGAGCGACCAGCCGTTCTCGGGTCGGACGAGACCGCGTGGTCGCAGAACCGCCGCGCGGAGCTGAAGGATCGGCCGTGAGTCCAGCGGCGACTTCGGTGCGTTGGTCGGCGCTGCGGGTCGCCGTCCTGGCGCTGTCGGTCGGCCTTGTCCCGCTGGCGGCATCGGCGCAGTTGTTCAAGTCCGAGGACACCGACGCCCGACGCGCGATCATCGAATTGCGCGCGCGCATCGCCGAGGTCGAGCAGGCGGCACAGGCGCGCTATGCCGAGGCGATGGCCGCTGCGTCCCAATCGGGCGCACAGGCGCGTGCCCAGATGGCCGCCCAGTTCAAGGAACTGCTCTCGGCAGAGGTGCGGCAATTCGACGGCACGGTGACCGCGCTCAGACGCAGCTTCCTCGATCTGAACAACCAGATCGAGGCACTGCGGGGCGAGCAGGCGCAGTTGCGCGGGCGTCAGGAGCAACTCGAGCGAGAGGTCGAGGAACTCCGCAAGACCCAGAGCGAGTCGCTCAGGAAGGCCACTGACCGGGTGGCGGCGGTCGAGCGCGTGCAGGGTGACATGGGGGCGCGTCAGCAGACCCTGGGCACACAACTGCAGCAAGCGGTCGACCGCGTATCTGCGCGGCTGGACGTTCAGACCGACCTCTACGACGTGGCGGAAAAACTCCAGTCCGATCTTCGGGCGCAGAGGGATCGCTCGGATCAGATCGCGGCGGATCTTGATCGGCTTCGAGCGGACACGGACGCACGGATCCAGTCGGTCGGGCAGGATTTGCAGGCCGCCAGAACGGCCACCGGCGTGCAGAGCGAGCGACTGGTCGGTGTCGAGCAAACGCTGGTGTCGCTGCGCAACGATCTGGGTTCCATCGGCGACCGTGTGGCCGCGCACGACATCAGCGCACGGTCGATCGACGAGCGACTGTCCCTGTTCGACCAAGGTCTTCGGGCCACCGACAGCCGCCTGCAGGCGGTCGATGTGCGGGCCGGCGAGATCGACAGCCGCGTGGTCATGTTGGATGGGCGCCTGGGGCAGACCGACGGGAAGTTGGCTACCCTCGACGGCCGCATCAAGCTGATCGACAGCCGCGCCGACGGGGCGGACGCCCGGATCGCCAAGCTGGACGAGCGCATCGGGCTCACTGACGCCCGTCTGGGCGGGGTCGACAGCCTGTTGGGCGTCACGGTCAAGCGCGCCGATGGGCTGGAGGAACGATCGCTCGTGATGGCCGCGCGTTCCGATGCGATGGACGGTCGGGTGCAGGCGATCGAGGCGCGGGCGCTGGGCAACGAGAACCTGTTGAACGCTGTCGATGGTCGGGTCGTCGGTTTGACCGCCCGTTTGGCCGAGGTCGATCAGCGTCTGGTGTTCGTCGACGAACGAGCCGTGGAGACGGATGGGCGGCTGGCGCAAGCGCAGCAGCAGATCGGCGAGGTTCGTGCCGGGCTCACGGCGACCGACCAGCGGCAGGCGGAAACCGCCGGCCGTGTGAAGGAACTCGAGTCGGGGCTCGAAGCGGCGTCCACGCGCGACCTGGCGTTGAACGGGCGCGTCGACGGGGTGGACAAGCGTGTGTTCGCGATCGACACCCGCATCGGTGATGTGGAAGGCCGGATGACGGCGTTTGGCGAGCGGGTCCTGGCCGCCGTCGAGCGCGCAAGTTCTTCCGCTGAGCGCGTGGCAGGGTATGAGACCCGGATCGGTACGATCGAGACCACCGTGACGGGCTTCGATGACCGCCTGCGCGTGCTCGAACCCTTGAAGGTCACGTTGGATGGCGAGGAGTTCCAGGCCGTTCAGGAGGAAAAGCGCCTGTACGAGGAAGCGGTCGCCCAACTGCGCGCCAATGCCTTCGACAAAGCGGTTCAGGCGTTCGACTTGTTGCTGCGCAGATACCCCGGCAGCGGGTTCATCCACGCGGCGCGATATGGTCTGGGCAGTGCGCATTTCGGTGGCCGTTCGCACAAGGACGCCGTCGAATTCTTCCGGCAGTTCGTCGCCGAGGCGCCTGCTCATCCACGGGCACCCGACGCCATGCTCGCCATGTCCACCAGTCAGCTGGAACTGAAGGACCGCACAGGTGCCCGCCGCACCATCGAGGGGCTGATCAAGAGCTACCCCAACTCCGAGGCCGCCTTGGTTGGGCGTCAGCGGCTGCCGAGTCTGAAATAGCCCGACGGAGCATCACCTGACCGCAGCGGCAGACGTGTCCCGTCTGCCCTTTGACGTTACGCGGTCCATGCAAATCCGTCCGATCCGATGCAGGACCTCGACGTTTCCATCCTCACGACCCAGGTGCTCTGGGCGGCGTTCGCCATCGCCTTGGTCTTCGGCGCGGTCGCGCAGCGCACGCATTTCTGCACCATGGGTGCCGTGGCCGACATCGTCAACATCGGCGACTGGG
>JBMTXX010000036.1:0-19989 GCA_049453935.1 Rubrivivax sp.
CCCAAGGGCGTGCGCGTGAACGCCGTGGCGCCGGGCTTCGTGCAGACGCCGATCCTCGACACCATCCCCGAGCGGGTGCTGGAGCAGATGCGCGCCAAGGTGCCGCTCGGGCGCCTGGCGCAGCCCGACGAGATCGCCAACGTCTACGCCTTCCTCGCCAGCGACGAGGCCAGCTATGTCAACGGTGCCGTGATCGAGGTCGGTGGCGGGATGACCGTCTGAAAACCTGCGCCAACGCTCCCCTGACGACCGCTGGCGGCCCCAGGGCGGTCACAATCCGGCCCGATGTATGCCTTGTTCGAAGAAGCCGGCAAATTCCTGTCGGGACGTGTGCTGTCCGAGTCCGATGCCTCGGTGCAGGTGGAGCTCGACTCGGGCAAGCGGGTCAAGGTCAAGGCGGCGCACATCCTGCTGCGCTTCGCCCGGCCGGCGCCCGCCGATCTGATCGAAGCCGGTCAACGACTGGCCCTGGACATCGACCTCGACCTGGCCTGGGAGTTCGCGCCCGAGGCGGATTTCGGCTTCGGCGAGTTCGCGCGCGACTATTTCGACGCCTCCGCCGGGCCCGAGCACCAGGCGGCGGCGCTGTTCCGACTGTTCGAGGCGCCGCACTACTTCCGGCGCGTCGGCAAGGGCGTGTTCCGCAAGGCGCCGGAGGAAACGGTCAAGGCCGCGCTGCTGGCCATCGAGCGCAAGCGCCAGCAGACCGAGCAGATCTCGGCCTGGGCCGCAGAGCTGGCCGCAGGCACCTGCCCGCCACCGGTGCGCGATCAGCTCTACCGCATCCTGTTCAAACCTGACAAGAACGCCCCCGAGTACAAGGCCGTGGTGGAGGCCTCCCGACAGGCCCAGCGCCCCCCGCTGGAACTGCTGAAGTCCGCAGGTGCGATCGACAGCCCTTATCAGTTCCACTGGCGGCGCTTCCTGTTCGAGCAGTTCCCGCGCGGCACGGACTTCCCCACGCTCAGTGCGCCGGCGGCACCCGCGGACCTGCCGCTGGCCACCGTGCAGGCCTTCTCCATCGACGACAGCCACACCACCGAGATCGACGATGCGCTGTCGGTGCAGGGGCTGGGCACAGGCACGGTCGTCTTCGGTGTCCACATCGCCGCGCCCGCGCTGGCGATCCAGCCGGACTCGCCGGTGGACAAGGTTGCCCGGGATCGTCTGTCCACGGTCTACATGCCCGGCGGCAAGATCACCATGCTGCCCGACGAGGTGGTGCAGGCCTACACCTTGACCGAAGGCCGCGACTGCCCGGCCGTCAGCCTGTATGTCACGCTGGACGAGACCACGCTCGAGATCCGCTCGCGCGACACGCGCATCGAGCGCGTGCCCATCGTCGCGAACCTGCGCCACGACCGCCTCGATGGGGTCGTGACCGAGGCCTCGCTGACCGGGGCGGTGCCCGCCGAACACCCGTTTCCGGCCGAACTCGGCTTCGCCTTCCGTCTGGCCCGCCACCTGAAGGCACAGCGTGAGCTGGTGCGTGGCAAGCCCGAGAACTTCAACCGGCCCGACTACACGTTCGCGCTGACACGGGGCGACGACGCGCCATCCGGCGCCGGCCTGCCTGACGGTAGCGAGCAGGTGACCATCGGCACGCGCCAGCGCGGCGCGCCACTGGACCTGATCGTCGCCGAGGCCATGATCCTGGCCAACAGCCACTGGGGCGGCTGGCTGGCCAGCTTCGGGGTGCCAGGCATCTACCGCAGCCAGGCGAGCCTGCTGCCCGGCGTCAAGGTACGCATGGGCACCAAGCCCATGCCCCACGCCGGCATGGGTGTGGCGCAATACACCTGGGCCACGTCGCCGCTGCGGCGCTACGTCGATCTGGTCAACCAGTGGCAGATCGTGGCCTGCGCCCGCCACGGCGCCACCGCCGCGCTGGCCGCGCCCTTCAAGCCGCGCGACGCCACGCTGTTCTCGATCATCTCCGGGTTCGACGGTGCGTACAGCGCCTACGGCGCCTTCCAGAACGCCATCGAGCGGTTCTGGACCCTGCGCTGGATCGAGCAGCAGGGTGTGGACGAACTCGACGCCGCCGTGATGAAGGACGGCCTGGTGCGCGCCGACACCTTGCCGCTGGTGCTGCGCGCCGTGGGCACCGAGTCGCTGCCGCGCGGCGCACGCGTGCGCATCCGGCTGACGGGCTGCGACCTGCTGACGCTCGATGTCTGGGGCACGCTGCTGCGGCGGCTCGACGACGTGGCGGCGGCGGCGCCCGCGCCCGAAGACCTCGAGGAAGACGAGGCCGGGGCCGGGGCCGGGCCCCTGGCGCTGGCCATCGATGTCGAAGCCGCAGACACGGGCGCGCCGACCCCGGCGCCTGCGGTCGACGGACAGGAGGCCGCGGTGCCACCGGCACCCGCTGCCGCGCCCTGAGCACAGCTCGGAGCGCAAGGCCCCGCGCCCGCAGGAGCAGACCGTGGCGACCTGCCGTCTCGAGCCCCCGGCGCGCCGGCGCCTGTCTGCCGTCGTCCCGCGCAGGCTTCGGGCGGGTCAGGCGCTGCATCGGCTCCGAGCCGTGGGCGAGGCGGCCTGGGCGGGGCCCCGTCGATGAAGGCCCTGCACTGGGCGCTCGGTCTGTCGCTGGCAGCGCATGGCGCGCTGCTGACGATACGCTTCGTCGACCCCGAAGGTTTCCAGCGGCTGCTGGCCGACACACCACTGGAGGTCATCCTGGTCAACACGCGCTCGGCCGAGCCACCACCGCAGGCGCAGGCCATCGCGCAGGTGAACCTGGCCGGCGGCGGCGACGCGGCGCAGGGCCGCGCGACGTCACCTCTGCCCCCGTCCCCCGAAGCCCGGATCGGCGATGCGGCCGAAGACGCGCGCCAGCGCATCGAGCGCCTGCAACAGGAGCAGATGCGGCTGCTCGCCCGCCTTCAGCGCGAAGCGACGATGCTGCTGGCCGAGATGCCCAGCCCCGGAGGCACGCCGCAGGCCCAGGCCGAACGGGAACGCCGCATGCACCGCGTGCGCCAGATCGCCGAGATCGAGAAGCGCATCCAGGAGGAAAACGCCCGCCCCAGGCGCCGCTTCGTCAGCCCGGCCACCCGCGAAGCGGTCTACGCGTCCTACTACGACGCGCTGCGTCGGCGCATCGAGGACCGCGGCACGCGCGACTTCCCCGAGATCGACGGCCGCAAGCTCTATGGTGAACTCACCATGCACATCACCGTGGATGCGGCCGGACGGGTGGTCGACACCGAGATCGTCGACCCTTCCCAGACTCCGGGATTGAACCAGCGCGCGGTGGCGATCGTGCGCGCTGCCGCGCCCTACGGCCTGTTCAGCGCCGCGATGCTGCGAGAGACCGATCAACTGGTGGTCACCGCGCGCTTCCGCTTCACCCGGGATGCCGTGCTCGACACGTCGGTCGGCGTGGCACCGGCACGCTGAGCCGCGGCTGGCCCCTGCCTGGATGCGCCCACCGGCCATGCCCACGCCCCACAACCGTCGACACCGAGCATGGATGCCGTCCGTGGCGAGGCTGGCGGCCCTGCTGCTGCTGTGCGGCCTGTCGCTGCAAGCCGCCTTCGCCCTGCGCATCGCCGCCATGCGCTTCGTCGACCCCTCGTCCACCGCCTTCCAGCGCAGCGAGGCCTGGCGACTGCTGCAGCGGCACGGCCACCTGTCGGCATGGCGCCGGCAATGGATGGACCTGCCACGGATCTCGACGCAACTGCAGCGTGCGGTGATCGCCAGCGAGGACGCAGACTTCGCGCGTCACGGCGGCGTCGACTGGGAATCGATCGAAGCGGCTTGGGAGCGCAATCAGCGCACGCTGGCGCGCTCGCAGACCGACGCATCCAAGCGCCCCATGCGCGCCTCGACCGCGGCGACGCGCCTGGTCGGCGGTTCCACCATCAGCCAGCAATTGGCCAAGAACCTGTTCCTGTCGGGCGAGCGCACGGTGCCGCGCAAGGCACAGGAGTTCGTCATCACGATGATGCTCGAGACCTTGCTGCCCAAGCGACGACTGCTCGAGATCTACCTGAACAGCGTGGAATGGGGCGAAGGCGTCTTCGGCGCCGAGGCCGCGGCGCAGCGTCACTTCCGCACCACCGCCTCGCGCCTGAGCGCAGCACAGGCGGCCCGACTGGCCGTGCTGCTGCCGGCACCCAAACGCTACGAACAACAACCCCGCTCGGCTTATCTGGACGGTCGCACCGCAACCATCGTTGCGCGCATGGGTGCGGTCGATCTGCCATGATCGACCACGTCGTCAGGGCCACCGTTGTCCGGTTCCGGCCGGCCGATCCGAGCGGCAGCCACGCGCCAGCGGGCGCGGCTTGCGTCTGTGTTCTCACCCTCCTCCAACCCCGATCTGCTGGCGTCTGCCGATGTCCTCATCCACCCTGACCGCGGAAATCGCCGCCGAAGCCGCTCGCCTGGTGCTCGACAGCGGCCTCGAATACGGCGCTGCCCGCCACAAGGCGGCACGCGCGCTGACCCGACGCAGCGGCGCGGCGCGCGCGCAGATGCCCAGCAACGAGCAGATCGAAGACGAGGTGCGCACGCAGATCGAAGTCTTCCATGCCGACACCCAGCCGAGCGAACTCGCGGTGCTGCGCGGCATCGCCCAGCAGTGGATGGCACGGCTGGCACCGTTCCGGCCGCACCTCGGTGGTGCCGTCTGGCGCGGCACCGCCACGCGACGGTCGGCCATCCATCTCGACCTGTACTGCGACGATCCGAAGTCCGCGGAGATCGAACTGCTGAACCAGGGCCTGCGCTTCGAGGTGCACACGCGGGAGGACGCAGGCCAGGAGATCGACGTCCTGACGGTCTACGCGCCCTGCCCCGCGTTCGGCGAGCCCGTGCCGGTGCATCTGACGATCCGCGACCATGATGCGCTGCGCGGTGCGCTCAAACCCGACGCCAGGGGACGGACCTGGCGTGGCGAGATCCAGGCCTTGCAGCGGCGCATGCAGGATGCCGATGGCGCGCAAGACGAGGCCGAAAGCCACGCCACCGCACCACATGCGGGCACGACCCGCCCCGGGGAGTCTTCATGAACACCCAGAACAGGCCTTCCCGTCGATCGCTGCTGCTGTTCGGCGGTGTCGGTTTCGCCGGCGCCCTGGGGGGCCTGGTCTGGCAGCAGCAGCGCGACCAGGCACAGGCTGCGGTCCTCGATCAAGCGCCGTGGAACCTGGGTTTCCCACGCCCGGACGGCAGCACACTGCAGATGGCCACGCTGTGGGGGCGCCCGCTGGTGCTGAACTTCTGGGCGACGTGGTGCCCACCCTGTATCGAGGAGTTGCCCGACCTCGAGGCTTTCCACCGCGACTGGTCCGGCCGCGGCTGGCAGGTGGTCGGACTGGCCGTGGACAGCCCGCGTGCGGTCGCGGCTTTCCTTGCGAAACAGCCCCTGTCCTTTCACATCGGCCTGGCCGGACTGGAAGGCACGGACCTCAGCCGGCAACTCGGCAACGAGCGTGGCGCGCTGCCATTCACCGCGGTGTTCGACCGACAGGGCCGTGTCGTGCAACGCAAGCTAGGTCAGACACACCGCGCCGAACTCGAGCAGTGGGCGAATTCGCTGTGATCCCGTTCGCGGGCCATTCACCGATATCGCGCCGCATGTACGCATGAACCGTCATCGAATCGCGTCGAAACTGGCGTAAAGTGCGGCCACTTTCGACAGGAAGGCGCCCTCGCGTCGCCGCCTGCGACGGCAGTCCCCCGGCTGTGGCCGAGGATCAAGTGGAATGCGTTCTCGGCGGAGATCGTCCCCGGATGTCGTTCTTTGGCGTCCTTTCATCACCGTACGCGTCTCAATCGAGCATACGGACACCACCCGCCCGGTTCACGGCCTCGACGACGAGGCCGTTGCAGGGTGCGGGCCAAGCGGCATCCCGACCCGCAGCCATACCCAACACTGACAAACCATGGATCTGCGCAAGCTGAAGGCGCTCGTCGACCTCGTGTCGGAATCGAGCATCACCGAACTCGAGATCACCGAGGCCGAGGGCAAGGTTCGTATCGTCAAGGCCTCGCCGGTCGCGATGGTGCCCACGGCCCCCGCCATGCACGTGGTCGCGGCGCCGGCGACGTCGTCCGAGTCATCGTCGGCCGCGGTGCCACCCGCGTCTGCGGCCCCGTCCTCAGCGCCTGCAGCGCCCCCGGATGCCGGACGGATGATCAAGTCACCGATGGTGGGCACCTTCTACCGGTCGGCCAGCCCGGGAGCCAAGTCCTTCGTCGACGTCGGCTCCGTGGTCAAGCCGGGTGAGCCGGTGTGCATCATCGAGGCGATGAAGATCATGAACGAGATCGAAGCCGACATCGGCGGCACGATCGTCCGCATCCTCTGCGAGAACGGACAGGCCGTCGAGTACGGGCAACCCCTGTTCGTCGTCGAATGAGTCTGTCACTGCGCACACGGCCGGATCGGGGCGCCATGTTCAAGAAGATCCTGATTGCCAACCGCGGCGAAATCGCCCTGCGCATCCAGCGGGCCTGCCGCGAGATGGGCATCAAGTCGGTGGTGGTGTACTCCGAGGCAGACCGCGACGCCAAGTACGTGCGACTGGCCGACGAGGCGGTGTGCATCGGGCCTGCGCCCTCGTCGCAGAGCTACCTGAACATGCCGGCCATCATCTCGACGGCGGAAGTCACCGATGCCGAGGCGATCCATCCTGGCTACGGCTTCCTCAGCGAGAACGCCGACTTCGCCGAGCGGGTCGAGAAGAGCGGCTTCGTCTTCATCGGGCCCACGCCCGAGGCCATCCGCCTGATGGGCGACAAGGTTTCCGCCAAGCAGGCGATGATCAAGTCGGGGGTGCCCTGCGTGCCTGGCTCCGAGGGTGCACTGCCCGAGGATCCGAAGGAGATCGTCCGCATCGCACGCGCCATCGGCTACCCGGTGATCATCAAGGCCTCGGGGGGTGGAGGTGGCCGCGGCATGCGCGTGGTGCACACCGAAGCCGCGCTGCTGCATGCCGTACAGACCACACGTACCGAAGCGGGTGCGGCCTTCGGCAACCCGTCGGTCTACATGGAGAAGTTTCTCGAGAACCCGCGACACGTCGAAATCCAGGTGCTGGCCGACGGCCAGCGCGGCGCGGTATGGCTGGGCGAGCGTGACTGTTCGATGCAGCGCCGGCACCAGAAGATCATCGAGGAAGCCCCGGCGCCCGGCATCCCGCGTCGCACCATCGACAAGATCGGCGACCGCTGCGCCTCGGCCTGCCTGAAGATCGGCTACCGCGGTGCGGGGACGTTCGAATTCCTCTACGAGAACGGCGAGTTCTACTTCATCGAGATGAACACGCGGGTGCAGGTCGAACATCCGGTGACCGAACTGGTCACCGGGATCGACATCGTGCAGATGCAGATCCGCATCGCCGCCGGCGAGAAACTCCCCTTCAACCAGCGCGCGGTGCAGTTGCGCGGCCACGCGATCGAATGCCGCGTCAACGCCGAGCACCCGTACACCTTCGCACCTTCGCCAGGCCGCATCTCGATGTGGCACTCGCCCGGTGGTCCCGGGGTACGGGTGGACTCGCATGCCTACACCAACTACGTCGTTCCACCGCACTACGACTCGATGATCGGCAAGATCATCGTCCACGGCGACACCCGCGAACAGGCTTTGGCGCGCATGCGCACGGCACTGATGGAGACGGTGGTGGAGGGCATACAGACCAACGTCCCGCTGCATCGCGACCTGATGGTCGACTCGGGCTTCTGTGCCGGCGGCACCAGCATCCACTACCTGGAAAGCTGGCTCGGCCAGCGCAAGAAATGAGCGCGAGCCGACAGACATGATGTTCGAACTGGTGCTTCAGGTCGCGCAAGACCGGGTCGAGCAGGCGAGCGACCTGCTCAGCGACGCCCTGGAAGCGCTGTCGGTCTCGGTCGAGGATGCCGACGCGGGCAGCCCGCAGGAGCAAGCGCTCTTCGGAGAGCCGGGCATGCCGGCGCCGGGCCCGGGCTGGCAGCGCTCCACGCTGCGTGCGCTGTTCGAGGACGAGGAGTCGACCACGCAGGCCGCCGCCGTCTTGTTGGGTCAGCCCTGGGCGGCCGACCTGCATCTCGTGTCGATCGAGGCCGTCCAGGAACAGGACTGGGTGCGCTTGACGCAGTCGCAGTTCGAACCGGTGGCCGTCACCGGGGATTTCTGGATCGTGCCGACCTGGCATCAAGCCCCGGTGGCCGCCCGACGCATGATCCGACTCGATCCCGGCCTGGCTTTCGGGACCGGCTCCCATCCGACGACACGGATGTGCCTGCGCTGGATCGCGCACCACGCGCCGACGTCGCCCGGGTGGTCCAGCGTGCTCGATTACGGATGCGGCTCGGGCATCCTGGCCATCGCGGCGGCTCTGCATGGCGCCGACCAGGTGGTCGCAGTCGACATCGATGCTGCCGCGGTCACGGCCACGCGCGACAACGCCCGCGCCAACGGTGTGACGCTGCAGGCAGGCTTGCCCGTGCTCGCCGAGGGTGTGCACGATGTCGTGCTGGCCAACATCCTGGCCTCCCCGCTGAAGCTGCTGGCCCCCTTGCTGTGCGGGCATGTGGCCCCTGGCGGATGGCTCGTCCTGGCAGGACTGCTGGACCGACAGGCCGCTGAACTGATCGACACCTACGCCCCTTACCTCGCGCTGGACGTGCTCGACAGCGAGGATGGCTGGTCGCTGCTGGCCGGCCGACGGCCCCCCGCGTGATGCACTGCGCTGCCGGCGGGGCCATCGGCACTCGAACCCGAAGCACGCGTCAGATCGGGACGGGCTGAACCGCCGTCTTTCTGAACCCGCCATGACCCTGGCCACACGCTGCACGCGCTGCATGACGACCTTCCGGGTCGCGGATGCGCAGTTGCGGCAGGCCGATGGCTGGGTGAGGTGCGGCCGCTGCAACGAGGTCTTCAAGGCCCTGGAGTCGATGGTCGACCTGGGGCGCGGGGCAGCGCCTGCGCCTGCGCCTTCTCCTGCGGCGCGGGCGACGGCGAGGCCACCGGCGCCCCCATCGTCCGAGGGGCAGACCCCGCCGTCCGAACGGCCCGGGCTGCGTGCGCGGTTGACGGCACAGTCGCCTCCTGCCGCGACTGCCGCGGCGCGACCGTCCCGAGCGGACGCCCAGGAGTCAGCGATCGCGCCGGCCATGCCACAGAGCCGCCCGGAGATCAGCCGCGAGGACGATCGCTCGGCCCAGGCGGCCGACGACGCGGCACGACAGAACCTCCCCGAAGCCGGGTCGGCAACGAAGCCGGCCACGTCCTCCTCCGCTGCAGGCTCGGATGCACTGCCGTTCTCGCGCCGGATCGGGCGGAGGCTCTCGCCGATGTCCGATGAGGCGCGACTGGCCTGGGGCGCGACGGCCGCTTTCTCGGGGTTTGCGCTGGGGCTGCAGATGCTCGTGGCCTGGCACGACCCGATCGGCCAGCGCGCACCGATGCTCAGGCCCCTGGTGGAGGTGATGTGCGTGATCGCCGAGTGCCGGATCGAGCCACCCCGACGGCTGTCGCTGCTGAGCGTGGAGTCGACGGAGTTCCATCACCTCGCAGGATCCATCCATCGGCTGACCACCCGCCTGCGCAACCGGGATGCATCACCCATCGCGATGCCGTCGGTCGACCTGACGCTGACCGATGCCAACGGCCAGCTCGTGGCCCGCAAGGTGCTGCAGCCAGCCGATTTCGGATCGCGATCGCGCAGCCTCGCCGCAGGACAGGAACTGACACTGCAGGCCGTGCTCGACACCGGGCCGCGTGGCGTGACAGGCTATACCATCGAGCTCTTCTACCCGTGAGCACACGGCCGCAGACGGATGCCCTGCAAAGGATCCATCCCTATCGCAGGTCGCCCGGGTCTCGCATCACTTTCCCCGCTCCGGAGCACCCATGCCCGCGCTGATCTGTGGATCCCTCGCCTTCGACACCATCACGAACTTCCCTGGTCGATTCAGCCAGCAGATCCTGCCGGACCAGTTGCACATCCTGAACGTCGCCTTCCTCGTGCCCGACCTGCGACGGGAGTTCGGAGGCTGCGCCGGGAACATCGCCTACTCCCTGCGCCAGCTCGGCGGCGAGCCCGTGATCATGGCCGCCCTGGGCAACGACGGCGCCGACTACCTCGCCAGGATCCGCGGATGGGGCGTCGATGATTCGCTCGTGACCGTGATGAACGATCACTACACGGCGCAGGCGATCATCATCACCGACGTCGACAACAACCAGATCACCGCTTTCCACCCCGGTGCGATGCAGATGGCCGGCACGGTCCCGGTGCCTGCGCGGTCCGATGTACGCCTGGCCATCATCGCCCCGGACGGACGCGACGCGATGTGGCTGCACGCCGAGCAGTTGTCACGCGCCGGGATCCCCTTCATCTTCGACCCGGGGCAAGGCCTGCCGATGTTCGACGGCCAGGAACTGCGCACCTTCGTCGATCAGGCGAGTTGGGTCGCCCTCAACGACTACGAGGCAAAGATGCTGTGCGACCGCACCGGTCACAGCCTCGAGTCGCTGTCTCGCTCACACCTGAAAGGCGTGGTCGTCACGCTGGGCTCTCAGGGCTGTGAAGTCTGGGAGCAAGGCGTGCGTACGCACCTCGCGGGGGAAACCGCTGCGGCGGTGGTCGATCCGACCGGTTGCGGCGACGCCTTCCGCGCAGCCCTGCTGTACGGCCTGGAAAGAGGCTGGCCGCTGCAGCGCTGCGCGGCGCTGGGCAACCGCCTGGGGGCACTGAAGATCGCCTGTCGGGGCGGGCAGAACCACCAGGTGCCCGCTGACTTCACCCAGGGCTGAAGCGGCCCCAACCTCAACGGCGCCCTGCCGCGTCGTCGAGGCAGGGCATCCGCGCGGGGACACCCCAAGCAACTTTGGAAAACGGCGGTTCGATCCGGGACCGCCTTCCAGCGGTCCGGTGCGATCCTCCGCGGGATCAGGGCTTTTCGCCTGTCGGAAACGGCCAGGCGGCCGAAGGGCTCAGTGACGTCTTCGCGCCCTGCGTCTTCTTGCCGGCCGGCGCCGCGGGCGCCGGAGCCGGTGCGGGTGCGGCCACAGGCGCCGCCTTCTTCGGCGCAGGGGCCTTCTTGGCAGGCGCCGCAGCCTTCACCGCGCTGGACTTCGGCGCCGCTGCCGCGGCTTTCTTGGTGGCTGCCGCCTTCTTGGCGGGCGCCGGAGTCTTCGCGGGCGCCGAGGTCTTGGGCGTCGACGCCTTCTTGGCCGGGGCTGGCGCTGCCGCGGGCGCGGCTGCCTGGGTTGCCGCGGTCACCGCCGTCTTCTTCGCAGGGGCAGCCGCCTTCTTGGCTGCGACGGCCGCCACCTTCTTCACCGCCACCGTCTTCGGCGCTGCGGCCGCCTTCTTCGCCGGTGCCGCCTTCTTCACGGCGACGGTGGTCTCCTTGGCCGCTGCCGCCTTCTTCGCGGGCGCGGCCTTCTTCGCGGCGACCTTCTTGGCCGGGGCGGCCTTCTTCGCTGTAGCCATCACGATCTCCTAAAGCAAGTTGCAATGCTCACCGCGCACGCTGGGTGCGCGGTGATTCACCACCCGACCGATCTCGATGTCGAGGCACAAGGCGCATGCGGCCCAGGGATGGAGAATGCAGGCGAGGGATTGATCTCGAGCCAGAGTTTCAGTCCCAGGACAGAGCGCCGCCCGTCTGATACTCGATGACACGTGTCTCGAAGAAGTTGCGCTCCTTCTTCAGGTCGATCATCTCGCTCATCCAGGGGAAGGGGTTCTCCTCGTTCGGGAACAACGCCTCGAGTCCGATCTGGACGGCACGCCGATTGGCGATGTAGCGCAGGTAGCCCTTGAACATCGACGCATTGAGCCCCAGCACGCCTCGCGGCATCGTGTCCTCGGCATAGCGGTACTCGAGGTCAACGGCCTTGAGGAACAGTGCCTTGATCTCGGCCTTGAACTCGGCGGTCCACAACTGCGGGTTCTCGAGCTTGATCGCGTTGATCAGGTCGATGCCGAAGTTGCAGTGCATCGACTCGTCACGCAGGATGTACTGGTACTGTTCCGCCGCACCCGTCATCTTGTTCTGACGGCCAAGCGCCAGGATCTGCGTGAAACCGACGTAGAAGAACAGGCCTTCCATCAGACAGGCAAAGACGATCAGGCTCTTCAGCAGCGTCTGATCGGCCTCGGGTGTGCCGGTGCGGAAGTTCGGGTCCATGATCGCGTCGATGAACGGGATCAGGAACTCGTCCTTGTCGCGGATCGACGAGACCTCGTGGTAGGCGTTGAAGATCTCGCTTTCGTCCAGCCCCAGCGACTCGACGATGTACTGGTAGGCGTGGGTGTGGATCGCCTCCTCGAAGGCCTGACGCAGCAGGAACTGGCGGCACTCGGGCGCCGTGATGTGGCGGTAAGTGCCCAGCGTGATGTTGTTGGCCGCCAGCGAATCGGCTGTCACGAAGAAGCCGAGGTTGCGCTTGACGATGCGCCGCTCGTCCTCGGTCAGGCCGTTCGGGTCCTTCCAGGTCGCGATGTCGCGCGACATGTTGATCTCCTGCGGCATCCAGTGGTTGGCGCAGGTGGCGAGATACTTTTCCCAGGCCCACTTGTACTTGAAGGGCACCAGCTGGTTGACATCGGTCTGGCCGTTGATGATGCGCTTGTCAGCCACGTTCACACGCCGATTGCCGGCTGGATCAAGGCCCGTGCCCGCGCGCACCGGCGCCGCAGCAGCGTCCGCGCGCCTGGGCTCAGGGCTTGCGACGGCCCCGGCGCGCGCGACCGGCGCCGATGGCAAGGCAGGCCCGGGCATCACAGGCGACAGGTCCGGCACGCCAACAGCCGGACGCGAGGGCCTGGAAGAAACACTGTCTTCCCATACCAGCATGAAATGACCTTCCTCTCTATCAATACAGACTTGCAGCGTCGACATGCATCACGCGCTCGCGCGTCACGCCAACCCACATCATGGCATCACCGGGATGCACTCCCTGCGGCACCGGCATCAAACAAGACCACGCGCCCGGGGCGTCGAAGGCCCACCCAACCCGATCACTGGCACGCTTCGCAGTCAGGGTTGTCGATCGAGCAGAACTGCGCGTCGGTGGCCGGCACGGCGATCGCCTCGGAGGCCGCCATCGACACGCTCCCCCCCGCCATGGACACGGCGTTCAGGGCGCCCGGGTTCACCGTCGACTTCTCGGCATGGGTGGCACCGACCGTGCGCAGGTAATAGGTCGTCTTCAGACCACGCAGCCAGGCCAGACGGTAAGTCTCGTCGAGCTTGCGACCGGACGCACCCGCCATGTAGATGTTCAGCGACTGGGCCTGGTCGATCCATTTCTGACGGCGGGACGCCGCCTCGACCAGCCAGGCCGGCTCGACCTCGAAGGCGGTGGCGTAGAGCTGCTTCAGATCCTCGGGGACACGGTCGATCTTGCGCAGCGAACCGTCGAAGTGCTTCAGGTCCGACACCATCACGCTGTCCCACAGCCCCAGGCGTTTCAGATCTCGGACCAGGTACTCGTTGACCACGGTGAACTCGCCGGACAGGTTGGACTTGACGGCGATGTTGCCGAAGCAGGGCTCGATCGAGGCGTCCACGCCGATGATGTTGGAGATGGTGGCCGTCGGCGCGATGGCCACACAGTTGGAGTTGCGCATGCCATGCTGCGCCACGCGCTGACGCAGGGCCTCCCAATCCAGGGTGCTGCTGCGGTCGACTTCGACGTGCCCGCCCCGCTGGTCGGCCAGGAGATCGAGCGAGTCAGGCGGCAGGATGCCTCGGTCCCACAGCGAGCCCCGGTAGCTGGAGTAGCGTCCCCGCTCCTGCGCGAGTTCGGTCGACGCCCAGTAGGCGTGGTAGCACACCGCCTCCATCGAGCGATCCGCGAACGTCACCGCTTCGGGGCTGGCATAGGGCAGGCGCAACTCGTACAGGCAGTCCTGGAAGCCCATGATGCCCAGCCCGACCGGCCGGTGGCGGAGGTTGGAGTCACGCGCCTTGCGCACCGCGTAGTAGTTGATGTCGATGACGTTGTCGAGCATGCGCATGGCCGTCGACACGGTTCGCCTGAGCTTGTCCTGGTCGATGACCTTGCCACCGTCGGGCCCGTCGATCAGGTGCTGGACCAGGTTGACGGAGCCGAGGTTGCACACCGCGATCTCGCTGTCGCTGGTGTTGAGCGTGATCTCGGTACACAGATTGCTCGAATGCACCACGCCGATGTGCTGCTGCGGGCTGCGCAGGTTGCAGGCGTCCTTGAACGTGATCCAGGGGTGCCCGGTCTCGAACAGCATCGTCAGCATCTTGCGCCACAGCGCACGCGCCGGCATGCGCTTGAACAGCTTGATCTCGCCGCTGTCGACCTTGGCCTCGTAGGCGGTATAGGCGCGCTCGAAGGCTTGGCCGAACAGGTCGTGCAGGTCCGGGCAGGTCGAGGGTGAGAACAAGGTCCAGTCCTCGTCGGCGATCACCCGCTTCATGAACAGGTCGGGAATCCAGTTCGCCGTGTTCATGTCGTGCGTGCGCCTCCGGTCATCGCCGGTGTTCTTGCGCAACTCGAGAAATTCCTCGATGTCCAGGTGCCAGGTCTCGAGGTAGGCGCAGACCGCCCCCTTGCGCTTGCCGCCCTGGTTGACCGCCACTGCCGTGTCGTTGACCACCTTGAGGAAAGGCACCACCCCTTGGCTCTTGCCGTTGGTCCCCTTGATGTAGGAGCCGAGTGCGCGCACGCGCGTCCAGTCGTTGCCCAGGCCGCCGGCGAACTTGCTCAGCAGCGCGTTTTCCTTCAGGGCTTCGTAGATGCCGTCCAGATCGTCGGAGACGGTCGTCAGGTAGCAGCTCGACAGCTGTGAGCGGCGCGTGCCCGAATTGAACAGCGTCGGCGTGCTCGACATGAAGTCGAAGGACGAAAGCACCTCGTAGAACTCGATGGCGCGGGCCTCACGGTCGACCTCGGACAGGGCCAGGCCCATCGCCACCCGCATGAAGAAGGCCTGCGGCATCTCGATGCGGCGCTCGTCGATGTGCAGGAAGTAGCGGTCGTACAGCGTCTGCAGGCCGAGGTAGTCGAACTGCAGGTCGCGCTCGGGCTTGAGCGCAGCGCCCAGGCGGGCAAGATCGAACTGCAGCAGCTTCTCGTCGAGCAATTCGGCACGCACGCCCTGCCGCACGAACGCCGGAAAGTACTCCGCATAGGCGGCGGCCATGTCGGCGGTCTGTGCGTCGGCGCCCAGGATCTCGCGCCGGATCGTGTGCATCAGCAGCCGTGCCGTGGCACGGGTGTAGCCCGGCTCCTGTTCCAGCAGCGTGCGCGCAGCCAGGATCGCGGCCTTGTACACCTCGTCGATGGGCACGCCGTCATAGAGGTTGCGCATCGTCTCCGACAAGATGGGCTCGGGACGGACATCGCCACCCAGCCCGGCGCAGGACGATTCGACCAGTCGGCGCAGGCCATCGATGTCCAGAGGCACCCGCTGACCCCGGTCGGTCACGTGCAGGACGTGCTCCTGGGCCACCGCCACCTGTGCGCCCTGCCGGGCGCGCTCCTGCGCGCGGCGGTCGCGGTACAGCACATAGGCCCGCGCAACCTCGTGGTGACCGGCACGCATCAAGCCAAGTTCCACCTGGTCCTGGACGTCCTCGATGTGAAAGGTGCCGCCACCCGGGCGTGAGCGCAACAGCCCGCGCACCACGGTCTCGGTCAGGGTGTCGACGGTCTCGCGCACGCTGGCCGAGGCCGCACCCTGCGTGCCATGCACGGCCAGGAAGGCCTTCATCAGCGCCACCGCGATCTTGCTGGGCTCGAAGGACACCACCGCGCCGTTGCGGCGGATGATCTGGTAGGCGCTGTAGGCCGAAGCCTGGGTGACGGCGGGCTGGGCAACTCGAGACGAAACGAGCGTCTCACGCCCGGCGAGCGCGGCAGTCTGCATGGATTCCCCTTGGTGGTCTGATGGTGACACGCCAGAACGGCGCGCACCGCATCGCGATGCTTGAGTGTCTGAGAAAAAGCCTTGAGACACTATATATGGGGTCTGACGGCCCTTCAAGACACTAGCGGTAGGGATGACCTGCTGATTTCCCTGATGTCGCAGGACGACCACAAACGCCCCTGCCAGGCCGTTGAATGGTGTAGGCGAGGGCCGCGGCGGCGCGCGCCCTGCCTTCAATCCCGCCGACGTTTCGGGCCGAGCAGCTGGTGGGTGCGACTGCAGTAAGCCACCTCACCGTCGCGCACGGCCTCCGGCTCAGGCAGGTGCACGCCGCAGCGCGCGCAGGCCACGATGGGCACCACCGCCGGGGGCCGAGGTGGGGCGTCAGGCGGTGGCGACGCGCGGGCAGACCCGGCGTCCTCGCGCTCGTCATCGCGGCTCATGCGCCGCTGCACGGACATCAGCCACAGCACCCCGATGACGACGACGAACACCAACAGGTACTTCAAGGCTCGACCTCAGGGCGCGTCACATCAACACCTCGACCACGAAGCGGGACCCGACGTAGGCGAGCAGCAACGCCAGGACGCCGGCATACAACCAACGCGTCGCCTGTTGCCCGCGCCAGCCGCGGAAATGCCGGCCGGCCAGCAACGCCGCGAAGATCGCCCAAGCCACCAGCGACAGCACGGTCTTGTGGTCCCAGCGCCATACCGTGGCGGTGGCCAAGCCGAGCAGCATGGCGGCTGTGAGCACGGTGAAGCCGGCCTGGACGAAGCGGAAGGTGATGCGCTCGAGTTGCAACAACGGCACCCCCGAGGCCGCGCCCGCCCGGCCCTTGCGCCCGCGCAGGCGCCGCTCCGCCCCGTCGAGCAACACACCGTGCAGGACGGCGGCACCGAACAGCGCATAGGAAGCCACGCCAAGCAGCCAGTGCACCGGCGCCCAGGGCGATCCCAGAACCTTTGCCTCCCCGGGGAACAGCAGGCCGAGCAGCACGGCCCCGACACCCGCCACGGCCAGCGTGCGACGCACCGAGGTCGTCGGGGTCAGATGCCCCCCGATGGCGTGAACCGCCAGGGTCAGACACACCGTGAGCGACAGCACGGGGCCGAACCCCAGCCGGACCTGCCCGCTGCCCACCCCGAGGCTGCCGATTTCCAGCAGAACCATCGCGACGTGTGCGGCAACGCCGACGGGAAACGCCCGCAGGGCCCAGCGCTCGAGCCGGGCCCCGGCCGTCAGGGACAGGATGTACGCGACCGTGGCCGCACAAGCCAGCACGAACAGCCAGCCGCCCGCAACCCCGGTCGGTAGAATCATCCGGACAGTGTACGTTCGCCGCACCGCTGGCGCGCGCCCTTCCGCAACCCGACATCCCTTGATGGCCTCGACCCTTTCAGACCGCCTGTCGCGCCTCGTCAAGACGATGCGCGGTCAGGCCCGCATCACCGAGGGCAATGTGCAGGACATGTTGCGCGAGGTGCGCATGGCCCTGCTGGAAGCCGACGTCGCGCTGCCGGTGGTCCGCGACTTCGTTGCGCGGGTCAAGGACAAGGCACTCGGCCAGGAAGTTGCGGGGTCGCTGAACCCGGGCCAGGCCCTGGTGGGCATCGTCCACAAGGAGCTTGCCGCCACGATGGGCGATGGGGTCGCCGATCTGGATCTCGCGACCCAGCCGCCGGCTGTCGTCCTGATGGCCGGCTTGCAGGGCGCGGGCAAGACGACCACGGTGGCCAAGCTCGCGAAGCACCTGATCACGCGCCGCAAGAAGAAGGTGCTGACGGTGTCGGCCGACGTCTACCGGCCGGCCGCCATCGAGCAGCTGAAGACGGTGACCGGCCAGGCCGGGGCGGAGTGGTTCCCGAGCACGCCGCAGCAGCGCCCGCGCGAGATCGCACTGGCCGCGCTGGACCACGCGCGCCGGCACTACTTCGACGTGCTGATCGTCGACACCGCCGGCCGGCTGGCCATCGACGAGGCGCTGATGGCCGAGATCCGCGAGCTGCACGCGGCGCTGAAGCCGGTGGAGACGCTGTTCGTCGTCGACGCGATGCAGGGCCAGGACGCGGTCAACACCGCGCGCGCCTTCAAGGAGGCGCTGCCCTTGACGGGCGTCGTGCTGACCAAGCTCGACGGCGATTCGCGCGGCGGCGCGGCGCTGTCGGTGCGCCAGGTCACCGGGGTGCCGATCAAGTTCGCCGGTGTCTCCGAGAAGATCGACGGGCTCGAGGCCTTCGACGCCGAGCGCCACGCAGGGCGCGTGCTCGGCATGGGCGACATCGTCGCGCTGGTCGAAGAGGTGCAGAAGGGCGTCGACATCGAAGCCGCGCAAAAGCTCGCGGCCAAGGTCAAGAGCGGCGACACCTTCGACCTCAACGACTTTCTGTCGCAGATCTCTCAGATGAAGAAGATGGGCGGCCTGTCGGGGCTGATGGACAAGTTGCCCTCGCAGCTCACCGCGCGCGCGGCCGGCGCCGATCTGGGCCGCGCCGAGCGCGACGTACGCCGCATGGAGGGCATCATCTGCTCGATGACGCCGCTGGAAAGGCGCAAGCCCGAGCTGATCAAGGCCTCGCGCAAACGCCGCATCGCCACCGGCGCGGGCGTGCAGGTGCAGGACGTCAACCGCATGCTCAACCAGTTCGAGCAGATGCGCGACATGATGAAGAAGATGAAGGGCGGCGGCCTGATGAAGATGATGCGCCGCATGGGCGGCGCGTTCCCCGGGATGCCCGGGATGCCACGCTGAGCCCACACAGCGGGGCTCGCGTCGCCGCGCCTGATGCGCGAGCGCACACGCCTGGCCTGCCCGCCGGGCCTACTGCAACAGCGCCTGCGCGAACTCGTGCGCGTCGAAGGGCTGCAGGTCCTCGAGTTTTTCCCCCACGCCGATGAAGTAGACCGAGATCGGGCGCCGTTGTGTCACGCACCAGCGCGCGATCGCCGCCAGCACCCCCCCCTTGGCGGTGCCGTCAAGTTTCGTCACGATCAGGCCCGTCAGCCCGACCGCTGCATCGAAGGCCTGCACCTGGGCCAGTGCGTTCTGCCCGGTGTTGCCGTCCACCACCAGCAGCACCTCGTGGGGCGCACCCGCCTGCGCCTTGGTGATGGTGCGGCGGATCTTCTTCAGCTCCTCCATGAGGTGGGCCTGCGTCGGCAGTCGGCCCGCCGTGTCGGCGATCACCACATCACAGCCTCGCGCTCTTCCGGCCGTCACCGCATCGAAGCTCACGGAAGCCGGATCGCCCCCCTGCTGGCTGACGATGTCGACGCGGTTGCGGTCACCCCAGACGGCCAGCTGTTCGCGCGCTGCCGCGCGGAAGGTGTCGGCTGCAGCCAGCAGCACCTTCTGCCCGTCCTGCGCGAGGTGATGCGTCAGCTTGCCAATGCTGGTCGTCTTGCCCGCCCCGTTGACGCCGACCACCATGAAGACCGTCGGGGCGTGGGCGCCGATCTCCAGCGGCCGCTGCAGCGGCTGGAGCAACTCGGCCAGGGCCTGGGCCAGCAGCGTCTTGACCGCAGCCGGGTCGGTCGCCTTGCTCTCCTTGACGCGACGCTTCAGGTCCGCCAGAAGGTGCTCGGTGGCCGGCACGCCGGTGTCGGCCATCAGCAGCGCCGACTCGAGTTCCTCGTACAGGGCATCGTCGATGCGGGTCCCGGTGAAGACCTGGGCAATCCCCTGCCCCGTCTTGCGCAGGCCGTTGCGCAAGCGATCGAGCCAACCGGTGCGTGCTGCAGGCGCCGGCGGATCAATCCCGATATGCGGCGACTCTGCCGGCGCGGTGGCCGTCGCGGCGGGAGCTGGCCCTGCAGGGAGGGCAGGCGACGGGGCTGGGATCGGTGCGGGCTCGGCCGCAGGTCCGGGCGAGGCTGTGGGGCTGCGTTTGCGAAAGAAGCTGAACATCCGGCGGGACGATCGGTCGGGGAGCGCTGAGGGAGGGTCGACAAGACACCGAAGGATCGAAAACCTGGCGGCACGCCGGCCAAAGCCGGACGGCGCCGAAGGCACCCGACGTCTCGTTCACGAGCCGCTATACTAGCGGGCTGTTGGCGCTTTAGCTCAGCCGGTTAGAGCGACGGAATCATAATCCGCAGGTCCGGGGTTCGAATCCCTGAAGCG
>JBMTXX010000037.1:0-19981 GCA_049453935.1 Rubrivivax sp.
GGCGGCGAGCGCCCGTCGGTCGGCATGCGCCGTGGCCTGCGCCGGCAGGACCTGCACCCGTGCCACCAGACCCTGGCCGCAGGCCAGCGTCCACAGGCTGCGCGCAAGACTGATGTCGCCGGTGAAGTCGGCTGCAGGGCTGACATCGGCATGATCGTCGGAAAAGCGCAGCGCCACGGCCTGCACGGGAACCTCTGTGGCGATGGCTGCCTGCAGCAGGTTGGCGTGGAAGGGCAGCGGTTCATGGCCCAGGCCGGTGGTGCCTTCGGGGAAGACGGCCACCGTGTCACCCTCGCGCAGCGCTTGCGCCATCTGGTGGACAACGCGCAGCGCGTCGCGCGGCTTTTCGCGCACGATGTACAGGGTGCCGGCCGAGGCGACCAACCGCCCGATCAAGGGCCAGTGCTGCACGTCGGCCTTCGACACGAAGCGGGCCTCGGGACACACCGCGTGGACAGCCATGATGTCGAGCCACGACACATGATTGGCGACGATGAGTTTGGCCCCCGGCCGGAATCGCCCCTGCACCTGCAAGCCCACACCCAGCGCCGCCAGCAGCCCACGTGACCACCAGGCGATGCGTGCACGCCGCGCGGCCACGTCCAGCGTCGGGAAGCGCAACAGCACGATCATCAGGCCGTGCAGGCCATGGAGCACCACGCAGATCAGGCGCCAGACGGCGCGCAAGCTACGCAGTGTCGTCATCATTCGTCGAAGACGACAGCCTGGAAGCCGCTCACGCGCTCAACCTGCCGCCTCGAAGGCGACGGTGCCGGCCACCAAGGTGGCGCGCACGCGGCCGGGCAGGCAGGTGCCGCTGTGCTCGAAGGCAAAGGGCGTGTGCTTGCCCTGGCTGCGCAGCGTCTGCGGCGTGACCGTCCACTGCGCGTCCGGCTCGAACACGCAGACGTCCGCCACCCCGCCCTCGACCAGCCGACCGGCACTGGCCGACAGCATGCCGACGGCCGGACCCAGCACCCGCACCGGCGCGGCCGTGACGACTTCGAGCCCACGCGACAGTGGCAGCCCATCCTCGGCCGCCCACTTCAGGGCCAGGCTGAGCAGCAGCTCGAGCGCGGTGCCGCCGGGCAAGGCCTCGGCGAACGGCAGGTGCTTCTCGTCGGCCCGCACCGGCATGTGGTCGCTGACCAGCGCATCGATGGTGCCGTCAGCCAGCGCCGCGCGCAGCGCGGCACGGTCCCGACCCTGGCGCAGCGGCGGCGTCAGGCGCATCGCTGGGTTGAAGTAGCCGATGTCCACATCGGTCAGGTGCAGGGACTGCACGCTGACGTCGGCCGTCACCGGCAGGCCCTCGGCACGCGCCGCGCGCAGCAGGTCGACGCCCGCCGCGCTCGACAGCCGGCACAGGTGCAGCCGCACACCGGTCGTGCGCACCAACTCGAACAGCGTGTGCAGCGCGACGGTCTCGGCCGCCACCGGAATGCCCGCCAGGCCGAGCCGCGTGGCGATCGCCCCGCTGGCGGCCACGCCACGGCCCAGCCACGGGTCCTGCGGGCGCAACCACACCGTGTAGCCGAAGGTGGCGGCGTACTGCATCGCACGCATCAGCACCTGCGTGTCGGTCACCGGCGCCTCGGCCTGCGCGAAGCCGACGCAGCCGGCCTCGGTGAGTTCGGCCATCTCGGTCAAGGCCTCCCCGCGCAGGCCGCGCGTCAGCGCCCCCAGCGGGAACAGCCGGCAGCGGCTGAGCTTGCGGGCGCGGAACTTCAGCATCTCCACGAGCCCGGGCTCGTCCAGCGCCGGGTCGGTGTCGGGCGGGCACACCAGGCTCGTCACCCCTCCGGCCGCAGCAGCGGCGAGTTCGCTCTCGAGCATGCCTTCCTGCTCCAGACCGGGCTCGCGCAGGCGCGCGGCCAGGTCGACCAGCCCCGGAGCGACGATGCAGTCCGAGGCATCGATGACGCGGTCGGCCCCGAAATCGGGGTGCGCGCGGCCGATCGCCACGATGCGCCCGCCGGCAATCGCGACATCGGCCCGCTCGTCGCGCCCGCTGGCCGGATCGAGCACGCGCCCGGAATGGATCAGGATCTTCATCGAGCACACCCCATCAGGCGAACCCCTGCGGCGGCACGGCACCCGCCGCCCGGACCCGCCGCACGCCCGGGCGCAACTGGCGCGCAGGACGCGCCAGGACGGCGATCCGTCCCCAAGGGCAGGCGCGTCATGCCAGATTCCCCGCGATGATCGACATCACGGCCATGCGTACCGCGATGCCGAAGGTGACCTGCGGCAGGATCACGCTCTGCGCGCCATCGGCCACGCGCGAGTCGATTTCCACGCCACGGTTGATCGGCCCGGGATGCATGACGATCGCATCGGGGCGGGCGAGCGCGAGCTTTTCCGGCGTCAGCCCGTAGTGCTTGGCGAACTCGCCGGCACTCGGCAGCATCGCGCCCGACATCCGTTCGTTCTGCAGACGCAGCATGATGACGACGTCGGCGTCGCGCAGGCCTTCAGCCATGTCGTGGCACACCCGCACGCCCATCTCGCGCAGGTCGCCCGGTACCAAGGTCTTGGGGCCGACGGCGCGGATCTCGGGCACGCCCAGCGTGGACAGCGCGTGGATGTCCGAGCGCGCCACGCGCGAGTGCACGATGTCGCCGACGACGGCCACCGTCAGACGGGTGAAATCGCCCTTGAAGTGGCGGATGGTGTACATGTCGAGCAGGCCCTGGGTCGGGTGGGCGTGGCGCCCGTCACCTGCGTTGACGACATGCACGTGGGGGGCACAGTGCTGCGCGATCAGGTAGGGCGCACCCGACTCGGAGTGCCGCACGACGAACAGATCGGCGTGCATCGCCGACAGGTTGGCGATGGTGTCGAGCAGGCTCTCGCCCTTGGCCGTGGACGACCGGGCGATGTCCAGGTTGAGCACGTCGGCCGACAGTCGGTTGGCCGCGATCTCGAAGGTGGTCCGGGTGCGGGTGCTGTTCTCGAAGAACAGGTTGAACACGCTCTTGCCGCGCAGCAGCGGCACCTTCTTCACCTCGCGGTCGTTGACCGACAGGAAGGTCGCTGCCGTGTCGAGGATGTGGGTGACCACCGATCGGGGCAGGCCCTCGATCGACAGCAGGTGGATCAACTCGCCGTGGCGGTTGAGCTGTGGATTCCGACGCGACAGCATTTCCGCGCCCCTATCTGACATCGAAGGAAAAACGACCGTCCTCGTCACGGGACAGGCGCAGACGCTGCCCCGCCGGCAGCACCACGCGGGCCGAAGCGACCGAGGCCTCGATCGGCAGTTCGCGCCCGCCCCGGTCCACCAGCACGGCCAGGCGCACGCTGGCCGGGCGGCCGAAGTCGTACAACTCGTTGAGCACCGCGCGGATGGTGCGGCCGGTGTACAGCACGTCGTCCACCAGCACGATGTGCGCGCCGGCGATGGCAAAGGGCAGATCGGTCGGTGCGGCACCCGCCAGGCCGCGCGAGCCGAAGTCGTCGCGGTGCAAGGTGCTGGAGATCACGCCGTGGCGTCCTGGCAGGGCCAGGTCGCGTTGCAGCCGCTCGGCCAGCCAGGCGCCCCCGGACCAGATGCCCACCAGCACGGCCTGGGGCTGCAGCAGGCCTCGCACGCCACGGCAGAGATCGGCATACAGGGCCTCGGCATCGAGTTCGAGCATCGACGGGTCTCCAGGGATCGTGACGGGAAAGCGGTTCAGCCCGGCGCGCTCGCCGTCGCCCCGTGCGCCATCTCGGCCTGAACGGACCGCAGGTGCTGTTCGAGGATCAGTGCCGCTGCTGCCGCGTCGGCATCCCGTGCGCCATCGGCCAGGGCTTCGGTGGTGGTGTAGCGTTCGTCGACCTCGTGCACGGGAAGACCGAAGCGCGCCCGCAGCTGCCGGGCAAAACGCCTGGCCCGACGGGTGTTCTCGTGCTCGGCACCGTCGGGGTGCAGCGGCAGGCCCACGACCAGCGCGTCGGGCTGCCATTCACGCACCAGCGCGTCGATCGCGGCCAGCCGCGCCGGCCCTTCCTGCGCAATGGTGCGCAAGGGTCGGCCCGCTCCCAGCAGGGTGTTGCCGGTGGCCACGCCGACCCGACGCAGGCCAGGATCGAAGGCCAGGAAGGAGCGCGGCGACGCCGAGCCGGGCACGCCCGGCCCTTGCGGTCGCTCAGGCATGGCCCGCCTCCTGGCTCAGCATCAGAGGATCGAAGCCCAGCAACGACAGCGCGCGCTCGTAGCGCTGTTCGACCGGCGTGTCGAAGATCACATTGGGGTCGGCGTCGACGGTGAGCCAGCCGTTGCGCCCGATCTCTTCCTCGAGTTGCCCGGCCGACCATCCGCTGTAGCCCAGCGTGATCAGCACCCGCCGGGGCCCGGCGCCGTTGGCCATGGCCTCGAGCACGTCCTTGCTGGTGGTCATCTCCAGGCTGCCCCCGGGAATGGACAGCGTGGAGGTGTACAGACTGCCCTCGGCGCCGGATTTCTCGTGCAGCACGAAGCCTCGCTCGGTCTGCACCGGACCACCGAAGAACACGGGCTGCCCGGCGAGTTCATCCCTGTCCAGCGTGAGCTCGACCTTGGCGAACAGGCTCTTGAGCGTGATGTCGGTCGGACGGTTGATCACGAGCCCCAACGCACCGTTGGCAGAGTGCTCGCAGAGGTAGACGACGGCGCGGGAGAAGTTGTCGTCCTCCATGCCGGGCATGGCGATCAGGAACTGATTCGTGAGGTTGATCGAGGGTCCGGACATCGAATCGATTCTATTCCGCGCGACACTTCAGGGCATGTCTGCCCACCCTGCCGAAACAAGCCTTTCCGGCGCGCTGGTCTGGCTGCGCCGCGACCTGCGGGCCGATGACCACGCGGCGCTGCACCTGGCGCTGCGCAGCGCACGCCGGGTCTGGTGCGCCTTCGTCTTCGACCGCGCCATCCTCGACCCCCTGCCCCGGGCCGATCGCCGGGTGGAATTCCTGCGCGACAGCCTGGCGGTGCTCGACGCGGAACTGCGGGCGCTCGCGCTGTCTCACGGGGTGGACGGGGCCGACCGTGTCGGGCTGCTGTGTCGCCATGGGCCGGCTGTCGACGAGATCACCGAACTGGCGACGCAACTCGGTGTGCAGGCGGTCTACGCCTGCCACGACGACGAGCCCTACGCGCTGCAACGCGACGCGCAGGTGCGCGGCCGGCTGGCGCAGGCGGGCATCGCCTTGCACACCGTCAAGGATCATGTCATCTTCGAACGCGCCGAGGTGATGACCGGCAGCGGCACGCCCTACGGCGTCTTCACCCCCTACAAGAACGCGTGGCTGCGGCGCCTGCGCGAACTCGAAGGCCCGGGCCCGCACACCTCGCCGCTGCGCGAGCATGCCGTGGCGCCGCTGGCTGGCCGGTTGGCACCGCCGCCGCCCGCAACCGCGCAGCCCGCCCTGCGCACCGGCGTCCCATCACTCGCAGCCCTGGGCTTCGAGGCGACCAACCTGCACACACTCAAACTGCCGATCGGCTGCACCGGCGCACAGGAGCTGCTGGCGGACTTCCTGCACGAGCGCATCGACCGCTACGCCGACGCGCGCGACTACCCCGCGCTCAAGGGACCGAGCTACCTCAGCGCCCACCTGCGCTTCGGTACGGTGTCGGTGCGCCGTCTGGCCCGGGAGGCCTGGTCACGGGTGCAGGCCGGCTCGCGTGGCGCCGAGGTCTGGCTGTCGGAGCTGATCTGGCGCGACTTCTACCATCAGGTGCTGCACCACCACCCGCGCGTCGTCGGCCATGCCTTCCGGCCCGAATACGACCGCATCGCCTGGGAAACCGGCAAGCTGGCCGATGCGCATTTCGAGGCCTGGTGCCGGGGCCGTACGGGCTACCCGCTGGTGGACGCGGCGATGCGGCAGCTGCTCGACACCGGCTACATGCACAACCGCCTGCGCATGGTGGTGGCCAGTTTTCTGACCAAGGACCTGGGCATCGACTGGCGGCGTGGCGAGGCGTGGTTTGCCGAGCAGCTCAACGACTTCGACCTCGCGGCCAACAACGGCGGCTGGCAGTGGGCGGCGTCCTCGGGCTGCGACGCCCAGCCCTGGTTTCGCATCTTCAACCCGGTCAACCAGAGCGAGAAGTTCGATCCGCAGGGCCGCTTCATCCGCCGCTACGTGCCCGAGATCGCCGCCCTGCCCGACGGCCAGATCCACGCCCCTTGGCTGGCCCGGCCCATCGACATGCAGGCGGCAGGCCTGGTGCTGGGGCGCGACTACCCGCACCCCATCGTGCGCCACGACGAAGCGCGCGAGCGCACCCTGCGTCGTTACAGCGTGGTCAAGGCGGCGGCCTGAGCGCTGCCCCGGCCTCGACGGCCCGTCAAGCGCCCGCAGACCCGGACGCCGCCGGTTCGGAGGCAACCGGCACGCCCGTGGGCCCCTGCGGATCCGCCGCGCCGGCCGCCGGCCGGTCGAACAGGCGCTTCAGCCTCGACACCGCGTCATCGACGTAGGTGAACAGCACCGGGATCACGAGCAGGCTCAGGAAGGTCGAGGTGATCAGGCCGCCGATGACGACGATGGCCATCGGCGAGCGGAAGCTCGGGTCGACGCCCAGGCCGAGTGCGATCGGCATCATGCCCGCGCCCATGGCGATGGTCGTCATCACGATGGGACGTGCGCGCTTGCGGCAGGCGTCGAGGATGGCTTCGAAGCGCGGCAAGCCATGGTCGCGGCGGGCGATGATGACGTAGTCGATCAGCAGGATGGAGTTCTTCGTGGCGATGCCCATCAGCATGATCATCCCGATCATCGACGGCATGGAAATGGCGCTGTGGGTGACGAACAGCGCCAGGAAGGCGCCCGGCACCGAGAGCACCAGCGCCCCCAGGATGGTCACGGGCTGGATGAAGTCCTTGAACAGCAGCACCAGCACGATGTAGATGCACAACACGCCGGTCAGCATCGCCAGGCCGAAGCTCTGGAAGAGTTCGCCCATGGCCTCGGCGTCGCCGACCGTGCTCTGCGTGATGCCGGGCGGCAGGTTGCGCAGGCTGGGCAGCGCCAGCGCCGCGGTTTCGACCTCGCCCAGAGGACGTTGATTGAGCTCGATCTCGATGTTGACATTGCGCCGGCGGTCGTAGCGGTCGATCTGGGCCGGGCCGCTGGCGATCTCCAGCGTGGCGACGTTGCCCAGCGGCACCGGGCCACGGGCACCCGGCACCGGCAGGCGCTGCAGCAGGTCGAGGTCGGCACGGGCGTCGGCCGGCAGGCGCACGACGATGGGCACCTGGCGTTGGCTCAGGTTGAGCTTGGGCAGCCCCTGCTCGTAATCACCCGACGTGGCCAGGCGCAAGGTGTCGGCGATCGCCTCGGAGGTGACCCCCAGATCGGCCGCGCGCGCCGGATCCGGGCGGACGACGAGTTCGGGGCGCACCAGGCTGGAACTCGAGGTCACGTTCCCGATCCCGGGCAAGGTGCGCAGTTCGCGCTCCACGCGCTGCGCATGCTCGGTGAGCACACGCCCGTCTTCGCCGGCCAGCACCAGCACGTACTTGCTGCCCGACGATCCGGCCAGGCCGACGCTGATGCGCGCGCCCGGCACAACGGCCAGCGCGTCGCGCAACTGCCCTTCGACGTCCTGCTTGGAGACGCCGCTCCGCTCCTCGCGCGGCGTCAGGTTGATCGTCAGCGTGGCGATGCGGGCCTCCGGCACACCGGACTGGGCGAAGGGGTCGCCGCCGGCAGAGCCCCCTCCGACCGCGGTGTAGACCAGCCGCACCTGCGGGTGGCGCGCGACGATCTGGCGCGCCTGCTCGGCCACGGTCAGGGTCTGCTGCAGTGTGCTGCCGGGCGGCAGCGTGACGGTGACCTGCGTCTGGCTGAGGTCGTCGGGCGGCAGGAACCCTGTGGGCAGGAACTTCACCAGCGCAAAGCTGCCGAAGAAGAAGGCCGCGGTGGCCAGCAAGGTGACGATGCGGTGACGCAGGCACCAGGCCGCCACGTGCGTGTAGGCCGTCACCCAACGCGGCTCGCCGTGCTCGCGTGTCGGCCGCTTCAGCAGGTAAGCGGCCATCATCGGCGTGAGCATGCGCGCGACGACAAGCGAGAAGAACACCGCGATCGCCGCGGTCCAGCCGAACTGGACGAAGAACTTGCCCGCCACCCCGCTCATGAAGGCCGTGGGCAGGAACACGGCGATCAAGGTGAAGGTCGTCGCGATCACCGCGAGCCCGATCTCGTCAGCCGCCTCGCGTGCCGCGTCCAGCGGCGATTTCCCCATGGCCAGGTGGCGCATGATGTTCTCGATCTCGACGATCGCATCGTCCACCAGGATGCCCACCACCAGCGACAGGCTCAGCAGCGTGACCACGTTGATGGTGAAGCCGAAGCCGTAGTGCATCAGCGCAAAGGCCGGGATCACGCTCAGCGGCAGGGCCGTGGCCGCCACCAGGGTCGCGCGCCAGGACCGCAGGAAGGCCCACACCACCAGCACCGCAAGCACCGCACCCTCGTACAGCAGGTACATCGAGCCGTTGTAGTTCTCCACCACCGGCTCGACGAAGTCGATGGCCTCGGTGAAGCGGACATCGGGATGCGCCTGACGCAGCCGCACCACCTCGGCGCGCACGCCCTCGGCCACCTCGACCTCGCCCGACTTGAGCGCCCGCACGATCTCGAAACCGACCACCGGCCGGCCGTCCAGCAGCGCTGCGCTGCGGGGCTCGGCCACGGTGTCGACGACCCTGGCCACCTGATCGAGGCGGATGCGACGGCCATCCGACAGCGGCACGTCCAGCGCCGCCAGTTCCTGCGCCGTACGCACCGTCGCGAGCGTGCGCACCGACTGCTCGGCCCCGCCGATGTCGGCGCGCCCGCCGGCGGCCTCCTGCTGCACCTGCCGCAGGCGGCGCGAGATGTCGGCCGCGGTGACGTTCAGCGCCAGCAGGCGCGACGGATCCACCTCCACGCGGACCTCGCGCGTGACCCCCCCGACGCGCGAGACCGCGCCCACGCCGCGCACGCTCAGCAGCGACTTGGCCACCGTGTTGTCGACGAACCAGCTCAACGCCTCCTCGTCCATCCGGTCGGAGGCCACGGTGTAGGTCAGGATGGGCAGGCCGGCGACGTTCAGGCGGCTGATGACCGGGTCCCGCAGGTCGCCGGGGAGGTCGGAACGCACGCGAGAGACGGCGTCACGCACGTCGTCCACGGCCTCCTGCGTCGGCTTTTCCAGGCGGAACTCGACCGTCAGCGAGACCGTGCCGTCCTGGATCTTGGTGTAGATGTGCTTGACGCCCTGCAGCGTGGCGATCGAGTTCTCGATCTTGCGCGCGACTTCGGTCTCGAGCTGGGCCGGCGCCGCCCCCGGCAGCGAGGCCGTGACCGTGACCGTGGGCAGGTCGATGTCCGGGAAGTTCTGGACCTTCATCGCATGGAAGCCCAGCAGCCCCGCCAGCGTGAGCATGACGAACAGCAGCACCGACGGCGTCGGGTTGCGTATCGACCAGGCCGAGACGTTGAACATGGTCAGCCTCCCTGGGCGGCAGGCGAGGCCGGCGTGTCTGACGCCAGGCCCGGGCTCACGCGCACCAGGTCGCCGTCGGCCAGGAAGCCGCCGCCGGCCACCACGACACGCGCATCCGGCGCCAGACCCTCGACGATCTCGATGCGGTCGCCGCTGCGTCGGCCGGTGCCGACCTTCATCTGGCGCACGCGGCTGTCGTCGCCGACGACGAAGACCCAGCTGAATCCCTCGCGCAGCAGCACCGCCGTCTGCGGCAGCGTCAGCGCCTGGCCACGACCGGTCTCGAAGTCACCGCGCGCGAAACTCCCTGCACGCAAGCCCGGGGCGCTCGGCAGGTCGACATAGACCAGCCCGTTGCGCGTGCCCGTGTCGACCGTCGGGCCGATGCGGCGCACCGTGCCGGTCACCGGATCGGCGCCGGTGGGCACCACACGGACCGGCATCCCAGGCTTCAGCGCGGACAGGTCAGCCGCTGCCACCTCGGCACGCCACTCGAGCCGGCCTTGGCGGATCAGGCGGAACAACTCATGCCCGGGCGCCACCACGGCACCGACCGTGGCGTTGCGTGAGGTGACGATCCCGTTGTCAGGGGCCGTGACCGTGCCCTGCGCCAGCCGAAGTTCCTGGGCACGCACCGCGGCGCGCTGGGCTTCCAGGCGGGCACTGGCGGTGCGTTCGGCCGTCAGGTACTGCGTGACCTGCTGGGCACTGATCGCGCCGGTGGTCTGCAACTCGCGCGCGCGCCGCGCATTGGCACCGGCCTCGGCCAGCGTCGCCTCGGCCTCGGCCACCGACGCGCGCAGCGCGGCGAGATCGGCCTGCGCCACGCGGGTGTCGAAGACGGCCAGCACCTGCCCCTGCCGCACCGTGTCCCCCACCTGCGCGCGCACCTCTGCCAGGCGCCAGCTCTGGCCCTCGGCGCCCACGCTCGCCTCCTGCCAAGGATGGACGCTGCCGGTGGCCGACACCGTCCGGGCGAGTTCGACGCTCGCGGGTGTGGTCACCGCCACCGTCAACGCCGGACGGGCCGAGGACGACGGCACCGGCGACAGCGCCGGTGCAGCCGCAGGGGAAGCCGCATCGCCGGACGGTGGTGCAAGGGACACCGTCGGCGGCGCGTCGACAAAAGTGAAATAAGCCGCCACAGCGACCGCGACGGTCAGCGCAGCCACGGCTGCCACGCGTACAGGAGTCTTCATATCTGATGTGGGTAGGTAACGGGTCGTCAGCAGCGTCGGAATCGCGTCGAGCGGAAGGCAGACGGGGTCATGCCGGTGCCTGTTGCATGCCGTCCTGCCAGCCGCCGCCGAGCGCGCGGTACAGGGCGATGGCAGATTCGACCTGCTCGCGCTCCAGGTCGACCCACGCGGCCCGCGCCGCCAGTGCGCTGCGGCGGGCGTCCTCGAGTTCGAACTGGCTGGCCAGACCGGCGGCCCAGCGCTCCTGGGTGGCGCGCAGCACCTCGTCCAGTGATTGCGCGGCCTGGCGCGTGTCGGCCTCACGCAAGCGCGCCGCGTCGACGCGCACCAACGCTTCCTCGACCTCGCGGACCGCCTGCCGCAAGGCGGCACGGTATCGGGCCGCCGCATCGTCGTAGGCCGCCGCGGCGGCGCGCTGCGCGGCCTCTCGCCGGCCGCCGTCGAAGACCGGGATCGTCACGCTCAAGGGGCCGAGCGACCACACACTCCCGTCCCGCGTGAAGCCGACACCGGCCGCGCGGGCCAAACCGATCTGCCCCTGCACGGCCATCTGCGGCCAGCGCTGTGCCTGCCGTTGCGCCAATTCGGCGCCCGCGGCCTCGACCTCGGCCGCAGCGGCCGACAGATCCGGCCGCTGCTGCAACAGCGCCGCCGGCAAGACCGTGACGGCAGGCGGCGCCACAGGCGGCAGCCGTCCCGGTGCGGCTGCCAGCCGGTCACGCAGCGCCGGCTCCTGCAGCGCCGTCAACGCGACCAAGGCCTTGAGCAAACGCTCGCACTGCGCCTGCTGCTGGACGGCCAAGCTGCGCCCCTGGGCGGCGCCGGCCTGGGCCAGCGCCGCATCGGCACGGGCACGCAGGCCCGACGCGGCGGCCAGCGCGGTCAGCCGCGCCGTCTCCTCGCGGGAGCGGCTGTCCATCAGTGCCAGATCGGCCTGCGCCTGACAGGCGCGGAACTGCACATAGCTCAGCGCCGCCTCGGCGGCGACCGCGATGCCGACCGCGTCTCGTGTGGCGGCGGCCCCGTCCAGGCGCGCCTGCGCCGCCTGCGACGCAGCGCGACGCGCGCCGAAGAGATCGATCTCCCAGGCGGTCTGGAGCGATGCGCTGGCCGTCGTTGCCAGGGACTGGCCAGGCTCGGCACGGCCGCGACCGAACCCCGCCTGAGCCTGGACCGATGGCCACAGGTCCGCCTGCGCGAGCACACGCTGGCTGCGCGCCTGCGCCAAGCGCGCGCCCGCCGAAGACAGATCGGGGCTGGCCGCCTGCGCCGCGGCGATGAGGTCCGCGAGCACCGGGTCGCCGAAGCGCGCCCACCACAGGACGGGGCCGGTGCCAGTTGCAGAGCCTGTCGTGGCAGTCTGCCGCCCGGCGGCGGCCGGGTCGCTCGCGGCCGGCACCGCTGCATGCCAGCGCGCCGGGGCCGACGGGCCTGCGGCCTGCGACGCGTCCGGTCGGGGCGCAACGGCGCTCGGCGGAACCATGGCGCACCCGGACAGGCCCGATACAGCCGCCGCCAGGATCCAGCACTCGAAGGGTCTCATGGTTCAGCCCGGGATCAGGAGCTTGTCAGCGGATCGTCAAGCCCCGGCGCCGCCCGGCGGGCCCGTTCGGACTCGACCATCGACACACCGGCGTCCACCAGCGTGCGGCTCCAGGCGTCGATGGCCGCATCGCCGTCGAACAGGCCTGGCCACAGGCGCTCGGCGCTGTCGCGGCCGACGTGCAGGTGCACGCCCTGCCCCACCAGACAGGACACCAGACGGAACAGCGCGGCATCCGGTCGGGCCAGACCGAGGTGGTGGCACAACTGCTTCAGCAGCGCCTCGTGCATGGGGGCGAAGATCCGATCCATGGCCTGCTGCCACAAACCGGTGGGCTCGATCATCTCGCGGAAGTGCAGCTTGGTGCACAGGGCTGCGGCTGCCGGGTCACGCAGCGGCTCGAGAAACCCTGCGTAGAAGCGCCCGAGCATCTCGCGCAGCGTCAGGGATGGATCGTCGAAGTGGGAGACATCGTCCTCGGGCATCCCCATGGGCTCGAAGAAGACGGCGCGGTACAAACCCGCCTTGTCGCCGAAGTAATAACTGATCGCCGCGATGTTCACGCCAGCGGCTTCGGCGAGTTCGCGCGTGGAGGTGTTGCCGAAACCCTTGTGCGCGAACAGCGTCAGCGCGGCCTGGAAGAGACGTCGGCGCGCGTCTTCACCGTCACGCCCAGCGCGCGCTGGTGCGGCACGACGGGCGGGATCCAGGGGCGACGAATCGGGCATGTCGCCACTGTAGCCCCGAATCAAACGTTCGTTTTATCTCTGCTCAATCCCCGCGGGGATCCACAGGATATCGACCGGCTCGATCAGTGCCGGCAGGGCAGCCGGGGCGGTGATCGCCCTCATACGCCGCGCAGCGACGTCGATCTGGCCGAACGCGACGTCCAGACGCCTCAGGCAATCCAGCGCGTCCACGCTGCCGACGCGCACCTCGTCCTCGGATGCGAGGCGCCACAAGCGCTGGACGACCGACGTGCCCTCCCGCACGGCGCCGTCGATGGACTCGACCTCGGCCACCAAGGTCTCCAGGTCAGGCAAGCCCCGCGCCGCCATGCCGCCCGCCGCGTGCCGCGCAGCGTCATCCGAAGCGGCCGCAGGTGCCATCCGGGGCAGCATCAGCTCGAGCGTCTCGGCAGCGAGCGTCGGGACCCTGAGCGCTTGGGCGTCGTGGATGGACGGCCCGGCTGGCGCCAGCGAGGGACCCGCCCCCAGGACGGGCTCAGGAGCCGCTTCGTCCGATGAGGTCTCCGGGTCGCTGGTCACCTCCGGGGCAGGCTGCCCGGCCGACAGGTCGAGGTCTGCCGCCGCCGGCAGGCTGGGCACGACATCGTCGAGCGACGGCGGCGATCCAGGCACCGACGGCCGCGCCTGCGCAGCGCCGGACTCCTCGATCGCCGACGCTGGGGCACGCGGCCGCAGCGTTGACCCTTCCTCTGCGGCAGGCGGCACTTCTCGAGGGCGGTCTGACGCAGCAGGCGCCCGACGCGCCGGGGCCGGCCAGCGGTCGTGGACAGGCTCGATGCCATGGCTGCGGCACACGCGGCTGAGCGCAGGCGGCAAGGGTCCCGCCACCGCGCCAGCGGCTTGCGCGCAGTGAAACATCAGGTCGCGGCGCAGGCGCAGCCCGTCTGATACGACCAACCCTTTGCCGCGGGCGAGCGCAAGAAGGCGCGGAACGAGTCGCTTGACGTAGGGGTCGAACGGAAGCAGCCCCTCCGCCAGGGCTTCGAACACGGCCTGGGCGAACCGCCAGAGCTGTGCCTGCGAGGGCGTCTGGCACGCCGCCGCCGCCCCGCACAGACGCTGCAGCCGCAGATGCCCCGACGCCTGCGGCTCGCGCATCAGCTCGAGCAGCGCCGACTCGAGATCGAGGAGCAGGGCACCATCGACAGCCGCGGCAGGGGGTTCCGGAGCGGCGTCGGGGTCGTCGGTCAGCCCGGATTGAGGCCACCACAGATCGGCAGGGTGCACGCGCTCCGCGCCGGCCAGGTGCTGCACAGACCGGTACACCGGGAACAGCGACACGGCCGCGGCAGGGGGCAGGCCGACCTCCGCGGCCAGCAGCAGTGTGGAGACCGCCCGGTCGAGAGCGGCCGACGCATCGGTGTTGACCAGCGCCGGGGCTTGCTGCAAACGGCCCAACGCGGCAGCGGTGGCTCGCGCCAGAAGGCCGAGGGACGGCTGGCCCAAGGAGCTCAGCGCAGCGGCGATCTCGTCGAGATCCTGCCCCAGCCGAGCCGGCGGTGCCGGCGTCTGACGCGAGCCCCCCTGCAGCCGCGGGACCGAGAGCGCCCAGGACCCGATCAGCGCCCTGAGTGAGCGCAGGCGTCGAACGACAGCGGCGCGGGACTCGGGCAGGGTCGAAGCCATCGGTCCATCCGCACCGGGCTCAGGGGCTTGACGCCCGCCTCGCCCTTCGAGAATCAAGGCAGGGCAGCGCCATTCAGAGCTGCACCATCTCGAAATCCTCCTTGCGCGCGCCGCACTCGGGACACGTCCAGTTCATCGGGACGTCTTCCCAGGCGGTGCCCGCGGCGATGCCGTGCTCTGGATCACCAGCGGCTTCGTCGTAGATCCAGCCGCAGATCAGACACATCCAGGTACGGGTTGCACTCACGGTAGGCACGCAGAGGGGGTCACTACAATGAGATCGATTCTATCTGGCAGGGGTGCGCCCCGGAGCCCGGGATTCCCCGGAAGCCGGCACCGGTCGTCGCAAGCCTCCCAACACCGATCCGCCCGAGTACCGACCGTCCTCGGGCCCTCGGGCAGGACACCACATGAAGCCCGACACACACACAGACGCCACAGACCTCGAGCCCACACAGGAGCACGCGCCGCCCGCATGCGTGATGAGCTTCAACGCCAGCGATGCCAGCGGCGCGGGCGGGATTGCGGGAGACGTCGCCACCATCGCCGCGATGGGCGCGCATCCGCTGCCGGTGATCACGAGCATCGTGATGCGTGACACGGCCGAAGTCTTCGACCACTCGCCCATCGACGACGAGGATGTCGTCGAGCAGGCGCGCTCGGTGCTCGAGGACGTCACCGTCTCGGCCTGGAAGGTCGGCTTCCTGGGCGCGGCCGAGACGATCGCCGCCGTCGCGGAAATCCTGTCCGACTATGCCGAGGTGCCGGTGGTGACCTACATGCCGGACCTGACCTGGCTCGACGAGGACCAGCGAGAGCCCTACCTCGAGGCCTGGCGCGACCTGATCCTGCCCGCCACCGAGGTGCTGGTGGGCAACCACAAGACGCTGACCGACATCCTGCTGCCGGAATGGGACAGCGAGCGCCCGCCGTCCGCGCGCGAGCTGGCGGTGGCCGCAGGAGAGCGCGGCACACGCTACGTGCTCGTCACCGGCATCATGCTGCCGCCCCGCGGCGCCGAGCAGTTCATCGACAACGTGCTGGCATCAGCCCAGGGCGCCATCAGTGGCGAGAAGTTCGCGCGCTTCGACACAGGCTTCGTCGGCGCCGGCGACACGCTGGCCGCGGCACTGACCGCCCTGCTGGCGGCGGGCACGGAGCTGCAGGCCGCCGTCGGCGAAGCGCTGGCCTTCCTGGACCAGAGTCTGGATGCAGGCTTTCGCCCGGGCATGGGCAGCGTGGTGCCGGACCGCTTCTTCTGGGCCCTGCCCTCGCCCGAGGAGGGCGACGAAGAGGCGCAGGACGGCGGACCGTCCACCCCACCGGAGCCCTCCGCCGGCCCGGCCGGGCCGCTGACACCACGCCGCGTGCACTGAATGGCCGCTGACGCACGGGGTGTCCTTTGCCCCGCCGCGACCAGCCGCCCGCAACCCGAGGACACCTCCAGGAGACCGACCCCCATGCCCACGAACGAGAGTCTTTTCGCACGCGCCCAGCAGGTGATTCCCGGCGGCGTGAACTCGCCGGTGCGCGCCTTTCGCGCGGTCGGTGGCACGCCGCGCTTCATCGCCCGCGCAGAGGGCTCGTCGATGTGGGACGCCGAGGGCCGACGCTACATCGACTACATCGGCTCATGGGGCCCGATGATTCTGGGACACGGCCACCCACAGGTGCTCGAGGCGGTGCGCGAGGCGTCGCTGCAAGGCCTGAGCTTCGGCGCCCCGACCGAACGCGAGCTGGAGCTGGCCGAGGCCATCATCGCCCGCGTCCCGTCGATCGAGCAGGTGCGGCTGGTGAGCTCCGGTACCGAGGCCGGCATGAGCGCGCTGCGTCTGGCGCGGGGCGCCACCGGGCGGTCGAAGATCATCAAGTTCGAAGGCTGCTACCACGGCCATGCCGACGCGCTGCTGGTCAAGGCCGGGTCGGGGCTGGCCACCTTCGGCCACCCCACCAGCGCCGGTGTCCCGGCGGAGGTCGTGCAGCACACGCTGGTGCTCGAGTACAACAACATCGCGCAACTCGAGGAAGCCTTCGCCACGCATGGCGACACGCTGGCCTGCGTGATGATCGAGCCGATCGCGGGCAACATGAACTTCGTGCGCGCCAGCGTGCCCTTCATGGCACGGCTGCGCGAGCTGTGCAGCGCCCATGGCACGCTGCTGGTCTTCGACGAGGTGATGACCGGCTTCCGCGTCGCGCTCGGCGGCGCACAGTCGGTGTACGCGCAGCACATCCCCGGCTTCAAGCCCGACATGACGGTGCTGGGCAAGGTCATCGGGGGCGGCATGCCGCTGGCGGCCTTCGGGGGCCCGCGCGAGATCATGAGCCTGCTCGCGCCACTGGGGCCGGTGTACCAGGCTGGCACGCTGTCCGGCAACCCGGTGGCCACCGCCTGCGGCCTGGCCACGCTGGACCTGCTGAGCCGGCCGGGCGTCTTCGACGCGCTGGCGGTGCGCACGCGCCAGCTGGTCGACGGCCTGGCGGCAGCGGCCGCGGACGCCGGCGTGCCCTTCAGCGTCGACTGCGAAGGCGGCATGTTCGGCTTCTTCTTCGGCGACCGCCTGCCGCAGAACTACCCCGAGGTGCTCGCCACCGACAAGGAGCGCTTCAACCGCTTCTTCCACGGCATGCTGGAGCGTGGCGTGTACCTGGCGCCGGCGCTGTACGAGGCGGGCTTCGTCAGCACCGCGCACAGCCAGGCCGACATCGAGGCCACCGTCGCCGCCGCGCGCGAGGTGCTTCCGACCCTGTGAACCCACCCTGCGCAGCGCCGCGTCGGTCCTGACGGGACGCGCGCGGCGCCTGCGGCAAGAGACGCCACCCTGCGGGCGAGCCCATGCACCTCCACATCCTCGGCATCTGCGGCACCTTCATGGGGGGGCTGGCAGCCATCGCCCGTGAAGCGGGCCATCGCGTCACGGGTTGCGACGCGAACGTCTACCCCCCGATGAGCGACCAGCTTCGCGCACTGGGGATCGAGCTGACCGAGGGCTGGGATGCCGGCCAACTGGCCTTGAAGCCCGACGTCTTCGTCGTCGGCAACGTGGTCACCCGCGGCAACCCGCTGATGGAGGCCATCCTGGATGCGGGCGCGCCCTACACCAGCGGTCCGCAGTGGCTGGCCGAGCAGGTGCTGCGCGGGCGGCACGTGATCGCGGTGGCCGGCACGCACGGCAAGACGACGACGACGTCGATGCTGGCCTGGATCCTCTCGTCCGCCGGGCTCGAGCCGGGCTTCCTGGTCGGCGGCGTGCCGCTGAACTTCGACGTCTCGGCGCGCCTGGGCCGCGGGCCCACCTTCGTCATCGAGGCCGACGAATACGACACGGCCTTCTTCGACAAGCGCAGCAAGTTCGTCCACTACCGGCCGCGCACGGCGGTACTGAACAACCTCGAGTTCGACCACGCCGACATCTTCGCCGACCTGGCGGCCATCGAGACCCAGTTCCACCACCTGGTGCGCACCGTGCCGGCCAGCGGCTGCGTCGTCGTGCCGGCGCGCGACGAGGCACTGCAACGCGTGCTGGCGCGCGGCTGCTGGAGCGAGGTGCGGCGTTTCGGCACGCGGCGCGATGAGCCGGGTGGCCTGTCGGCCCGCGGCGAGCCCCAGGCCTTCGACGTGCTGCGCGGCCCGACGGTGGTCGGCCGGGTCGAGTGGGACCTGCTGGGCACGCACAACCAGCTCAACGCACTGGCGGCGATCGCCGCCGCTGATCATGTCGGCGTGCCGGCCGACGTCGCGGCACGCAGTCTGGCGGGCTTCCGCAACGTGCGGCGACGTCTGGAGCGGCGGGGCGCTGCGGGTGGGGTGGAGGTCTACGACGACTTCGCCCACCATCCCACCGCGATTCGTACGACGATCGACGGCCTGCGGCGCCGGGTCGGCGGCGAACGCATCCTGGCGGTGTTCGAGCCGCGGTCCAACACGATGAAGCTCGGCGCGATGAAGGCCCAACTGCCCTGGGCCCTGGAAGAGGCCGACCTGAGCTTCTGCCTGCAGGGCCCCTATGGCTGGAGCGCGCGCGAGGCGTTGGCCCCCATGGGCGAGCAAGCCGTGGTCGCCGACACGGTGGAGGCGCTGGTCGGACAGATCGTCGCGCACGCCAGGCCGGGCGACCACGTGCTGTGCATGAGCAACGGCGGCTTCGGCGGCATCCACGACAAGCTGCGGGCCGCGCTGCAGCTGCGGTCCACGGCATGAGCGCAGCGTCGGCGCGTCGCCGCTCGGTCGGCGACGGCGGACCGCATCGTTCACCCCTGCAGACGGCCGCAGCGTCAGGCGCCTCCGGACCGCGTCGATGAACACCACCCACCTGCTCTACCTGCACGGGTTCCGCTCATCCCCGCAGTCGTTCAAGGCGCGTCGGCTGCAGGCCTGGCTGGCCGCACACCGACCCGAAGTGCAATGGTGGTGCCCGCAGCTGCCGCCCTCGCCGCGCGAGGCCTGGGACTTGATCGAGCGCGGCACGCAGGGCTGGCCCACGCCCACCTCGGCGGTCGTCGGCAGTTCGCTCGGGGGCTTCTACGCGACGGTGCTGGCGGCCCGGTGCGGCTGGCGCTGCGCCGTCATCAACCCGGCCGTCGATCCGGCGCGCGATCTGGCCACCCATATCGGCGAGCACACGGCCTACCACGACGCCACGCAGCGCCTGCATTTCGCACCCGGCTTCGTCGACGAACTGCGCGCGCTGGCGCGCCCCGAGCCCGCCGTGGACCCTCAGCGGACCCTGGCCCTCATCGCCACTGGCGACGAAGTGCTGGACTGGACCGAGATGCGGGCGCGTTACGCCGACGCGCAACTGCACATCGTCGAGGGCAGCGACCACGGGCTGTCCGATTTCGATGAGCACCTGCCGGTGCTGCTGGACTTCCTGGGCCTGGCCTGAGAGGCCGAGCGACCCGCACATCCGATCACGTGGCTCCCTGCGCGGGGGCCGAACCTGACCGAGAACCGACCGACGACCATGAGACTGAAGGACAAGATCTGCATCATCACCGGCGCCGCCCAGGGCATCGGCCTGGCCACGGCGACGAAGTTTGCGCGTGAAGGCGCGATCGTCATCGCCTGCGACCGGCGCCGAGACGGCGCAGACGAGGCCGCGGCGGCCTGCCATGCCTTGGGCGCCCGCGCACTGGGCTTCGTGGTGGACGTCACGGACCGGGCGCAGGTCGATGCGATGGTGGCGTCGGTGCGCGCAGAGTTCGGGCGCATCGACGTGCTGGTGAACAACGCCGGCATCACGAAGGACGCGCGTCTGCAGAAGATGACAGAGCAGCAGTTCGACGCCGTGATCGACGTCAACCTCAAAGGCGTCTTCCACTGCGCGCAGGCCGTGGCCGACACCCTGGTCGCGCAGGGCGGAGGCGTCATCCTCAACGCCAGCAGCGTGGTGGGCAT
>JBMTXX010000038.1:0-19200 GCA_049453935.1 Rubrivivax sp.
GCTCGCACCGTGCGCAGCCAGTGCACACCCCAAGAAAGGCAGAAGACCGGCGTAGGCGAGCCAACGGGCGCTGCGGTCAGGCATCACGACCGTCTGGCATCAAGCAGAACCATCAGAGCGAAAATGGCCGGTGGGGTGGCTGATGGGACTCGAACCCACGACAACCAGAATCACAATCTGGGACTCTACCAACTGAGCTACAGCCACCACCGAAGCCCGAGATTATAGACCCTTCACCGGCCCCGATCCTGATCGATGACGTGTGTGAGAACCGGTCGCGTGCGGACGAACGGCACGTCACCTCGGCTGCTGCCGACGTACGACGCGCCCTCGGCGCGAACGCCGTCAGGGCGCCGAAGCCGCGGCCGCGTTGGCCAAGGGCTTGATCTCGACTTTCATGCGCTTCTTGAGCGTCTCGTAATAGGCTTGCGACTCCGCAGCGGCCCAGGCCTGGGTGAACTGCGGTGCCACGATGGCATCGGCCTGCTCGGCGCCCTCCCGGGGCAACACCTCGACGACCCGTGCGACGACGTAGCCGTCGGCGCCGAGGTCGACACCGATCGCGGCAGGAAGCTTGTCCGCCGGCGCTTGCAGCACGGCGTCGATCACCTTCGCGCCCAGCGACTGCGCCTGCGCGCGGGACACCGGGCCTGACTGGGGCAACTTCAGGCCTGGATCGGACTGGATCGCGGCCAGCCGGGCCTCGCCTTCCTGACGCGCCAGCACGGCAGCCTTTTCTGCGACCACGGCGGCACGCACCTGGTCACGGATGTCGGCCAGCGGCGGGGTGAGGGCCGGGGCGTGCTTGACGACGCGCGCCGACACGAGTCGGCTGCCGCCAAGGTCGACCGCCTGGGTATTGCGTCGCTCGCGCACGGTCTCGTCGGCGAAGACGGCTTCCAGCAGACGCGGAGAGGCGAGGATCCCGGAGGCACCCGGCTGCGGCGTCTTCGAGACGCTGGCGCGCTGGATCTCCAGCTTGAGCCGCTCCGCGGCGGGCTGCAGCGAGTCGGACTGCTCGAACACGGTGTTGGTGAACTGTTCGGCGGCCTCGGCAAACCGGGTCTGGGCCAACTGACCGCGAACCTCTGACTCGATCTCGGCCTTCACTGCATCGAACGGGCGCTTCTGACCGCCGCGGATCGCGTCCAGCCGGATGATGTGATAGCCGAAATCCGTCTCGACGACAGGGCTGATCTCACCGACCTTCATCGCGTAGACGGCGTCCTCGAAGGGCTTGACCATCGCGCCGCGCGAGAAGAAGTCCAGATCACCTCCCTGGGGGGCAGAGCCAGGGTCCTGGGACTCCTTGCGCGCAAGCTCTGCAAAACGCGCCGGCGTGCGACGCAGGTCCTCGAGCAGGCTCTCGGCCTTGGCGCGGGCCTTCTGCCGTTCACCCGCGGCCTGCCCGCTGTCGGACGCGATCAGGATGTGGCTGGCACGGCGCTCCTCGGCCTGGGTGTAGCGGCTGGCGTTTTCGTCGTAGTGGCGACGCAGGTCGTCGTCGGACACCGCGATGCCGCGCTTGACCGTCTCGAGGTCGAGCACCAGGTATTCGATGTCGGCCGACTCGGGGCGCAGAAACTGCGCCGCCTTCTCTCGATGAAAGGCCTCCAGTTCGGCCTCGGTGGGCTGGATGCGTGCGGCGAAGTCGGCGGGTGCAAAGCGCTGCCATTGCACCTGGCGCCGCTGCATCAGCGCGTCCATCGACGTGCGCACGGTGGCCTTGGGCACGATGGCGGTGCCTTCGACCGCTCCGAGCACCTGCCGCATCGCCAGTTCGGTGCGCAACTGCTGCTCGAAGGTCTCGGACGTCATGCCCTGGGCCGACAGCAAGTCGCGGTTGATCGAGCCGTCCGCGTTGCGCAGGCCCGCGAACTGCGGGTCGGCACGGAACAAACGGGCCAGGCGCTCGTCGCCCGGGGCCAGATGATCGCGCGTGGCGGTCGCCAGCAGCACCTGCTCGCGCACCATGGCATCCAGCGTCTGGCGCTTCATCTCGGGCGTGTCGAACAGCTTCACGTCCACCCCGGGCATCTGCCGCCGGAAGTTCTCGATGCTGCGCTGGTGCGCCTGTTCCCACTCGTTGCGCGTGATGCTGCGCCCCGCCACCTCGGCCACGGGCGCGAAGGATTCGTCGCTGAAACGGGAATACCCCTGCACACCGAAGAACACGAAGGACGGCACGATCAGGACGACCAGAATGAACTGGAGCATCCGCTTGTGTGACCGGAAGAAATCGAACATGGCGTCTGGGCTCGCGCGTGTCGGTGACCGTGCCAGGGCATGCGCCTGCCCGTGCGGCGACGGGGACCGGCGTGCACCGGGCGGTGCGTGTGCGGGATTGGTGGGTGCTGACGGGCTCGAACCGCCGACCTACGCCTTGTAAGGGCGCCGCTCTGCCAACTGAGCTAAGCACCCGCAACACCGGATTGTCGCCTGAGCCGCCGGTGCTTTCACGCGCATGACGCAAAACCGCGCCGCGACGTGTCCCGGCAGCGGGTTCAGGTCGAATCGCGCGCCTGCACTTTGGACCGGATTTCCGGGATGGCCCGTCGCAGGTAGTACGCCATGGACCAGATCGTCAACACCGCCGCCAGGTAGATCAGCCCGGTGCCCCAGATCCGGGTGTCGATCACCCCCAGCAACGCGCCGTCGTACAGCAGGAACGGGATGGCCACCATCTGCACCACGGTCTTGAGCTTGCCCAGCATGTGCACGGCCACGCTGCGCGAGGCACCGATCTGCGCCATCCATTCCCGCAACGCCGAGATCGCGATCTCACGCCCGATGATGACCAGAGCGATGAAGGCGTTGACACGATCGAGTTGCAGCAGGATCAGCAGCGCCGCGCAGACGAGAAACTTGTCGGCCACCGGGTCGAGAAAGGCGCCGAAGGCCGACGTCTGGTTGAGGCGACGCGCCAGGTAGCCGTCCAGCCAGTCGGTCAGTGCGAAGGCGACGAACAGCACTGTGGCGATGAGGTTGCGCGTCGGCGCGTCCAGCGGCAGGTAGAAGACCCCGACGATCAGCGGGATCGCGACGATGCGCGTCCAGGTCAGCAAGGTCGGCAGGGTCAGGAACATAAACGGGCATTCTGCCCGGGGTCGGCCTGATGCGGCGTCCACGGGTCAACTTCTGTGGCGCCGTGACCGCATCGTCTCGCCCGCCACGGCGAGACGGCAGCGCTCAATGCAAGGCGCGATAGATCTCCTCGGCCAGGTCGCGCGAGATGCCCTCGACCGACGCGAGTTCCTCGACGCTGGCCTGCGTCACCCCACGCAGGCCGCCGAATCGCTGCAGCAGGCGCGCCCGCTTGCGCGGGCCCACACCGGCGATGTCCTCTAGCCGGCTGCCGCCGGTGCGCACGCTGGCGCGGCGCGCGCGCATGCCCGTGATCGCGAAACGGTGGGCCTCGTCGCGGATCTGGGCCACCAGCATCAGGGCCGCCGAGTCATGGCCGAGGGTGAGCTTGGGGCGGCCGTCGGCGAAGACCAGTTCTTCCAGGCCCACCTTGCGCTTCTCGCCCTTCTCCACGCCGACGATCAGCGACAGGTCCAACCCCAGTTCCTCGAAGACCTCGCGCGCCACGCCCACCTGCCCGCGACCGCCGTCGATCAGCACGATGTCGGGCAGGCGCTGGCGATCGGCCACGGGCGACGCCGGCGCATCCTCGGCCGCAGCGGCAGCGCTGACGGCTTCGGCCAGCCGTGCGTAGCGCCGTGTCAGGACCTGACGCATCGCCGCATAGTCGTCACCCGCGGTGATGCCTTCGACGTTGAACCGTCGGTACTGCTGCGACTGCATCGCATGGCTCTCGTAGACCACGCAGGAGGCCTGCGTCGCCTCGCCGGCGGTGTGGCTGACGTCGAAGCACTCGATGCGCAGCCGGTCGAGGTCCTGCACGTCGAGGTCCAGGACCTCGGCCAGTGCTCGGGTGCGCTCGCGCTGTGAACCCTCCTCGGCGAGCAGCCGCGCCAGCGCGATGCCGGCACCCTTCGTCGCCATCTCCAGCCACACCTTGCGCTGGGCGCGGGGCTGGTGCTGCACCTTGACACGCCGGCCTGCGGCCGTGGACAGCGCTTCGACCACCGACGGGCCCAGCGCTTCGCTGGTGACCAGCAACTGCGGCACCGGCTGCCCCAGGTAATGCTGCAGCACGAAGGACTGCAGCACCAAGGTCTCGACGCCCGGCACGGGTGTCATTGAAACGGCCTCGGCCGCTGCGTCGGCCACTGCCTCGCCGAAAGCGGGCTCGTCACGGCCTGCGGCCTCCTGGGCCGGGCAGGACGTCCCGGTCGAGGCGGCATCGTCGTCGTCGCGCACCGAATGCAGCGCGGCTGCATCGTCCACATGCGCCGGGAAGTGGGCGCGATCACCCAGATGACGCCCGCCGCGCACCATCGCCACGTTCACGCATGCACGCCCGCCCTGGACCTTCACCGCGATGACGTCCACGTCGCGCTCGTCGTCGGACAAGCTGCTGTGCTCGACCGACTGCTGGTGCAGGACCCGCGACAAGGCACCGATCTGGTTGCGCACCTGCGCGGCGCGCTCGAACTCGAGCACCTCGGCGTGCGCCATCATCCGAGCCTGCAGCGTCTCCAGAACCTCCTGCGAGCGCCCGAGCAGGAAGGCCTCGGCCTCGTCGACGTCGCGCGCATAGTCGGCCGAGGTCACGAAGCCGACACAGGGCGCCGAGCAGCGCTGGATCTGGTACAGCAGGCAGGGCCTGGAGCGGTTGGCAAAGACCGTGTCCTCACAGGTGCGCAGCCGGAAGGCCTTCTGCAGCAGTTGGATCGTCTCCTTCACGGCCCAGGCGCCCGGGTAGGGACCGAAATACCGGTGCCGGCGGTCGACGGTGCCACGGTAGTAGGCCATCCGCGGGAAATGCTCGGACGCCCCGCCTGCGCCAGCGCGCGCGCCGCCCCCGGTGATCTTCAGATACGGGTAGCTCTTGTCGTCGCGGAACAGGATGTTGAAGCGGGGGTTCAGCGCCTTGATCAGGTTGTTCTCGAGCAGCAGTGCCTCTGCCTCGGTGCGCACGACCGTCGTCTCCAGCCGGGCGATGCGGGACACCATGACGCCGATGCGGCTGCCGCCGTGGTCCTTCTGGAAGTAGCTGGACACACGCTTTTTCAGGTTGCGCGCCTTGCCCACGTACAGCACCGCGCCCTGGGCGTCGAAGTAGCGGTACACGCCCGGCAGGCCCGGCAGCGACGCCACCTCGGCGATCAGGCGCGCACGCGCGGCGCCCGGCTCGGCAGCCGGGTGCTCATCGGCGGGAAGACTGTTCTGGCTCAAGTTCGAAAACCCTTTCGGATCCTGCCGTGACGTCTGCACGGGCGGCACGCAAACCATCACGCAACAGACGCACACCGATCGCGGAGGCACCCTGCAGCGCAGGCGGATTGTCGACGCCAGCGGCGCGCGCGCCGGCCACCGGGCCCGCCGCTTGACGCGTAGACGCCCGGCGCTGCACGGCGCGTCCGGATAATTCCCGGATGCCCGTCCAGCAACCCGACACGCCGAGGCAGCCCCCCGCGCCAACACCGTCAACGCGCACCGGCCTGCGCTGGGACGTGTTCTGCCGCGTCGTCGACAACTTCGGCGACATCGGGGTGTGCTGGCGCCTGTGCGCCGATCTGGCCGGCCGCGGCCAGCAGGTGCGGCTGTGGGTGGACGACCCCTCCAGCCTGCGCTGGATGGCGCCCGACGGCACCGCGGGCGTGCAGGTCCTGCCCTGGCGCACCCCCCTGCCCGCCGCCGAGCCCGGCGACGTGGTCATCGAAGCCTTCGCCTGCGATCCACCCGCATCCTTCGTCGAGGCCATGGCCCGCGCGCACACGCCACCGGTGTGGATCAACCTGGAATACCTGAGCGCCGAGGACTGGGTCGAGCGGGTGCACGGCCTGCCCTCCCCGCAATGGCACGGGCCGGGCCAGGGACTGACCAAGTGGTTCTTCCACCCGGGCTTCACCCCGGCCACCGGCGGCCTGCTGCGCGAGCCCGGGTTGCGGCAGGCGCAGGAGCGCTTCGACGCGATGGCCTGGCGCCACACCCAGGGCCTGGCAACCGCCCCCGGCGAGCGGCTGGTGACACTGTTCTGCTACCGGCAGCCGGCGTTGCCGGCCCTGGTCGACGCGCTGGGCACCGCGCCCACGCTGCTGGCCACGACGCCCGGCCATGCCACGCAGCAGATGGCCGGCATCCGCCTGCCTGCGGGTGTGCGCCACGTCGCGTTGCCGTGGCTGAGCCAGCCGTCCTTCGACCGGCTGTTGTGGAGCGCCGACCTGAACTTCGTGCGCGGCGAGGACTCGGCGGTGCGCGCGCTCTGGGCCCGCCGCCCGTTCGTGTGGCAGTTGTATCCGCAGGACGACGGCGCCCATGCGCACAAGGCCAGCGCCTTTCTGTCGCTGTGGCGAGCCTACAGCGGGGCGAGCCGCGCACTCGACCAGCAGGTCACTGCAATGTGGCAGGCCTGGAACGGCCTGTCCGACACGACGCTTCGGCTGCCGCAGCCCGAGGCGCTGCACGCCTGGAGGCAATGCAGCGGCGCCTTTTCCGACTGGCTGGCGTCACAGGACGACCTGGCGACACAGTTGCTGCAATTCGTCGACGCGCGACGCACGCCTGCCCGGGCTGACCTCGCAGCACGGCAACACCCCCCCACAAGCTAAAATTCAGGGTTTTCCGGGATCTCGCCACCTGAATCTCAGGCCGGCCCCGGCACTTTGTGTCCCGAACCGTGCCGCACGCGCGGCATTCACGCTTATGAAACTCGCCCAGGAAATCCGCGCCGGCAACGTCATCATGCAGGGCAAGGACCCGATGGTCGTGCTCAAGACCGAATACAGCCGCGGTGGCCGCGGTGCCGCCACCGTGCGGATGAAGATGAAGAACCTGCTCAACGGCGGTGGCGCCGAAGTGGTGTTCAAGGCTGACGACAAGATGGACCAGATCGTCCTCGACAAGAAGGAGTGCACCTACTCCTACTTCGCCGACCCGATGTACGTCTTCATGGACGAGGACTACAACCAGTACGAGGTCGAGTCCGAGAACATGGGCGACGCGATCCAGTACCTGGAAGATTCGATGTCCGTCGAGGTCACCTTCTACGACGGCAAGGCGATCTCGGTCGAGATGCCCACCACCATCGTGCGGCAGATCAACACCGAACCGGCCGTCAAGGGCGACACGTCGGGCAAGGTGATGAAGCCCGCGCGCCTGGTGGGCACGGGCTTCGAGATCAGCGTACCGCTGTTCGTCGAAGACGGCGACCGCATCGAGATCGACACCCGCACGCACGAGTACCGCAAGCGCGTGTGACGGTTCTGGCGGGCCGGTCGGGCGCCTCACGCCACGGCCGGTCAGCCGGCGAACCTGCGCGCCCGGCAAGTTCCGCTCTGGAACCAGGCGGGTCGTTCTGCGGTTCGACCGCGGGCACTGAGCCGCCATCGGCCGAGCAGCGCGTTCCCCCTGCACCTGCGCACGGCCCATGAGCAGCCCTGTCCTGCACGCCGCTCGCATCGATTTCGGCGGCCCGGTCCCGCGGTCGCTGGATTTCGACGACGTCTACCACAGTGCCCAGGGCGCCCAGGGACAGGCCCGGCATGTCTTCCTCGGCGGCAACGAGTTGCCCGGCCGCTGGGCAGGGCACGACAGCTTCTGCATCCTCGAAACAGGCTTCGGCCTGGGCCACAACTTCCTGGCCACCTGGCGCGCCTGGCGGGCCGACCCGCAGCGGTGCGACGCCCTGCATTACTGGGCTGTCGAGCGCCATCCCCCCCTGCGAGCGGATCTCGAGCGCGCGCACATCGCCCATCAGACAGACGGCGGGCCAGGCAGTCCCATCGGCACTCCGGCCGGGGATGACCTGCTGGCGCAGGCCTTGTGCGACGCCTGGCCGCCACTGGTGCCCGGCGTGCATGGGCTGTCCTTTGACGAGGGCCGTGTTCGGCTGTGGCTGGCCTTCGGCGATGCACGCACGCACCTGCCGCGGTGCGTGGGGCGCTTCGACGCCTTCTTCCTGGACGGCTTCGCGCCAGACCGCAACCCGGATCTCTGGGACGACCGGGTGCTGCAATCGCTCGCGCGCCTGGCCGCCCCGCAGGCCACCGCCGCCACCTGGAGCGTGGCCGGCGCGGTCCGCGCGGCGCTGTCGCGCGCCGGCTTCGAAGTCGAACGTCGACCGGGTTTCGGCGGCAAGAAGCAGATGCTGGCTGCCCGCTACCTTCCGCACCACCGGCCCGATCCGCCACCAGGACGCCCCGCGTCGCCCGTTCAACGCCATCGTTCGGCCATGATCGTCGGCGCCGGCTTGGCCGGGGCCGCCGTGGCGCACGCGCTGGCCTGTCGCGGCTGGCGCTGCACGGTGCTCGACAAGTCGCGTCAACCGGCCATGGGGGCCTCGGGCAACCCCGCCGGCCTGCTGCACGCCACGGTGCACCGACAGGACGGATTGCATTCGAGGCTGCACCGCGCCGGCGCGCTGTGCAGCGCGCGCCAGATCGCCCCCTGGATCGCAGACGGCCGGGTCGACGGCAACCTGACGGGCCTGCTGGCGGTACTGCACGAAGCCGCCTTCCCCGTCGATCAAGACATTGACGGGTACGCACAGCGGCTCGATGCCCGCCAGGCCTCGCAGGCCGCAGGCATCGAACTGCACCACGGCGCCCTCCAGTACATCGAAGGGGGGTGGGTGGACCCGGCGGCGCTGGTACGCGCCTGGCTGGATCATCCGTCCATCACCGTTCGCACAGACGTCGAGGCCGCCCGCGTGCGCCCGTGCGAGGCCGGGCTGGACGTCCGCTCGGCGGCTCAGGCGTCGAGCGACCCCGCGCGCGCGCCCCGCTGGGCGGTCGAAGATCCGGAAGGCCGGGTCCTGGCGCAGGCTTCGGTCGTGGTGCTGGCCGCGGGGGCCGACTTGCCGGCGCTCGTAGGCCCGCTTGGGCTGGAAGGCCTGCCCTGGCAGACGCGCCGCGGCCAGATCGACTGGTGCCGTGACGGCCCCACGCTGCGGCAGCCGCTCACCGGCCAGGGCTATGCCGTGAGCCTGCCCGATGGACGGCTGCTGTTCGGCGCGACCTCCGCCGAGTCAGACCGCATCACGCCCAGCGATGCAGACACCGAGCACAACCGCAGCCGCCTGGAGATGCTGACCGGGCACAGACCTCGCCCCGGCCAGCCAGGCGGTGGCTCACGGGTGTCTCGCAGGCTGGGCATGCCGGACCGACTGCCAGTGGTCGGTCCGCTGCCCCGCCGCGATGCAGATCCTGAGGTTGCACGCGGCAGCCGTCGCGACCAGGTGCGCTTCATCCCGCGCCACCCTGGGCTGTTCGTCTGCGGTGGGTTCGGGTCACGGGGTCTGACCTGGGCGCCGCTGGCCGCGCAAGTGATCTGCGCGTGGCTGGAAGGCACGCCGATGCCGCTGGAGGCCGACCTGCTTGACGCGATCGACCCGGCGCGCTGGCAGGTCAGAGCGTACCGACGCGCTGCGGTTGGTGCAGCGGAAAGCCAGACGCCAGAAGACGCCTCGGCGCCCGGCGGCGCGACGCGTCAGGCCGCAGCAACAGACCCCGGCCCGGCGGCCTGCGCCTCTGCGGCCGCCGCCGGGGCATCGCCGCCCTCCCCGCCCTGATCCTCGGGTGCGTCGTCGGCGCCCGGTGCATCGTCAGGACGGCCGTGCGACTTGCGCGCAGCCTTCTCTTCCTTCTTGCGCTTTTTCGCCAGCTCGCGCTGGCGCTTCTCGAATGCGTAGTTCGGCTTGGGCAACGATATCCCCTGGTCAGGTTGCGAACACCCGTATCAGAACACAAGCGTGCGCACGCCCTGCACGGTCCCGATCAGGCCGACATGGGCGCGGTGACGCGCAAAGACACCCACCGTCACGACACCCGGCCATTGATTGACTTCGCGCTCGAGTGCCAGGGGGTCGTCGATCGCGAGGCCGTGCACGTCGAGGATGGGTTGACCGTTGTCGGTGCGCGCGCCTTCACGCAGCACGGCTCGTCCGCCCATGGCCGCGAAGCGCCGGGACACCTGCGCCGCCGCCATCGGGATCACCTCGACGGGCAGCGCAAAGCCGCCCAGGCGCGGGACGCACTTGGACTCGTCGGCGATGCAGACGAAACGCTCCGCCAGATCGGCGACGATCTTCTCGCGCGTCAACGCACCCCCACCGCCCTTGATCATGCAGCCCTTCGGGTCGATCTCGTCGGCGCCATCGATGTAGACCGACAGCCGTTCGACCGTCTCGGCCTCGACGACGTGGATGCCGTGCGCACGCAGCCTTTCGGTGCTGCGCGACGAACTCGACACCGCAGCCGGAACCGAGATCCCGCTGGCCGCCAGCGCGTCGATGAAGTGATTGACGGTGGAGCCGGTCCCTACGCCGATCACGGCGCCCGGGACGACGTATTGCAGCGCGGCGCGGCCGACAGCCGCCTTGAGTTCATCCTGGGTCATGGTGGCGCAAAGCAATGGAAAACGAAGGCCCTGACCGGGCGCGGGCAAAGACGCAGCAGCGATGCTGCGCCGGCCGGTGCACGCTGACGGAGAAAGCCACCTGGGGCTGGCCCAACGGTGCAGGACAATCCATCGATTATGTCGCTGCTGCCCTACGCCCTCGCCCGGCCCTTCCTGTTCGGACTCGACGCCGAGCAGGCCCATGACCTGACGCTCCACAGCATCGCCGCGCTGCAGAACACGCCGGCACAGTGCCTGTGGGCGCAGACGCGTATCGACGATCCGGTCACGGTGGCTGGCTTGAGATTCCCCAACCGCATCGGCCTGGCCGCGGGGCTGGACAAGAACGGACGCTGCATCGACGGCCTGGGCGCCATGGGCTTCGGCTTCGTCGAGGTGGGCACCGTGACCCCGCAACCGCAGCCCGGCAACCCCAAGCCTCGCATCTTCCGCCTGCCGCAGCGCCAGGCGCTGATCAACCGGCTGGGCTTCAACAACGAAGGCCTGGCGGCCTTCGTCGACAACGTCCGTCGCTCAAAGCGCTTCCGCGCAGGGGGCGGGGTGCTGGGGCTGAACATCGGCAAGAACGCGACAACTCCGATCGAGCGCGCCGCCGACGACTATCTCGCGGCACTCGACGGCGTGTACCCCCACGCCGACTACGTCACCGTCAACATCTCGAGCCCGAACACCAAGAACCTGCGCGCGCTGCAGTCCGACGAGGCCCTGGACGCGCTGCTGGGCGCGCTGCAGGACCGCCGCATCGAACTGGCCGCGCAGCACGGCCGCCGCGTGCCGATGTTCGTCAAGATCGCGCCGGATCTGGACGCCGCGCAGGTCGAGGTGATCGCTGCGACGCTGCGACGTCACGGCATCGACGGCGTCATCGCCACCAACACCACCCTGTCACGCGACGCGGTGCGCGGCCTGCCGCATGCCGACGAAGCCGGCGGGCTGTCAGGCCCACCGGTGTTCGAGGCGAGCAACCGCGTCATCTCCGCGCTGCGCGCCGCGCTCGGGCCAGGCTTTCCCATCGTTGGGGTGGGCGGGGTGGTCAGCGGCGCCGATGCCGCAACCAAGCTGCAGGCCGGGGCCGACCTGGTGCAGATCTACACCGGTTTCATCTACCGCGGGCCGGATCTGGTGCGGGAAGCCGCAACGGCCTTGCGGGACGCACGGGCGCGCTGAACGCGGGCATTTCCCGGCGTTCACGCGCCGGCCTCACCGACAGTGCGGTGCTGGTACGCGCACGGCCCCGGCCCAATCCCCCCTCATTCGCCCCTCATTCGCCCGTCACTCGCCCATCACCCGGCCTTCACGCCGCGGGTCGGCACCGCCGGACCAGCCCTCGGCGGTGCGCTGGATGGCCTGCAGCCCGCTGGTGAGCTCGACCTCGCGCACCGTGTGCCCACGCGCCTGCAGTGCCTGCACCGTCGGCGCGCCGAAGCGGCCCTTTTCCAGCACGGTCGGCCCGTTGTAGGAGCCGAAGTTGGGCAGATCGATCGCGCGCTGCGCGTCCAGCCCGAAGGCCAGTGTGCCCAGCAGCGTCTTGGCGGCGTAGTGGATGATGGCGGCACCTCCGGGTGAGCCCAGGCTCATGTGCAACGCGCCAGGGGCCGCATCGAAGACCAGCGTCGGGCTCATGCTCGAGCGTGGCCGCTTGCCGGGCTGCACGCGGTTGGCGATCGGCCTGCCTTGCGCGTCCGCAGGCGCGAAGGAGAAATCGGTCAACTCGTTGTTCAGCAGGTAACCGCCCGGCAGGCCGGTGCCCCCGTCAGCGAGGATGCGCGCGCCCCAGCCGGATTCGATCGTCGTGGTCAAGGCCAGCGCCTGGCCCTGGCTGTCGACGATGCTGACGTGGCTGGTGCCGGCTTCAGGCTGCAGCACCTGCGGGGCGTAGGCGGTGCGCTGCGCGCCCGGCGGCACGCCGGCCTCGGCCGTGCCCATGCTGCGCGGCCCGACCATCGCCGCGCGGTCGCGCAGGTAGCCCGGGTCGAGCATCTGCGTCCAGGCGCCGCCCGGGGCCTGGACGAAGGCAGGGTCGGCCACATACAGCGCGCGGTCGGCATATGCCAGGCGCGCGGCCTCGGTGTAGCGGTGCAGGAAGTCCTCGCCCGGCAGACCCTGCGCGTCCAGCGGCGCCGCGCCCCAGCCCAGGTGCTCACCGATGCCCAGGATCTGCATGATCGCCAGATGGCCGGAAGACGGCGGCGGGAAGCCGCACACGCGCCAGGTCCTCCACGGCGAGCAGATCGCCTCTCGCTCGACCACGTCGTAGGCTGCCAGATCGGCCAGCGCGAGCGTACCGGGATTGGTCGGATGCTCGCGCACGCGTTGCACCAGGTCCTGCGCCACCGCGCCAAGGTAGAAGGCCGCGCTGCCGCCGTCGGCGATGGCGCGCAGCACCGACGCAAGTGCCGGGTTCTTCAGCACATGGCCCACCGGATGCGGCTGACCGTCGGGCGCGTAGTAGAAAGCGGCGGCCTGCGGCACCTGGCGCAAGGCGGTCTCGTCCTTGAGCGAGGCATGCAGGCGGGGGCTGATGGCAAACCCCTGCTGCGCGAGCGCGATGGCCGGCTGGAACAGGCTGGCCCACGGCAGCCGACCGTGGCGGCGATGGGCCGCCTCCATCAGGCGTACGGTCCCGGGCACGCCCACCGAGCGGCCACCGACCACCGCCTGCCGGAACGCCATGGGCTTGCCGTCCGGCAGCAGGAACAGCGCTTCGGTCGCCTCGGCCGGCGCCGTCTCGCGGCCGTCCAGCGCGGTCACCTTCGCGCCGTCCCAATGCAACAGGAAGGCACCACCGCCGATGCCGCTGGACTGCGGCTCGACCAGCGTGAGCACCATCTGCACCGCGACCATCGCATCGACCGCCGACCCACCGGCCTGCAGGATGCGCAGGCCCGTCTCGGTGGCCAAGGGGTTGGCGGTGGCCACCATGTGGCGGCGCGCCACCACGCCCCGGTCCTGCGCGCGGCCGACGGTGGACACCGTGCCGTCTTCGGGCATCACAGGCAGGCCTGCCGGGGCCGCAGTCGCTGCAGCGGACTGCGCGCGCGCGTGGCCCGGCGCCGTCGCGGTGCAGACCAGCAAGGCGCCCGACAGGGCGAGACTCAGGGCGCGCAGGCGCAGATCCATGGTGAGACTCCGTCTTCGCCCCAGACCCCGGGGCCGGGGTGGCTCAGTGCAGCGGCACGCCGGTCTTGGCCTGCAGTTCCTCGCGCGTGACCCCGGGGGCCATCTCGACCACCTTGAGCCCGTGCGGGGTGACGTCCAGCACCGCCAGGTCGGTGACGATGCGGTCGACCACACCCACGCCGGTCAATGGCAGCGTGCAGGACGGCAGGATCTTCAGGTCGTGTCCGCCGTCCTTGCGCCGCGCCACGTGCTCCATCAGCACGACCACGCTGCGCACGCCGGCCACCAGGTCCATCGCGCCGCCCATGCCCTTGACCATCTTGCCCGGAATCATCCAGTTGGCGAGGTCGCCCTTCTCACTGACCTGCATCGCGCCCAGGATGGACAGGTCGATCTTGCCGCCGCGGATCATCGCGAAGCTCTCGTGGCTGCCGAAGATGCTGGAGCCGGCGATCGTGGTCACCGTCTGCTTGCCGGCGTTGATCAGGTCCGCGTCGACCTCGTCCTCGGTCGGGAACGGGCCGATGCCGAGCATGCCGTTCTCGCTCTGCAGCCAGACCTCGATGTCGGGCGGCACGAAGTTGGCCACCAGCGTGGGCAGGCCGATGCCGAGATTGACGTAGAAGCCGTCCTGCAGTTCCTTGGCGGCGCGCGCCGCCATCTCGTCGTGGGTCCAGGGCATGGCGTCAGACTCCTGTGTTCGTGTGGGGATGGGGCATCGGGTCAGGCGGCGGACTTCTCACGCACGGTGCGCTTTTCGATGCGCTTCTCGGGCGTGGCGTTCAGCACCAGCCGGTGCACATAGATGCCCGGCAGGTGGATCGCATCCGGGTCGAGCGCGCCGGTCTCGACGATCTCCTCGACCTCGACCACGCTGATGCGCCCGGCCATGGCCACGGCCGGGTTGAAGTTGCGCGCCGTGCGGCGGTAGACCAGGTTGCCCGAGCGGTCGGCCTTCCAGGCCTTGGACAGCGAGACGTCGGGCACGAGGCCACGCTCCATCACATAGGTGTGGCCGTCGAACTCGCGCGTCTCCTTGCCCTCGGCCACGAGCGTGCCCACACCGGTGCGGGTGAAGAAGGCCGGGATGCCCGCGCCGCCGGCGCGCAGCCGCTCGGCCAGCGTGCCCTGAGGCGTGAACTCCAGTTCGAGCTCGCCCGCCAGGTACTGGCGCTCGAACTCCTTGTTCTCGCCGACGTAGCTCGAGATCATCTTGCGGATCTGCCGCGTCTCGAGCAGTTGCCCGAGGCCGAAGCCGTCGACACCGGCGTTGTTGGAGATCACGGTCAGCCCGTTGACGCCGCTGTCTCGCAGGGCGGCGATCAGCGCCTCGGGGATGCCGCACAGGCCGAAACCGCCGACCGCCAGCAACTGGTCATCGCGCACGATGCCCTCGAGCGCCGCGGCGGCGCTGGGATAGATCTTGTTCATCAGGAAACCTCGAACAGGCGAGAAACGTGTGGGCAAAGGCGTACTATGCACCGGAAGACCCTGCCCTTGACTGACAACGGCTGCGCCATGGAGATCCCCCTCGACCCCGACGACCTGCCCGGCAGCCTGGACGCGCTGCTGGTGCGCATCGGCGCCCCGTGGGTGCGGGCGCTCGGGCTGCGTGTCACCGCTTCGGACGGCGAGCGCACCACGCTGCACCTGCCGGTGACTCGGGACCTGGTCCACGGCGGCGGCGTGATGTGCGGGCAGGCCACGCTCGCCGCGGCCGACACGGCCATGGTGCTGGGCCTGAGCGCCAGCCTCGGAGGCTTCCAGCCAATGACCACGGTCCAGCTGCAGACCAGCTTCCTGCGCCCGGTGCCCGCCGATGCGGGCCATCTGCGCGTGGTGTGCACGGTGCTGCGGCGCGGGCGGACCCTCGCCTTCGGCGAGGTGTCCTTCTTCACGGCCGACGACCGGCTGGTCGCGCAGGCGACGACGAGCTACGCGCTGCTCTGATCGCCCTTGCGCTGCAGGGCCGAGGTCACCGGTCAGCGGTCGGCGGCGAAGACAGCTGCGCGCGCAGCACGTCCGGCAAGGGCACGGATTTCCTGGCTTCGTAGTCGATCCAGACCATGCGTGCGCCGCCCTCGGCATGGATCACCCCGGGACGGTCGACACGCTCGAGCGTGATGTAGGTGTCCAGGCTGCTGCGACCGATCTCGCCGACGTAGTGCCGCGCGAGCAGGTCGGCCGGGTACTCGACCTGCTCGAGAAAGTTGCAGAAGGCATTGACGATCACCGGCCCTTGCGCACCGGGCGGTCCGACGATGCCATACACCCATTCGAGACGGACGGTCTCCATGTAGCGGAAGTACAGCGTGTTGTTGACGTGCCCCATTGCGTCCATGTCGCCCCAGCGCACCGGGATCACCATCTCGAAGACGAGGCGGCGCTGCGCGGGCAACTCGAAGCGCAGGCTCATCGGCTCAGCCCCAGCTCGGTGAACAGGCGCTCCACACCGGCCTCGAGCGCGTCGATGCGGTCCTGCGCCCGGGTCAGCTCGGCCTTCAAGGCCGCGATTTCCGAGGCGGCGACGCCGCCACCCGCGCCATCGACGGCGCCCTGCGGGCCCTCCGGGGCCGCCTGCAGCCCGGCATCGCCGCTCAGCAGGTGGGCCCAGCGCGATTCACGCGCCCCGGGCGCACGGGCCAGTCGCAGCGCGCGCGGCGGGTCCTTCTCGGCCAGTTCGATCAGAAAGGCCTCGACCGAGGAGATGTCGGCAAAACGATGCAGGCGCTCGCAGTTCAAGCGCAGTTCCGCCGAGGTCTGCGGGCCGCGCAGCATCAGCACCGCCAGCAGTGCCACCGACTGACTGGGCAGGCCCAGCCGGCGCGGCATGTTGTGCTCGTAGCGCGCCACACGGCTGCCGCTGACCTCGAACAACAGGCTCGCCGACTTCAGGCCGTCGACGGCGGTCAGCACCTCGGCCTCGGTGGCCTCGATGACCGGCGAACGCGCGGTCTTCTGATTGCAGCCGGCCACCAGGGCATTCAGCGACAGGGGGTAGGTGTCCGGGACGGTGTGCTGCTTTTCCACCAGCACGCCCAGCACGCGCGCTTCCAGCGGGGTCAGGGGGCGCAGGGGGGCCACGGGATTCGTCATCGGCGCCCTCTCTCAGACCGCATAGCCGTCGTCGGCCTGGATCACCGCACCGTTGACGAAGTGGCTCTCCTTGGCGCACAGCATCATCAGCACCGCGTCCAGATCGGCCGGTTGGCCCACGCGCTTGCGCGGCAGCATCTGCAACAGCTTCTGTCCGGCCTCGGTCTGCCAGTGATGGTGGTTGATCTCGGTGTCGATATAGCCTGGGCAGATCGCATTCACGTTGATGCCGAAGCGGCCCCATTCGTGCGCCATCGCGCGGGTCATGTGGACGACGGCCGCCTTGCTCATCGCGTAGACGCCGATCTGGCTCATCACCCGCAGGCCCGCCATCGAGGCGATGTTGACGATGCGCCCGCCCGTGAAGGTGCCCGGCGCCGTGCCACGCGACCGCGCGATCATGCGCTTGCCCACCTCCTGCGCGACGAAGAACGCCCCGCGCAGGTTGGTGTTCATCACCATGTCGAAGTCTTCCGGCGTGACATCGACCAGCCGTTGCGTGGTGCTGACGCCGGAGTTGTTGACCAGGATGTCGATCGTGCCCATCTCGGTCTCGGCGTGGGCCACGGCCGCACGGACGCTGTGCGGGTCGGTCACGTCCAGCGCCACCACGTGGGCATCGCCTCCGGCGGCCTCGATTTCGGCGCGCAGCGTCTTCAGGCGCTCGATGCGCCGCGCTGCCAGCACCACGCCGGCACCGGCGCGCGCCAGCGTGCGGGCAAACTGCGCGCCCAGGCCGCTGGATGCGCCGGTGACAAAGGCCACCCGGCCCGACAAGTCGATCTCATAGGCCATCGGCCCCTCCTCCTCAGCAATATCAGGCAAGCCTTCGAAGATAGCACGCCGCCTAAAATCTTCAGCTACCCGGAGCAGGAGCACCCCCACGATGAGCCCGCAAGACATCCTCCAGACCTACGGCCCACGCGAGTCGATGGCGTACGACGTCGTCGTCGTCGGCGCCGGGCCGGCCGGGCTGAGCACCGCCATCCGGCTGAAGCAGCTCAATCCCGAGGTCTCGGTCGTCGTGCTCGAGAAAGGGTCCGAGCCGGGCGCCCACATCCTGTCCGGCGCCGTGATGGACCCGCGCGCGATCGACGAGCTCTTCCCGGACTGGAAGGCCCGCGGCGCGCCGCTGAACCAGCCCGTCACCGCCGACGAGGTGCTGTTCCTGGACGAGACGGGCGCGCGGCGCACACCCGACTGGCTGGTGCCCGGCTGTCTGCACAACGCGGGCAATTACGTCATCAGCCTTGGGGCGGTGACGAAGTGGCTGGGTGAGCAGGCCGAGGCGCTGGGCGTGGAGATCTTTCCCGGCTTCACCGCGGCGGAGGTGCTGTACGACGCGAACGGCGCGGTGCGCGGCGTGGCCACCGGCAACCTGGGCATCGGCAAGGACGGGCAGCCGCACGACGGCTTCCAGCTCGGCATGGAACTGCTGGGCAAGTACACCGTCTTTGCAGAGGGCGCTCGCGGCCATCTGGGCAAGCAGTTGATCGCCAGGTTCCAGCTCGACGAAGGCCGGGACCCGCAGAGCTACGCCATCGGCATCAAGGAGCTGTGGGAGATCGACCCCGCCAAGGCCCGCCCCGGCCTGGTGGTGCACACCGCCGGCTGGCCGATGGACGAGCACACCTACGGCGGCGGCTTCCTCTACCACCTCGAGGGCAACAAGGTCACGCTGGGCTTCGTCACCGGCCTGGACTACCAGAACCCCTGGATCAGCCCGTTCGAGGAGATGCAGCGCTGGAAGACCCACCCGGCCATCCGAGCCCACCTCGAAGGCGGCAAGCGCATCGGCTACGGCGCGCGCGCCATCACCGCCGGCGGCCTGCTGAGCCTGCCCAAGCTGGTGTTCCCGGGTGGCGCGCTGGTAGGCTGCGACGCCGGCACGCTGAACGCGGCGCGCATCAAGGGCAGCCACGCCGCCATCAAGACCGGGATGCTGGTGGCCGAGGCGATCGTGCCGGCGCTGGCCGCCGGACGCGAGGCGGACGAACTGTCGGCCTACCCCGAAGCCTTCGAGCGCAGTTGGCTGCACGAGGAACTCGACGCCAGCCGCAACTTCAAGCAGTGGTTCAAGAAGGGCAACACCGTCGGCGCCGTGATGACCGGTGTCGAGCAGTGGTTGCTGCCCAAGCTCGGCCTGAAGCGCCCGCCCTGGACGGTCCACCGCCACACCCCGGACCACGCCCGGATGCACGCCGCCAGCCAGGTGCCGCCCATCGTCTACCCCAAGCCCGACGGCAAGCTCACCTTCGACCGCCTGAGCTCGGTGTTCATCAGCAACACCAACCACGAGGAAAACCAGCCCGCGCACCTGACGCTGAGGGACGCGTCGGTGCCGGTGGCGGTCAACCTCGCACGCTACGCCGGCCCCGAGGGCCGCTACTGCCCGGCCGGGGTCTACGAGTACGTCAAGGACGGCGACGGCGGCGACCGGCTGCAGATCAACGCCCAGAACTGCGTGCACTGCAAGACCTGCGACATCAAGGACCC
>JBMTXX010000039.1:0-19172 GCA_049453935.1 Rubrivivax sp.
CGTACCAGCGCAAGGAAAAGCCGCGCCAGACATTGGGCACCGGCGAGTCGTTGAAGGAATAGACGATCAGCGAGACGATGGGCACGAACAGGAAGAAGTAGCCCGCCGCAAGCCAGGCGCGGCCGAACCACAGGTTGGTGCGGGACGGCTTCACCGACGGGCCTCCTGCGCCTGCGACTGGTACTTCTGGAACAGCGCGATGGGCACGATGATCAGCAGGATCATCAGGGCCGCGACAGCGGAGGCCATCGGCCAGTCGTTGTTTGCGAACAGTTCGTCCCAGATGACGCGGCCGATCATCATCGTCTCGGGCCCCCCGAGCAACTCGGGGATGACGAATTCACCGATGCAGGGGATGAACACCAGCATCGAGCCGGCGATGACGCCCGCCTTCGACAGAGGCACGGTCACGCGCCAGAAGGCCACCCACGGCGTGGCGCCGAGGTCCTGCGCCGCCTCGAGCAGGCGCAGATCCATCTTGGCCAGGTTGCCGTACAGCGGCAGCACCATGAACGGCAGGTAGGTGTAGGTCATCCCCAGCACCAGCGAGAACGGCGTGTTCATCAACTGGCCGGGCGCGGCGATCAGACCGAGTGCGGCCAGCAAGTGGTCCAGCCCCGAGCCCACGATGACGTCGTGCGCCCAGCCGTTGGTCGTCAGCAAGCCCTTCCACGCGTAGGTGCGCAGCAGGAAGGAGGTCCAGAAGGGCAGCATCACCAGCATCAGCAGCGCCGGCTGCACCGATGCACGCGCGCGTGCCATGAAATACGCGAATGGGTAGCCGATCAGCAGGCACAGCACGGTGGTCAGCGCCGCGTACTGCACGCTGCGCACGTAGGTCCCGACGTACAGCGGATCGGTGAAGATCAGTCCGAAATGACCGAAGGTCAGGGTGAGGGTCAGCTGACCGTCGGCCCAGGACAACAGATCCTCAGGCCGGACGGCACCCATCTGCGACACCGCGATCTGGACCACCACCGCGAACGGCAGCAGAAAGAAGGCGAGCAGCCATACATAGGGCACGCCGATGACCGCGGCGCGGCCCGAGAGGAAGCCCCAACGGCGGCGACGCACAGCGGTTTCTTCAGGTGCACGCGTGGCCATCGCCCAGGCTCCTCGGGTGTCGGGGTCGGGCCGTCACTGCGTGAGCACGACGTGAGCCGAGCGCGACCAATGCGCCCAGGCTTCGTCGCCCCAGGTCAGCTCATCCTCACGATACCGCTGCACGTTGGACTGGCTGACCTTCAGGGTCGCTCCACTGTCGAGCGCCAGGTGGTAGACCGTGAAGCTGCCGAAGTAGGACTTCTCGCGCACCCGCCCCCGTACCGCATTGAACTGCGTCTCCGCCGGCGGCTGGCGCGAGACGTGGATCTTCTCGGGCCGGATCGCCACGCTGACCGCCATCCCTTCGGATCCGGTGATGCCGTGACCGACGTAATGCCGGCAGTCTGCGCAGGTGATGACGCAGTGGTCGTGTTCGTCGACCTCGAGCGTGCCGTCCATCAGGTTGACGTTGCCGATGAAGTCGGCGACGAAACGGCTCGCGGGCGTTTCGTAGATCTCGCCCGGCGAGCCCACCTGCAACAGCCGGCCCTCGCTCATCACCGCGATCCGCGAGGCCATCGTCATCGCCTCTTCCTGATCGTGGGTGACCATCATGCAGGTCACGCCGACCTGCTCGATGATGTTCACGAGCTCGATCTGGGTCTGCTCGCGCAGCTTCTTGTCGAGCGCGCCCAGCGGCTCGTCCAGCAGCAGCAACTGCGGCTGCCGCGCCAGGCTGCGCGCCAGCGCCACACGCTGCTGTTGCCCGCCGGAGAGCTGGTGCGGCTTGCGCTGCGCGAATTTCGACAGTTGCACCAGTCGCAGCATGGCCTCCACGCGCTCGGCGATCTGGGCGGGCGGCATGCCGGCGCGCTTCAGGCCGAAGGCGATGTTGTCTGCCACCGTCAGGTGCGGGAAGAGCGCATAGCTCTGGAACATCATGTTCAGCGGGCGCTGGTACGGGGGGAGCCCTCCCAGGTCCTGGCCCGCCAGCACGATGCGGCCGGCCGTCGGCGTCTCGAAGCCCGCCACCAGCCGCAGCAGCGTGGACTTGCCGCAGCCCGACGAGCCCAGCAGGGCGAAGATCTCACCCTTGGCGATGTCGAGGCTGACATGGTCGACAGCGCGGTAGCCGTCGAATTCCTTGACGACGTCCTCGATGCGCAGGAAGCCGCGCTCGGCGGCTGGCGCGCCGGTGCTCACAGCCCGGTCTTGAAGCTGGTGAAGGTGCGGTTCATCAGCCGCCGAAGGTCGTTGCTGAGCGCGTCAGGCGCGACCATACGGCCCATGTCGGTGGCTGACAGGAACACAGAGCTGTTGTTCGCGACCTCCGGGCGGATGTGCTTGCGCGAATCCGGCACCGGGTTCGGGTAGAAGACCTTGTTGGTGTTCAGTGCCGCGATCTCGGGTCGGAGCATGAAGTCGATGAACTTGTGTGCGTTGCCGGGGCGCTCGGCATCGGCGGGGATGACCATCGTGTCGAAGAACAGCACGCCACCGTTCTTGGGGATCAAGGCCTCGATCTGCTGACCGGTCTTGCTGTCGATCGCGCGCTGGCGCGCGATGTTGATGTCACCCGACCAGCCCAAGGCCAGGCAGATCGAGCCGTTGGCCATGTCGTTGATGTACCCCGAAGAACTGAACAGCGTGACATGCGGGCGGATCGCCTTCAGCGCCTTGGCCGCCTGCGCGTAGTCGCCGGCGTTGCGGCTGTAGGCCGGCTTGCCCAGGTAATGCAACACCGCCGGGACGACCTCGCTGGCCGAGTCGAGCACGGAGACCCCGCAACTCTTGAGCTTGCTGACGTACTCGGGCTTGAACAGCAACTCCCACACGTTTTCGGGCAGCTTGCCGCCGAGCGCGGCCTTGACCTTGTCGACGTTGATCCCGACCGTGGTGTAGCCCCACATCCAGTTGACCATGTAACGGTTGCCCGGGTCCATCTTGCCGAGCTGGGCCTGGATGGCCGGGTCGAGGTTGCGCAGGTTGGGGATGCGCGACGGGTCCAGCGGCTGGAGCAGGCCGCCGTCCATCTGGAGCTTGGCCCAGTTCGACGAGGGCACGACGATGTCGTAACCGGTCTTGCCGGCGACGAGCTTGGCGTGGACGATCTCGTTGTTGTCGAACACGTCGTAGCGGACCTTGATCCCGGTTTCCTTCTCGAAACGCTCGATGACGCCGTCGCCGATGTAGTCCGACCAGTTGTAGATGTTCAGGACCTTCTCCTCCTCCTGCGCATGCGCCATGGGCGCACACAGCGTCACACCAGCAGCCAGCCACAGCGCGGCCAGGGGGCGGAAGGAGGCGTTGGGTTTCATCGGGACGATCTCCAGAGGGGCAGGGTCTGTGAAAAAGTCGAGGGCGCTACGCCCTGCGGCGCGGATTGTGGCGCGAAGCACCGGGCTGTCCGCTGAACTCGGGTTTCGTCGGACGGAAGCCGGTGGCCGTCAGACATGAAGCAAGAGGTGTTCCCGCTCCCAGGGCGAGATGACCTTCATGAACTCCGCGTACTCGATTTCCTTGACCTCGGTGTACACGGTCACGAAAGCGCGACCCAGGACTTCCGACAGGGCCGTGTCGGCGCGAAGCAGGTCCAGCGCTTCTCCGAGGCTCTGCGGCAACTGGTGCTCACCGCGGTAGGCGTCCCCGGTGCATTCGGGTTGAGGCTCCAGGCGCTGCTCGATGCCAAGCAGCCCGCAGGCCAGCGTGGCGGCCAGCGCCACATAGGGGTTGGCGTCGGCGCCGATCACACGGTTCTCGACGCGACGGTTGGCCGGCACCGCCACCGGGGAGCGGATGCCGACCGTGCGGTTGTCGGTGCCCCACTGGATGTTGATCGGCGCGGCCGTGAAGCGCGCAAGCCGACGGTAGCTGTTGACGTAGGGGGCAAACAGCGCCATCGCAGTCGGGACGTAGCGTTGCAGGCCCCCGATGTACCAGCGGAATTCGTCGCTGGCACTGCCGTCCTCGCGGCTGAACAGGTTGCGTCCCGTGGCCAGGTCGACGACGCTCTGGTGCACGTGCATCGCGCTGCCGGGCTCACCCGCGATGGGCTTGGCCATGAAGGTGGCGTACATGTCGTGTCGCAGCGCAACCTCCCGCACCGTGCGCTTGAACAGAAACACCTCGTCGGCCAGCCCCAGCGGGTGGTCGTGGAAGAAGTTGATCTCCATCTGGCCGGCACCGACCTCGTGGATCAGCGTGTCGACGTTGAGCTCCATGCGCTCGCAGTAGTCGTAGACATCTTCAAACAGCGGGTCGAACTCGTTGACCGCGTCGATCGAATACGCCTGGCGCGAGGTCTCGCTGCGTCCGCTGCGGCCGATCGGCGGCTTCAGCGGCACGTCGGGGTCGGTGTTGCGCTCCACCAGATAGAACTCGAGCTCGGGGGCGACCACCGGCTTCCAGCCCCGAGCGTGGTACAGGTCACACACCCGGCGCAGCACCGAGCGCGGGGCGTAGGGGATCAACACGCCATCGCGGTCGTAGCAGTCATGGATCACCTGTGCCGTCGGGTCGGCCGCCCAGGGCACGATGCGCGCGGTGGTCGGGTCGGGCCGCAGGTGCATGTCGCGGTCGGTGGCGCGGATCACGTCGTAGTAAGGCCCTTCCTCGGGAAACTCGCCCGTCACCCCCATCGCCACGACCGCTTCGGGCAGCCGCATGCCGCGGTCCTCGTTGAAGCGCTCGCGCGGCAGGATCTTGCCGCGCGCCACGCCGGTGAGGTCGGGCACCAGACATTCGATCTCGGTGACGCGCTGGGTGTCGAGCCAGCGCTCGAGATCGGCGAAGGTGAAGGGCTGTCGATGGACCATGGCAGGCACGGGCAGTTGACCTGTGGTCCATTGTGGCGCCGGCATGTGCCCGCCGCCGCAGATTTTTCCGCCGCCAAGGCGCCGGACGTCAAGCCAGGAGGTCGCGCAGCCTGTACCACGCCATGCCGAGCACGAGCGCGGGCGTGCGCAGCCATCGCCCGCCTGGGAAGGAGCGGTGCTGCAGCCGCGAGAAGACATCGAACCGCGTCGCGTCGCCGCTGATCGCTTCGGCCACGAGACGCCCGGCCAACCCGGCCAGCGCCACGCCGTGACCGGAGAAGCCCTGCAGGTAGTACACCGCGCCGCCCTTGCCCAGACCTCCCGCGTCGCCGGGCAAGCGGCCGAAGTCCGGTGCACGGTTCATCGTGATGTCGACGAATCCGCCCCAGGTGTGTTGCAGACGGACGCCGGCCAGCTGGGGGAAGACCTGCACGACGCGCCGGCGCATCACCTGCGCCAGCCGCGCCGGGGTCAGCGTGCTGTAGCTGACGCGTCCGCCGAACAGCAGGCGGTCATCGGCCGACAGCCGGAAGTAGTCCAGCACCACATCGGTGTCGCAGACGGCAGCGGCACTGGGGATCAGGCTGCGCGCCAGCACCGGGCCGAGCCGCTCGGTGGCGCAGATGTAGGTGCCCACCGGCATCACGCGCGGGCCGATGGACGGCGCCAGTGTCCCGAGGTGCACGTTGCCTGCCAGCAACACGTGACGCGCGCGGACCTGGCCTGCGGCGGTCTGCAGCGTCACGGCAGAGCCTTGCTGCAGGCGGATGACCGCGCTGTCTTCGTGCAACACGGCACCCGCGTCCTCGGCGGCCTGTGCAAGCCCGAGCGTGTACTTCAGCGGATGCAGATGGCCGCAGACCGGGTCGTACAAAGCCGCGTGGTATCGCGGGCTGTCCAGCCACTGACGCAGTGCCGTCCGCTCGATCCGGCGCTGTGCGTGGCCGTAACGCGTTTCGAGTTCGTCGGCAGATCGCAGCAGGGCTTGCGCCTTGCGCGCGCTGGTGGCCACGGTGAGGCCGCCGTCGCGCCAGTCGCAGTCGATGCGGTGCCGCTCGATGCGCTTGCGCATCAGGTCCAACGCCTCCAGCGTCATCGAAAAGACCCGGCGCGCGTCGTCCTGGCCGAGCTGGCGCTCGATGACAGACAGATCGCACGCCAGCCCGTGCAGCGCCTGGCCACCGTTGCGGCCACTGGCGCCCGCCCCGAAGCGGCCGGCCTCCAGCAGACGCACCGTCAGGCCGTGGCGTCGCAGTTCGAGCGCGGCCGACAGCCCGGCCATGCCGCCGCCGACCACCGCCACGTCGCATTCCACACGGCCCCGCAGCGGCGCGCGGGCATGCCCGCGCGACACCGACTGCTCGTACCAGCAGTCCCGCGCCAGCCGTCGGTCGGCGTCAAGCAGGGACATCGCCACCTGCGGCCGCGGCGCGACGTGCGGCGACGCGGCCGCAAAGATAGGTCCAGACGAAATGGGCTGCCGCTGCACTGGTGAGTTCGGCGTGGTCGTAGGCCGGGGCCACCTCCACGCAATCCATTCCGACAAACGGCAGGTCCGCCAGATCCTCGAGCAGCGTCATGACCTGTCCGCTGCTCAGCCCGGCCGGCTCCGGCGTGCCCGTGCCCGGGGCGTAGGCCGGGTCCAGGCAATCGATGTCCAGACTGAGATAGACGGGCGGGTGGCCGAGCTGCACCATCCGGTCCCGGATGGCATGCACGACGTCGCCCAACGCAGCCGACCCGTCGCGTCCCCGCAGGGCCCTCGCGCTGAACAGCAGGCCGCCGCGGTCGGGGATGAAATCGCGCGCCTGGCGCTCGGCCGCCGAGCGGATGCCGATCTGCACGAAGCCTCGTGCGTCGGCCAGCCCCTCTTCGACGGCCTCGCGCACCCAGGTGCCGTGCCCGCTGGGCTCGCCGAAGTGATCGGCCCAGGTGTCGCAATGGGCATCGAAGTGGATCACCGCCAGCGGGCGCCCATGAAGCTGGTGATAGGCGCGCAGCAGCGGTAACGTCACCGAGTGGTCGCCGCCCAGCCAGACCATGTGGTGGCGCGCCAGCAGCGCGCGCACCGGCGCCTCCATCGCAGCGCGCATCGAGTCCAGCCGGGTGTTGGGCAGCGGCAGGTCACCGGCGTCGCCGAGTTCGCCCAGCGGCGAGACATCGAAATGCGGGTGCGTCCCGTCGCACAGCATGTGACTGGACTGACGGATCGCGCGCGGGCCGAAGCGGGCGCCCGGACGGAAGGTGGTTGAGCCGTCCCAGCACAACCCGGCCACGCCGAAAGCGTGCGCAGCCCCGAGGGACTCGGCCTTGAGGAAGCGGTGGTCCGACAGGTAGGCGAAGGCAGCAGAGGTCATCCGTGGGGGCGGCCGCGCACGCGCGACCGCAGGGCAGGCGTCGATCGTCGGCGATGATACGGCCGCCGTCCGCGGCACGGGGTCCCCGTGTGCGTGCGGCGCCTGCGCAGACCGAGACACGATGAAGCCCATCCTCATCCTCCAGCACATGACTTCCGACGGCCCAGGCCACTTGCAGACGTGGCTGCGCGAGCGGGGTCTGACCCATCAGGTCGTGGACAGTCAGGCCGGGGAACGCTTCCCGCCTTCGATGGACGGCTACAGCGCGCTGGCCGTGCTGGGCGGCGCGATGAGCGCGAACGACGACCTGCCCAGCCTGCGGCAGGCCGAGGGGCTGATCCTGCAAGCCATGGCCGAGGGCAAGCCCGTGATCGGTCACTGCCTGGGGGGGCAACTCATGGCGCGTGCACTTGGCGCACCGGTGCGCGCCTCGCCCGCGCCCGAGATCGGCTGGCAGCCCTTGCAAGTGCACGACACCGCCGAGGCGCGCCAGTGGTTCGGCCAGGCGCCCGCGCACACGGTCATGCACTGGCACTACGAGTCCTTCGGGCTGCCCCAAGGGGCACACTGGCTGGCGAGCAGCCCTGCCTGCCCACACCAGGCTTTTGCCATCGGTCCGCACCTGGCCATGCAGTTCCATATCGAGATCGATGCGGAAAAGCTCGAACGGTGGCTGGACCACGGAGACCCGCTGTGGGAGCCTGCACGCCTGCGGCATGCGAGCGTTCAGGACGCCGCCACGATGCGCGCCCTGTTGCCTGTACACCTGCAGGCACATCAGGATCTGGCCGATCGGTTGTACACGCGCTGGCTGGCCGCGGTGGCCTGAGCCCGCGGGATCGCAGCCCCGGCCTGGCGCCATGTGGCCGGCTGCAGAAGGGCCTATGCACCGTGTCGCTGGCGTCGGGATCGACGGCTGGACGGTTTTCACGTTCTGCGAGCAATTTTCCGCAATGTGAAAACTTTGATGCTGCACCGCAGCAGACTTTTCGCATCACGAGAAACGCAATCCCATATCATGGAAGAGTTTTCTTATCTTATTGTTTTTTATAAATAAAAATCTTTGTCTTCTATATGACATAAGTCTTCCATAGACCCTTCGGTGAACGTAGGCTTGAGCCCATTGGATTCCTTCACTTCCTGTTCACCAAGGAGCTTTCGATGACCCCTTCCATGACGCGCCAGCAACAGATCGAATCCCTCGAGAAAGCCTGGGCCACCGACCCGCGCTGGACCGGCATCAAGCGCGGCTACACCGCCGCCGACGTGGTGCGGCTGCGCGGCTCGCTGCAGGTCGAGCACACGCTGGCCCGCCGCGGCGCCGAAAAGCTGTGGTCGCTGCTGAACACCGAGCCTTTCGTCAACACGCTGGGCGCGCTCACCGGCAACCAGGCGATGCAGCAGGTCAAGGCCGGCCTGAAGGCCATCTACCTGTCAGGCTGGCAGGTCGCGGCCGACGCCAACGACAACGGAGAGATGTACCCCGACCAGTCGCTGTACTCGGTGGACTCGGTGCCCAAGGTCGTGCGCCGCATCAACAACGCCTTCACCCGCGCCGACCAGATCCAGTGGAGCGAGGGCAAGAACGACATCGACTACTTTGCGCCGATCGTGGCTGACGCCGAGGCCGGCTTCGGCGGCGTGCTCAACGCCTTCGAGCTGATGAAGGCCATGATCGACGCCGGCGCCGCGGGCGTGCACTTCGAGGACCAGCTGGCCTCGGTCAAGAAGTGCGGCCACATGGGCGGCAAGGTGCTCGTGCCCACCCGCGAGGCCGTGAGCAAGCTCGTGGCGGCGCGCCTGGCGGCTGATGTGATGGGCACGCCCACGATCCTGCTGGCGCGCACCGACGCCGAGGCGGCCGATCTCGTGACGAGCGACGTCGACGAGAACGACCAGCCCTTCCTGACCGGCGAGCGCACCGTCGAGGGCTTCTTCCGCACCCGCAAGGGCATCGACCAGGCGATCAGCCGCGGTCTGGCCTACGCCGAGGTCGCCGACCTGATCTGGTGCGAGACCGGCACGCCCGACCTGGCCTTCGCGAAGAAGTTCGCCGACGCCATCCACGCGAAGTTCCCGGGCAAGCTGCTGGCCTACAACTGCAGCCCCAGCTTCAACTGGAAGAAGAACCTGGACGACGCGACGATCGCCAAGTTCCAGCGCGAGCTCGGCGCCATGGGCTACAAGTTCCAGTTCATCACGCTGGCCGGCTTCCACATGCTGAACTACGGCATGTTCGACCTGGCCTACGGCTACGCGCGCCAGAACATGACGGCCTTCGTCGAACTGCAGCAGAAGGAGTTCGCCGCTGCGGACCGGGGCTTCACCGCCGTGAAGCACCAGCGCGAGGTCGGCACCGGCTACTTCGACGCCGTCACGACGACGATCGAGAAGCTGGCGTCCACCGCGGCGCTGAAGGGCTCGACCGAGGACGAACAGTTCCTCGACGGCACGCACCACTGACAGGCGGCGAGAAGCGGTCCCCTGACGGCCAAGTCGGGGGGACCGTCCAGGGCCACGCTCACATCGACGCGGCCAACATCTCTCGGTAGTCGTCGCGCGTGGCCTGCCGTGGATTGGTCTTGTGGCAGTGATCGGCCATCGCACCGTCGATCACGCGCTCGAAGAGATCTTCGGTCACGCCCATGGCGGCCAGCCCGCTGGGCAAGCCGAGCCGGGCGTTGAGTTCGCGCAGCGCTTCGGCCAGCTCGGTACCCTGGGCGTCACAGGAAGCGATCCCCACCGCTTGCGACATGCGCTGCAGGCGGTGTTCGCGCTGGATGGATTCCGCGCCGGCGTTGAAGCGCACCACGGCTGGCAGGAACATCGCGTTCAGCGTGCCGTGATGCAACCGCGGGTTGACACCGCCGAGGCTGTGACTGAGCGAGTGCACGCACCCGAGCCCCTTCTGGAAGGCGAGTGCGCCTTGCATGCTGGCGCTCATCATCTGCCAACGGGCATCGCGGTCGCCGCCGTCGCGCGTGGCACGCTCCACGTGCGCCCAGCCGCGCGCCAGGCCGTCCAGCGCGATGCCGTCGGCCGGCGGGTTGACGGCCGGCGCCATGAAGGTTTCCATGCAGTGCGCGATCGCGTCCATGCCGGTGGCCGCCGTCAGCATCGGCGGCAAGCCCAGCGTGAGCGCCGGGTCGAGGAGGGCGGTCTTGGGCACCAGATGCCAGGCATGGAAGCCGAGCTTGCGGCCGTCGTCGACGATCAGGATGGCCCCGCGTGCCACTTCGCTGCCGGTGCCGGCCGTGGTGGGCACCGCGATCAGCGGGGCCACACGTTCGGTGATCCGGGGGCTGCCGCCTTCGATCGTGGCATAGGTCTTCAGCGGGCCGTCATGGGTGGCGGCGATTGCCACGCCCTTGGCCAGGTCGATGCTGGAGCCACCGCCGACGGCGATCAAGCCGTCGCAACCCTCGCGGCGCCAGACCTCGACGGCCGCACGCACGCCCGCCTCGGTCGGGTTGGAGGGCGTGCCGTCGAACACGGCATGGGGCAGGGCGCCCAGCGCGGCCTGCGCCTGCGCCAGCACGCCCGCATCGCGCACGCCGGCGTCGGTGACGACGAGGGGCTTGCGGATGCCGTGACGCTCGCACTCGGCAGGCAGCAGCGCCAGCGTGCCGAAATCGAGGTGGATGGTGGTGAGGTACTGGATCGTGGCCATGGCAGAAGTATGCCCCGTCACAATGGGCGCCGAGATCGATGTCCTCATGTCTGCCCATCTCCTGACCCCCCGCATGGCGGGCGTGCTCGAGCGCATCAAGCGCGCGAACCGTCCGCCTTTTCATGCGCTCACGCCCGTCGAGGCCCGGCGTCTGTATGCCTCGGGTGCCGAAGTCCTGGACCTGCCGCGCCAGCCCCTGCCGCATGTCGCTGACCTGCTGGTGCCCGCGGGCGACGGATCGCAGTGCCGCGCGCGCTTGTACGCCGCGCGAGTCCCTACCGAGGCCGAGGCGCCCTTGCCGGTGCTGCTGTATTTCCACGGCGGGGGTTTCGTCGTCGGCGGGCTCGAGACCCACGACAGCCTGTGCCGTCAGCTCGCCTGGCGCAGTGGCGGGGCCGTGGTGTCGCTGGACTACCGCCTCTCGCCCGAGCATCGCTTTCCGGCGGCGTGGGACGATGCCTGGCTCGCGCTGCAGACCGTTTGGCGCGAGGGGCGCGAGCGCTGGGGCCTGGACACCTCGCGCATCGCCATCGGTGGCGACAGCGCTGGCGGCACGCTGGCGGCGGCGACGGCCCTGCGCGCGCGCGACGAGCTCCTCCCGCTGGCGCTGCAGGTGCTGATCACCCCTGGCATGGGCAACCGGCGCGAGACCGGCTCGCGCAAGCTGTTCGGCAACGGCTTCCTGATCGAGTCCGCCACGATCGAGTGGTTCTTCGACCACGCCATCGACCCGTCGCAGCGCAGCGACTGGCGCTTTGCGCCGCTGGAGGTCGACGAGGTGGCGGGCCTGTCACCGACCCTGATGGTGTTGGCCGAGTGCGACCCGGTGGTCGACGACGGTCTGGCCTGGGGCGACCGCCTGCGCATGGCCGGCGTGCCCACCGACCTGGAATTCGTACGCGGCGTCACCCACGACTTCATCAAGATGGGAAGGGCGTTGCCGGAGTCGGTCCAGGCGCTCCAGCGCATCGGGGATGCGCTGCGCGAAGCTTGGTCGGTCACACCTGATGCCCCGGGTCCCCGCTGAACTTCCACGACAGGAGACTTGCCTCGATGACACGCAGTGAATTTCGGCTCCTCGACCCCTTGCGCGTGCGCTGGGCCGAGGTGGACATGCAGAAGATCGTCTTCAACGGCCACTACCTGATGTATGCCGACACGGCGGTGGCGGCCTACTGGCGCGCCCTGGCGATGCCCTACCACGAGACGATGGCGTCGTTGGGCGGCGACCTGTACGTGCGCAAGGCCACCGTTGAATACCTCGGCTCGGCGCGCTACGACGACCAGCTGGACGTCGGCGTGCGCATGCAGCGCATCGGCACGTCGTCCATCGTCTTCCTGTTCGCGGTCTTCCGCGGCGAGCGCGCGCTCGTCACGGGAGAACTGGTCTACGTCTACGCAGATCCTCACACGCAGACCTCGCGCCCCGTCCCGCAGGTGCTGCGCGACTGGCTGCAGGCCTTCGAGGCCGGCGAGCCCATGGTCCGCGTGGACACCGGTGACTGGGCCACGCTGAAAGACCCGGCGCAGGCGCTGCGCGAGCAGGTGTTCGTGCACGAGCAGGGCATTGCCCCCGAACTGGAATGGGACGAGGCCGATGCCACGGCGCTGCATGCCGTGGCCAGCAACCGCGCCGGCCTCCCGCTGGGCACAGGCCGGCTGCTGCCGCACGCGCCTGGAGTGGGACGCATCGGAAGGATGGCCGTGCGGGCAGACATGCGCGGCAGCGGCGTGGGCATGGACGTGCTGCGGAGCCTGACGGAAGCCGCACGTGCACAGGGCCTGCGGGAAATCGTCCTGCATGCGCAGGTGTCAGCCATGGGCTTCTACCGCCGCGCCGGCTTCCGCCCGCGTGGCCCGGTCTTCGACGAGGTCGGGATCCCGCACCAGGAAATGGTGCGAGACCTCTGACGAGGCGAGGCAGGCTCAGCGGCTCACGAGCCGCACGATGCGGCAGGCGGCATACGCACAAGGGGCGGGGATCCACGGGGCTGACGCCCTGTGGACGTCAACCCGCGTCGACCGGCAAGGGGTAGGGCAGGGCACCTGCGAGACTCAGCGGCAGTCCCGCTGCCGTCAGGACGCCCGGCGCAGCGGCCAGTGACGTCTTGAGCTCGATCAGGGCCGCCGCGTCGCCGGTGGGCGCAGGCGCCGACAACACCACCTTGCCGGCCGGCTGCTGCGCATCGTCGCTGTGGAAGACGTCGGTGCCGGCCGGCGGCGCGGGGCTGTCGCAATGTGCGAGAAACATCCTGCGCTTGAGCGTGCCCCGGTACTGGCTGCGCGCGACGACCTCCTGGCCGGGATAGCAACCCTTCTGGAAGTTCACGCCGCCGGTCAGTTCGAGATTGACCATCTGCGGCACGAAGGCCTCGGACGTGGCCGCGGTGATGCGAGCCACCCCGCTGCAGACCTCGAGCCAATCCCAGACCGTGCGCGCGAGCGCCGGCGCAGCCGTCGACGCCGATTCGCGGGGCCGGATCTGCAAGGCGCGCACCACGCCACCCGCGTCGGGCAGTCGGATGGTGGCACAAAGGTCCTGCATGACGCAGGCCCAGGCTTCTGGCAGCGCCTGTTCCGGCGCCTGACCTTGCAGCGCGTCGCGCGCCGTCGGGCCGACCAACCCCTGGACGACGAACTGTGCAGACGCGTCCGCCAGCTTGCATTTGGCCCGCAGCACGAACATCGACAGCCGTCGAAGGGTCTGCGGCAGCAGATCGGCGCTGCAGGCCAATGCGATCGTCTGTTCGTCGATCCGCCACGCGACAAAGCTGGCCAGCAGCCGGCCCTTGGCCGAACAGTACCCGGCCAGGCGCGCCTGTCGCACGGGTGACGTGCCGAGGTGGCGCATGTCCTGCGTGAGCTGGCCCTGGAGAAAGGTCTCCGCGTCCGGGCCCGTCGCGGTGATGACACCCCACGCCTCGAGTTCGAGGGCTCCATCCAGATCCTGCCGCCAGGCGGTGTCGACATCCATGCCTTCATTATGATCAGCGCCCATGGTTGGAACGCGCGTGGGGTCACGCATCCTTGCTCGACTGGTCGCCTGGGCCGCACTGGTGGTCATCTCGCTGGCCGCGACGCTGGCATGGTGGCTGCATCGTCCGCTGGACCTGGCAACGCCCGAGGTGGAACTGTCGATCGAACGCGGCACCCCGGCGGCTGCCGTCGCGCAGGCCTGGGTCGACGCCGGCGTGAAGACCTCCGCCCCCTTGCTGGCGCAGTGGTTCCGCTGGTCGGGCCAGGCCCGGCAGATCCGGGCTGGCAGCTACGAGGTGGAGTCCGGCGTGACGCCCAGGCGACTGCTGGAGATGATGGTCCAGGGGGAACAGACCCTCGAGTCGGTGCGTTTCATCGAGGGCTGGAACTTCCGCCAGGTGCGCCAGGCGCTGGCGCGCGAGCCCCACCTGCGTCAGCTCACGGCGGGTCTGGACGACGCAGCGGTGATGGCCGCCCTCGGTCGCCCGGGGCAGGCGGCTGAGGGCCGGTTCTTCCCGGACACCTATCTGTACAGCCGAGGGGTCAGCGACCTCACGGTGCTGAAGCGATCGATGCAGACGATGGACCGTCACCTCGCGCGCATCTGGGCCGAACGAGCCCCAGGACTGCCGCTGTCCAACGCCGACGAGGCCTTGATCCTGGCGTCCATCATCGAGAAAGAGACCGGCCTGGACGAAGACCGGGAGCGGATTTCGGCCGTGTTCGTCAACCGCCTGCGCATCGGCATGCCCTTGCAGACCGACCCCACGGTGATCTACGGCCTGGGCGAGGCCTTCGACGGCAATCTGCGCAAGCGCGACCTGCGGGGCGACACGCCATGGAACACCTACGTGCGGCGCGGCCTGCCGCCCACACCGATCGCGATGCCCGGCCTGGCGTCCCTGCGTGCGGCCGTCCGCCCGCAGGCCACGCGCGAGCTGTATTTCGTGGCGCGCGGTGATGGCAGCAGCGCCTTCAGCGAGAGCCTGGCCGACCACAACCGCGCGGTCAACCGTTACCAGAGGGGAGGGCCCTGATGCAGGGAGGATGCCCGCAGCCCGTGCAGCAGGCCATCGACGCGGTCGCGGATCAGGGACGATTCGTCACTTTCGAAGGCATCGATGGGGCTGGCAAGTCATCACACCTCGAAGCGGCGGCACAGTGGCTGCGCGCCCGGGGCCGTGAGGTGGTCGTCACCCGGGAGCCCGGCGGCACGCCGCTGGCCGAAGCGTTGCGTGAACTGGTGCTGCACCAGCCCATGGACGCGCTGACCGAGGCCTTGCTGGTGTTCGCCGCCCGGCGTGACCATCTCCAGCGCTGCATAGAGCCTGCGCTGGCCCGCGGGCATGTGGTGCTGTGCGACCGGTTCACCGATGCGACCTTCGCCTACCAGGGGGCAGGACGGGGCTTCGACCTCGAGGTGCTCACGCAGCTCGAGGCCTGGGTACAGCAGGGGCGGCAGCCCGACCTGACCCTGTGGTTCGACGTGGAGCCGGCCCTGGCCGCGCAGCGCCGGGCGCAGGCACGTGCCGCCGACCGCTTCGAGGCCCTCGACACCGCCTTCTTCGACCGGGTGCGTGCCGGGTACGCGGCGCGCCAGCGCCTTGCGCCGCATCGCTTTGCCGTGCTGGATGCCGGGCAGCCTCTTGCGCAGGTGCGGCATGCCGTCGAGTCGGCACTGGAAGCCTGCCCATGGTGAGGGCGCGCGCCAGCACCTCCGCGAAGCTGACCGCCGACGAGCCGCCGGCGCCGCCGGTCCAGCGCCCGTTCGACGGTGGCATCGACGCGCTGCCCTGGCTCGTGGCGCCCCTGGCGCAAGCATTGCGCACCCAGCGCGGTCACGCGCTGCTCGTGCACGCCGACGCGGGTGTCGGTGCACTGGCTTTTGCGCTGGCTTTCGCTCAGGGCCAGTTGTGCGAAGCCGAAGGCGCTGCGAACGGCCGGCCTTGCGGGCGCTGTGGAAGCTGTCACCTTGCGGGCGCCGGCACACACCCTGACCTGCTGTTGCGCCTGCCGGAAGACGTGGCGGTCGAGCATCAACTGGCCGCGCCGCCAAGCGACAAGCGCAAACCCAGCCGACAGATCCGCGTGGAAGAGATGCGCGCGGCCATGACGTGGATGACCACCACCAGCGGGCGAGGGCAGGGCAAGGTCCTGGTGATCCATCCGGCCGAGGCCATGAATCTGGTCAGCGCCAGCGCTTTGCTGAAGACGCTGGAGGAGCCGCCCTCCGGCGCCCGGCTGGTGCTGACGGCCTCCGACCCGAGCCATCTGCTGCCGACCGTCGTCAGCCGGTGCCAGCGCTTGGGCCTGCCCACGCCGCCGCGCGAAACGGCTCTGCAGTGGCTGCAGCAGCATGGCGTGCCTGAACCCGGGGTGTTGCTCGACGGCGCGGGCGGGCGGCCGCTCGAGGCGCTGCGCTGGCATCGGCAAGGGGTTTCGGCTGCAGATTGGGCAGCCCTTCCACGTGACCTGGCCGCGGGTGACCTGCAGCGCCTGAGCGCCTGGCCGGTCGCGCGATGGCTGGATGCGCTGCACAAGTTGTGCCACGACGCCAGCGTCAGGGCCTGCGGCGGGGCGGCACGGTTCTACCCCGAGGTGTCCTTCGAGGGTGTCGGCCGACTGTCCGCACTGATCGCCTGGCAGCGCAGCCTGCAGCGAGTGGCGCGCCATGCCGACCATCCCTGGAACGAGCCGCTGCTGCTCGAGGCCCTGTGTGCCGAGGGCAGGGAGGCGCTGCGGGCGAAGGTCGCCTCCCGGGCAGACAGGGCTGTGGCTACACTTTCCGCCCGATGAGCAGCCAGCCGCCAGCAACCCCGAAGGCACGGGCCGATGGGTCCGACCCAGTGTTCAGCGCGTCCGGCGGTTCCCCGCGCCCGAGCGTCATGCAGCTGGTTTTCCGAGACAAGGCAGCGCTCTACGCCGCCTACATGCCGGCGCTGACGCACGGCGGCTTGTTTGTGCCAACACAGCGCGAGCATCGACTCGGCGAGGATGCCTATCTGCTGGTGGCCCTGCCTGACGACCCGACCCGCCACCCGGTGGCAGGCAAGGTGGCCTGGATCACGCCGGCGCAGGTGTCCGGCGGACGCACGTCCGGTGTCGGCGTGGCCTTCCCGGACGACGAGAAGACGCGGGTCTTGCGGCAGCGGATAGAGTCGATGCTCGGCACCACGATCGCAAGCGCGCGGCTGACACAGACCTTGTGAGCCCGTGCGGGTGTCGCTTGCGGCCCGCGCTGATGTCCCGTCGTCCTGCAGATCCCATCGGCCGGCCGACCGCCTGGACCCTGCCGGCACCCGCCACGGCCCTGACCCCGTTTCTCCCGACCCCGGCACAAGCATGTTCGTAGACTCGCACTGTCACTTGACCTTCCCTGGCCTGCACGAGCGTCTCGACGAGGTGCTCGACGAGATGTCTCGGGCTGCCGTGACCCGTGCGCTGTGCATCTGCACGACGCTGGAGGAGTTCGAGCAGGTGCACGCGCTGGCGATGCGCCACGCCAACCTGTGGGCCACGGTGGGTGTGCATCCCGACAACGAAGGCGTGCTCGAGCCCGACGTCGAGGCACTGGTCGAGCGCGCCGCAAGGCCACGCGTGGTGGCCATCGGCGAGACCGGACTGGACCATTACCGCATCGGTGAGCGCACGGTGGCGCAGATGTCCTGGCAGCACGAGCGTTTTCGGGTCCACATCCGCGCCGCACGCGCGACGCGGCTGCCACTGGTCGTGCACACCCGCAGCGCCAGCGACGACACGATACGCATCCTCAGGGAGGAGGGCGCAGCCCTGGCCGGCGGCGTCTTCCACTGCTTCACCGAGTCGCTCGAGGTCGCCCGCCAAGCCCTGGACCTGGGGTTCTACATCTCGTTTTCCGGCATCCTGACCTTCCGCAATGCGCAGTCGCTGAGGGAGGTGGCGGCCTACGTGCCCATCGACCGTTGCCTGATCGAGACCGACAGCCCGTATCTGGCGCCGGTCCCGCATCGCGGGCGTCCGAACATGCCGGCCTATGTGGCGCACGTCGCGGCGGAATTGGCGCGGATCAAGTCGATGGCGCTGGACGAACTCGCTCAGGTGACCAGCGAGAACTTCGACCAGCTCTTCACCAAGGCGCTGGTGACCCCGGAAGGGTCGGCGGGCGACGGTTGCAAGACGACTTGAGCTATTGAATGCAAATGCTTATGGAAAATGGTCTTTTCCGGCTCATGGCGCGTACTTCAAGTCGTACTTCATCGCACTTGAAGTTTTTCTTACAGACCATTGTCCTTTCAAGCTTTCTGGCCGTCGCCCCATGGGCTTCGGCAGGGATCTACGAAGATTTCTTCCTGGCGATCAAGCGCGATCGGCCAGCGGCCGTCGAACGCCTCCTCGCACGGGGCTTCGACGTCAACTCACCGGATCCCGAGGGACAACGCGCACTGCATCTGGCGATGCGCGACGGCCAGCACCGATTGGCCATGGTGCTCCTGGATGCACCCGGTCTTCAGATCGACGCCACCAACGCGCAGGGTGAAACGGCGCTGATGATCGCCGCGATTCGAGGTTGGCTGGAATGGTGTCAACGTCTGGTCCACATCGGCGCGCAGATCAACCGGGAAGGTTGGGCGCCGCTGCACTACGCCGCCAGCAGTCCCGATGCGCACACCATCGCCTTCCTCCTGGACGAAGGGGCGCAGATCGATGCGCTGGCACCGAATGGAACGACGGCCCTGATGATGGCAGCGGGTTACGGCACCGAGGAGGCCGTGGCCTTGCTGCTGGCTCGCGGCGCCAATGCGAATCTGCGCAACCACCTGGGCCTCAGCGCCAAGGATTTCGCTCGTCGAAGCGGGCGGGAATGGCTGGCTCGGCAACTGCCTGGGGATTGAGCGCAGGCAGCGCGCGGAAAGTGCGGGCCATTGCCCCTTCGAGCGTCATGCGGGGACAGGAACTTCTTGACAGGCCGACGTGCTTGTAGGGAAAGTTCCTATCCGTGATCTGTCGAAGCCCTGACTTCCGTCAGATCCGGGCCGTCCCTAGACTCACATCATCGCGACCTCGATCAAAGGAGTCTCGTCATGATCTCCCCGGCATTTGCAAATCCCTTCGTGCAACTGATGAACCCCGAGGCAGTGATCCGCGCCGTCGAGGCATCGGAACGGCTGCGGGGCCTGCGCCGCCACGTGTGCCGGCCACTGGACCGTGTCGCGCCCATGGACGGCGCGAACAACGATGCAGCGGCCTTCGACGCGATGATCGACGGCCTCGGCGACGACGACGGTCGCTGAGTTGTCGGGGTCGCGGGCCTGTTGGGCCCGCGCAGTGTTC
>JBMTXX010000040.1:0-19054 GCA_049453935.1 Rubrivivax sp.
GCGTGCACTTGTCGCCCATGATCATGAAGGTGGCCGTGCCCTTGCCGAAGCACTCGCCGATGTTGGGGCAGGACGCCTCCTCGCACACCGTGTGCAGCCGGTGGTCCCGCAGGATCTGCTTGATCTCGTAGAACCGGCTCGAAGGGGACGCCGCCTTGACGCGGATCCACTCCGGCTTCTTCAACACCTCGGCCGGGACCACCTTGATCGGGATGCGAGACGTCTTGGCCTGCGACTTCTGCTTGGCGGTCGGGTCGTAGGCGGATGTCGGTGTGTCGTTCATCATCTGCTCGGCGCAAGGCGGAAGCCGGACACCGTCTTCGAAGATCGGGGCCCGATCGTAGCCGTTGCGCCCGGCCCGCGCATCACATCAGGGCTCCAGCTGTGCGGACAGCCGCTGCGCCAGACGCTGCGCCACCTCGTCCCAGGCCACGTCCACACCCAGCGTGCGCAGGTCCACGGTGCGCAGCCCGGCGTACCCGCACGGGTTGATCCGCTGGAACGGCGACAGGTCCATGGACACGTTCAGCGCCACGCCGTGATAGGCGCAGTGGCGACTGACCTTGATGCCCAGGGCGGCGATCTTGCCCAGACCGTCCAGGGGATCGGCGCCCGCAGGCGGCTGCGGCAGCGCGCCATGTCCGTAGGGATCGTCCAACCGCACGTAGATGCCAGGCGCGCCACGCACCCGATGGCCCGTGACACCGAAAGCGGCAAGCACCTGCAGCACCGAGGTCTCGAGGCGGAACACATATTCCTTCACGAAGATGCCCAGACGCCGCAGGTCCACCAGCGGGTAGGCCACCACCTGCCCCGGCCCGTGGTAGGTGACCTGGCCGCCGCGATCGGTGCGGATCACCGGGATGTCACCCGCAGACAGCACGTGCACGTCTCGACCACCTACCCCCTGCGTGAACACCGGGTCGTGCTCGGCCATCCAGAGTTCGTCCTCGGTGTGCGCGTCGCGCCCCTGCGTGAAGGCGCGCATCCTCGGCTCGATGCCCGGGTAGGGGCAGCGCCCGAGCCAGAGGGTCCTCATCTGGCAATCCCCCGACCCATGGACACCCGCACTAGAGCACCACCTTGACCATCGGATGACCCGACAGCGCACGGTAGAGATCGTCGAGTTGCGCGCGGCTGGTGGCCGTGACCGTCAGGGTCAATCCCAGGTAACGGCCCGTACGACTGGGCCGGCGCTCGATGCCGGCGGGATCGAAACCCGGATCAAACCGGCTGGCGATCTCGACCATGGCCTCGACGAAGCCCTCCACGTGGGCACCCATCACCTTGATCGGAAAGGCACTCGGGTATCGGATGAGGCTGTCTTCTGCGCTGGTGTCCTGCATCTTCACTCCGCCTGCGCCGCGCATGCGGCTGGCCTGGCCCCCCGGATCCGGTCGTCTGACGATCTCCGCCGTGCAGTCAGATGGACTGCAGGCGCTTGGCCTGCTGATAGGCCTCGTACAACCGGGCATACACCGGCCCCGGACGCCCTCTGAGCGCGCCATGGCCCACGGGCTGGTGGTCGATGGTGGTCACGGGCAGGATTTCCTTGGTGGCCGAGCTGAGCATCACCTCGTCGGCACCGAGCACCTCTGCCTCCGGGATCGGCCGCAGGTGGTAGGCGATGCCGCACTCTTCGCACAACTCGCGCAGCAGGTCGAACCGTATGCCTTCGAGCACGTGCCCGCTCTTGGGCACGCCGAGCAGCGCCCCTTCGCGCGCGATCCAGACGTTGCTCGCGGCGGCTTCGGTGAGATACCCGTCGCGGAACATGATGGTCTCGGTCACGCCCGCGTCAGCCGAGATCTGGCGGGCGAAGACGTTGCCCAGCAGGGACACACTCTTGATGTCGCCTCGCTCCCAGCGGAAGTCACGGGCCGTCACGCAGGCCACACCCTGGTGGCGCTGCGCTGCCGAGACCGGCTTCATCGGGTTGACCATGACGAACACCGTGGGTTGCACGCCCTCAGGCATCACATGGTCACGCACCGCCACCCCACGCGTGAGCTGGATGTAGACGAGCTGGTCCTCGGCGCCGTCGGTCTCGGCGAGCCGAGCGATCAGCGGCCGGATCAGGGCCAGCCATTCGTCGCGGCTGTGGGGGTTCGGAATCCGCACCTTGCCCAGGCTGCGGTCGAGTCGGGCCATGTGCGCATCGAAACGGAACAGGCGACGCCCGTAGACCGGCACGACCTCGTAGATGCCGTCGCCGAAGATGAAGCCTCGGTCGAGCACGCTGACCTGCGCCTGTCGCAGCGGCAGCGTCTGGCCGTTCAGATGGCAGAAGGTGTCGGGCAACTCCATGTTCGACTTCCTCGACGTTCACTGGATCCAAAGCCGCAGGGCATCCCAGGCCCGTCCGAGCAGGCCGGCCAGTTCCACGGGCTCCTGCACGACCAGCGGCATGGACGCCAGCGGCGCGCCTGCGGCTGTGAGCACACGGATGGTGCCCACACGCTGGCCTGCCGACAAGGGCGCCACCAGCGGGTCGGTGCGCTCGATGACGGTGCGCATCCGTGCGCCCTCGCCGCGCGGGACGGTGACGAAGACCGCGCCGCCCTGGGCGCCGAGCTTGGCGACGTCGACCGAGCCCTTCCACACCGGCACCGTGGCCACGGGCTTGTCGGTGTCGAACAATCGCACGGCATCCCAGGCCTGCCAGCCCCAGTTCAGCAGCTTCTGGCTCTCTGCCGCCCGGGCCTCGCGCGAGGTGGTGCCGAGCACGACGGAGATCAGCCGGCGCTTGCCGTTGGGCATGTCGCGCACCGCCGTGGCCACCAGGCAGTAACCGGCCGCCTCGGTGTAGCCGGTCTTCATGCCGTCGACCGTCGGGTCGCGCCCGAGCAGCATGTTGCGGTTGTCCTGCCGGATGTTGTTGAACGCGTACTGACGGATCGAGTAGTAGGGGTGGAAATCGGGGTGGTCGGTGATGATGCGTGCGGCGATGGTTGCGACGTCGCGGGCGGTGCTCTGGTGCCCGGCCTCGGTCATGCCGGTGACGTTGCGAAACCGCGTGTTCTTCAACCCCCAGGCCTGCGCCTGGCGGTTCATCGCCTCGACGAAGGCTTCGACACTGCCGGCCACGCCCTCGGCCAGGGCAACCGCCGCGTCGTTGCCGCTCTGGACGATCATGCCCTTGAGCAGTTCCTCGACCGAGGGCTTCATCGAGGGGTCGATGAACATCAACGAGCCCCCAGCCTTGCGCTCTGCCCAGGCGCGAGGCGAGACCGGCAGCTTCTGATCGAGCGCCAGCTTGCGTGCCTTGATCGCGTCGAAGACCAGGTAGGCGGTCATCAGCTTGGTCAGGCTGGCCGGATCGGCCGGGACATCGGCCGCACGTTCGGCCAGCACCTGCGCACTGGACAGGTCGAAGAGGATGTACTGCCGGGCCGCGATCTCGGGGGGCTGCGGCGCCTGCGCACGCGCGGGCAGGCTGACCAGGACACTCAGGACAAGAAGGAAAAGACTGCGGAACATGTTCGGGTTCAATGAGATGACGCTGGGAGGAAGGCACGTCCGCCATCGATCACCAGGCGTTTGAGCAGCGCGAGCTGGCCATGAAAGAAGTGTCCGGCCCCGGGCACCACGGTGACCGGCTGCGCCTGCGGTCGGGCCCAATCGAGCACCGACGGCAGCAAGACGACATCGTCGGCCTCGCCGTGGATCACCAGCGCGCCCTCGGCGACCGGTGCCACGGGGAAGTTGGCGACTGCTGGGCCCACGAGCACCGTCCAGGTGGGCCGACCGGCGCCGCCGCTGTCGGCTGCGACCTGCGAGGCCACGTAAGCCCCGAAGGAGAAACCCGCCAGCACCAGTGGCTGGCCAGGCTGCCTCCATGCAGCAACGACCGCCCGGGCGTCGTCCAGCTCACCCCGGCCCGCATCCCAAGCGCCCTCGGACGCGCCGACGCCGCGGAAGTTGAACCGCACGGCCGTCAGCCCCAGTTGGACGAAGGCACGGGCCAGCGTCTGCACCACCTTGTTGCCCATCGTGCCGCCGTGCAACGGATGCGGGTGGCACACCACCGCCAGACCGCCAGCCAGCGCTGGCGCCATCGGCGCTGCGGCAGGCGGATCGACCGCACACTCCAGCCGCCCGGCGGGCCCGGACACCCAGCGCTGTTCGGTGTGCGCGTTCATCAACGGCCGACGTCCGGCGCCAGGCGCAAGCGCTCCACCGGCTGACCCTTGGCCAGATGGCTTTCGACGATCTCGTCGATGTCGCTCTGGTCGACGTAGGTGTACCACACCGCCTCCGGGTAGACCACCGCGACAGGGCCTCCGGCGCAACGGTCCAGACATCCCGCCTTGTTCACACGCACGCCGCCCGGCCCGTTCAGGCCTGCGGCCTTGACGGCGCGCTTGCAGTGGTCGAAAGCCGCTTGCGCGTCGTGCTGCGCACAAGCCGCCTGCCCATTCTCACGGGCATTCAGGCAGAAGAAGATATGGTGCCGGTAGTAGCTCATGCAGGATCCGCGGGAAGACACCCACGCGCCATGCGCCGGTGCTCCGAACCATTCTAGGAGCCCGCGGAGCTGGGAGCCGCCTCGGGAAGGCGATCAGAAAGGCTTGACCACCACCAGGACGACGATGCCGATGAACGCCAGCACCGACACCTCGTTGAACACGCGAAACCAGCGGTGCGACCGCCGGTTCTCCATGCGCTCGAAACCCTGCAGGATGGCGCGACACCGCAGGTGGTAGGCGATGACCGCCACCACCAGCAGCAGTTTGGCGTGCATCCAGCCGTTGCCGCTCCCCCACCCGATGCCGTAACCCATCCACAACCACAGCCCCAGCGCCAGCGCAGGCCACATCAGCAGGGTTGCAAATCGGTACAACTTGCGCGCCATGAGCAGCAGTCGCTCGCGCTCCGCGTGGCTGTCCGCGGGGACCATGGCCAGGTTGACGAAAAGCCGCGGCAGGTAGAAAAGCCCCGCAAACCACGACGCAACGAAGACAATGTGGAAAGCCTTGACCCAGAGGTAGCCGCTGTTCATGGCGGGATTATGGGCGCAGGAAAAAAGAGCCCCGGCCAGAGCCGGGGCTGCAACGCCCCGCCGCCGAAACGGCAGCGGTGCACCTGCTCAGGGAGGAAAAGCAGGGGAATGCCGTCTTGCGACCACATTCCACTATCAAATTTAGCATATTGAGGCTCATCCGTGAATCGAGTGTTCGCCCCCTACCCCGCCAGCCGGCCACGGCGTCTGCGACGTGACGCCGCCACCCGGGCGCTCGTGCGCGAGCACCGGCTCGCCCCCGAGGACTTCATCCTGCCGGTGTTCGTGCTGGACGGCGCCGGGAAAGCGCAGGACGTCGCCAGCATGCCCGGCGTGCAGCGCCTGAGCGTGGACCGCCTGCTGCCGGTGGCCGAGGAATGCGTGCGCCTGGGCATCCCGGTGATGGCCCTGTTCCCCGTCATCGACACCGCCCTGAAGACGCCCGACGGCCGGGAAGCCACCCACCCCGACGGGCTGGTGCCACGCGCGGTGCGGGAGCTCAAGGCCCGCTTCCCGTCGCTGGCGCTGCTGACCGACGTCGCGCTGGACCCCTACACCAGCCACGGGCAGGACGGCCTGCTGGACGAAACGGGCTACATCCTCAACGACGACACGGTGGCAGTGCTGCGCGAGCAGGCGCTGGTGCAGGCCGCCGCCGGCGTGGACATCGTTGCCCCCAGCGACATGATGGACGGTCGCATCGGAGCCATCCGTGCGGCCCTGGAAGGCGCCGGGCACATCCACACCCGGATCATGGCCTACAGCGCCAAGTACGCCAGCGCCTTCTACGGCCCCTTCCGCGACGCCGTCGGCTCGGCCTCGAATCTGGGCAAGGCCGACAAGAAGGTCTACCAGATGGATCCGGGCAACACCGACGAGGCTTTGCGAGAGGTGGCGCTCGACATCGCCGAAGGCGCCGACATGGTGATGGTCAAGCCCGGCATGCCCTACCTGGACATCGTGCGCCGGGTCAAGGACGAGTTCCACGTGCCCACCTTCGCCTACCAGGTCAGCGGGGAATATTCGATGCTGAAGGCCGCCGCCGCGCAGGGCTGGCTGGATCACGACGCGGTGATGATGGAGTCCCTGCTGGGCTTCAAGCGTGCCGGCGCGGACGGGATCCTGACCTACTTCGCGCTGGAAGCCGCGCGGCGCCTGCGCGCGGTCTGAGCGGCCGGCGGTGCTTCTGGGGGGTGCGGGGGCAGGCGCGCACCCGTGGCCTGTCCGTCATCCCAGGGGTCGGGCAGCCCCAGCGCGATCATGAGGCGGCTCTCGAGGCCCTCCATCTCCTGCGCACGGGCGTCGGTGTCGTGGTCCAGGCCCTGCGCATGCAGCGCGCCGTGGATCAACAGATGCGCGTAATGCGCCTCGATCGACCTGCCGGCCTGTTCGGCCTCACGCTCGACGACCGGCGCGCACAGGACCAGATCGGCGCAGACCACCGGCTCCCGCGCGTAGTCGAAAGTCAGCACATTCGTCGCATAGTCGCGACTGCGGAAATCACGGTTCAGAGCGCGGCCTTCGACCTCGTCGACGATGCGCACCGTGATCTCGGCCGGCGCCTGCAGCGCCGCGCGCAGCCAGCGGCGCACACGGTGGCGGGGCAGTTGCGCCCGATGCCGGGCGTCCGGCATCTGCAGTGACAGGGACAGCGTTGCCGGCTCGGGCGCGCGCATCGCGCCGGCAGGCCCCTCCTCGTCCGCCCGCGACGCGACGCCGGCGGTTGGCAGGCGGGCCATCAGGTGGCCTCCCCGTGCGTGCCGGGAGCACGTGCCCGGGCAGCGCCGCCGGCCCTGCGCGGTGGCGCACCGCCGCCCTGGTGGGCGACGGTGTGGGATCCGCCCGCGCCGGGCCCCGCCTGGGCCGCGTCATAGGCTTCGACGATGCGCGCCACCAGCGGGTGACGCACGACGTCGGCCGAGGTGAAGTGCGTGAACGCGATCCCGCGAACGTCTGCGAGCACCTGCGCCGCATCCACCAGCCCGCTGCGCACGCCGCCGGGCAAGTCGATCTGGCTGACGTCGCCGGTGACGACGCACTTGGTGCCGAAACCGATGCGGGTCAGGAACATCTTCATCTGCTCGCGCGTGGTGTTCTGCGCCTCGTCGAGGATGACGAAGGCGTGGTTCAGCGTGCGCCCGCGCATGAAAGCCAGCGGCGCGATCTCGAGCTGGCCGCGTTCGAAGGCGCGGGTGACGCGGTCGAAGCCCATCAGGTCATAGAGCGCGTCGTACAAGGGCCGCAGGTAGGGGTCGACCTTCTGCGCCAGATCCCCCGGCAGAAAGCCCAGTCGCTCGCCGGCCTCGACCGCGGGGCGGGTCAGCACGATGCGCTGCACGCCCTGGCGCTCGAGCGCATCGACGGCGCAGGCCACGGCGAGGAAGGTCTTGCCCGTGCCCGCCGGCCCGATGCCGAAGGTGATGTCGGTGTCGAGGATCTGGCGCAGATAGCGCAACTGGTTGGGGGTGCGCCCGCGCAAGTCGCTGCGACGGGTGTGCAGCGTGATCTCGGATTCGGCCCCCTCCGCTGCGCCGGCCCCCGCCGGCTCTTCCTGCGCCGAGGCGCGGGCTTCGGCCAGTGCCAGCTGCAAGGTGCGTGCGCCGATCGGACGCCCCGCGCGCTCGTGCAGGCTGCACAGCAGGGCAAGCGCACGCTGCGCCTGACCGCGTGGCCCGTGGACCTGGAAGTCATCACCGCGCCGCTCGAGCCTGACCGACAGTCCCGCCTCGATCTCGCGCAGGTGGGCGTCCAGCGGGCCGCACAGGTTGGCCATGCGCCGGTTGTCGGAGGGCTCGAATCGGTGTCTCAGGATCACTTCAGGCCGTTCAGGTGGATGGGCAGACGTCGATTGTCGACCCATGACGGGCGATCGCAGCCATGGGCGGCCACACCCGCAGGTGGCCAGCCGCAAGGCAGGCGCGTGGCAAGCCACAATCACGTCCCATGATCGGACGCATCAGCGGCCTGCTGGCGGACAAGGCCCCGCCCCTCGTGCTCGTCGACGTGCAGGGCGTGGGCTATGAAGTCGACGTGCCGATGAGCACCTTCTGCAACCTGCCGGCGCTGGGCGAGAAGGTGACGCTGCTGACGCATTTCGTCGTGCGCGAGGATGCCCAGCAGTTGTTCGGCTTCCTCACCGCGCGCGAGCGCGAAGCCTTCCGTGAAGTCGTCAAGGTCAGCGGGATCGGCCCGCGGACCGCCTTGTCGCTGCTGTCGGGGCTCAGCGTCGACGATCTGGCGCAAGCCATCAGCCGCCAGGAGAGCGCGCGCCTGATCAAGGTGCCCGGCATCGGTCGCAAGACGGCCGAGCGGCTGCTGCTGGAGTTGAAGGGTCGGATCGGCCCGGTACTGCCCGACCCGGCGGCCCCGCCCGCCACACGCAACGCCGCGCAGGCCGACATCGTGCAGGCACTGGTGGCGCTGGGCTACTCCGAACGCGAAGCCGATGCCGCGCTGCGCACGCTGCCAGGCGACGTCGGCGTCAGTGAAGGCATCCGCGCGGCGCTGCGGGCCTTGACGCGCTGAGCCCGACGTCCAGGCCCACCAGATAATCCGGGACATGTCCATCCAGACGGACGATCTCGGATCGTCACGCACGCCCGCTGCGCGCGTGGTCAGCGCCGCGCCCGCCTCCGTGACCGAAGAGGCGATGGAGCGCGCGCTGCGCCCCAAGGGCCTGACCGAGTACGTCGGCCAGGCCAAGGCGCGCGAGCAACTCGAGATCTTCATCGGTGCCGCCCGCATGCGCGGCGAGGCGCTCGACCACGTGCTGCTTTTCGGGCCACCGGGGCTGGGCAAGACGACGTTGAGCCACATCATCGCCGCCGAACTTGGCGTCAACCTGCGCCAGACCTCGGGCCCGGTGCTGGAGAAGCCGCGCGATCTGGCGGCGATCCTGACCAACCTCGAGCGCAACGACGTGCTGTTCATCGACGAGATCCATCGCCTGTCGCCGGTGGTCGAGGAGATCCTCTACCCGGCACTGGAGGACTACCAGATCGACATCATGATCGGCGAAGGCCCGGCGGCGCGGTCGATCAAGCTGGACCTGCAGCCCTTCACGCTGGTGGGGGCGACCACGCGCGCGGGCATGCTGACCAACCCCTTGCGCGACCGCTTCGGCATCGTCGCGCGGCTGGAGTTCTACACCGACGAGGAACTCACCCGTATCGTCACGCGCTCGGCCGGGCTGCTCGACGTGCCGGTGGGCCCGGGCGGGGCGCTGGAAATCGCGCGGCGCTCGCGCGGGACGCCGCGCATCGCCAACCGCCTGCTGCGGCGCGTGCGCGACTACGCGCAGGTCAAGGGCAACGGCACCATCGACGTCGCCACCGCAGACAGAGCCCTCGCGATGCTGGATGTCGACCCGCAGGGTTTCGATCTGATGGACCGCAAGCTGCTCGAGGCCGTGATCCACCGGTTCGATGGCGGACCTGTCGGGCTGGACAACGTCGCGGCGGCCATCGGCGAGGAGCCGGGCACGATCGAAGACGTGATCGAGCCCTATCTGATCCAGCAGGGCTACCTGCAACGCACCCCGCGCGGGCGCGTGGCGACACTGGCGGCTTGGCGGCATCTGGGGCTCACCCCACCGGCGCGCGAGGGCGAACTCTTCGGGGGGTGAATCGGGGTCACCGCTGTGCGGCGACGGCCCGCACCGCAAGGCCGATCAGATCCGGCCTGCGGCCCCGAAACGATACAGCCCGACAAGCAGCCGGGTCGGGAACTCATCCAGCGCCGCGTTGTAGGACTGCACCGCTGCGTTGAACAGTTGCCGGCCGAAGACCAGGTCGGCCTGGGACGCTTCCAAGCGCTTCAGCGCCTGCGCCACGTCACCATGGCCTGGCAGGGCCGGCGAGAGCTGGCACAAGGCGACGATGCGCGCGAGCCCTGTGTCGAGCCGGGCCCAGGCGGCCGACAGATCGGCGGCCGCGTCGGCAGACACCGGTGCCACGCGCAGCGCGCGCGCGGCGACCTCCGCTGAGCGCAGGGCCTCGGCAGCTGCATCGAGCGTGGCCATCTCGGAGACCAGCGGCTCGCGCAATTCCTCGATCAGGCCCCTGACGACCTCGCCGCGCGCCTGCAACGGTGCCTCGACCTGGGCCCAGGCCACGCCGATGCTCTTGCGCAGGCGCACCAAGCGGTTGTAGGCCCCCAGCATCCAGAACACCAGCACCGCTGCCAAGGCCAGCGCCAGGATCTGTCCGGTGCTCATCGCCCCTCCGGCAGCGTCTGCCTCATGGCGTGGCCAAGGCGCTCGACCCGGGGCGACGCGCCTGCCGGATGGGCCAACGCCACGCCGGCAAGCCCCTCAGACACGGATCTCGCCCTGCCCGAGGACGATCCACTTCAACGACGTCAGGCCCTCGAGCCCGACCGGCCCGCGCGCGTGGAACTTGTCGGTGCTGATGCCGATCTCGGCGCCCAGCCCGTACTCGAAGCCGTCGGCAAACCGGGTGCTGGCGTTGACCATCACGCTGGAGGAGTCGACCTCACGCAGGAACCGCATGGCGTTCGGGTGGTTCGTCGTGAGGATCGCGTCGGTGTGGTGCGAGCCGTAGCGGTTGATGTGCGCGATGGCCTCGTCCAGGCTGGCCACGACCTTGACGCTGATGATGGGCGCCAGGTATTCCTCCGACCAGTCGGCTTGCGTTGCGGGGACGACGTCGGCCCCCGGCACGTCCCGCAGCAGCTGCGCCGCCGCCTCGTCGCAACGCATCTGCACACCCTTGGCTGCGAACAGGGCACCGATGCGCGGCAGGAAGGCCTGCGCCTGCGCGGCATGCACCAGCATCGACTCGGCGGCATTGCAGGGGCTGTACTTCTGCGTCTTGGCGTTGTCGGTCACACGCACGGCCATGTCCAGATCGACCTCGGCGTCGATGTAGACGTGGCAGTTGCCGTCCAGGTGCTTGATCACCGGCACACGCGCCTCGGCGCTGATGCGCTCGATCAGGCCCTTGCCGCCGCGCGGGATGATCACGTCCACCGACTCGGGCATGGTGATCAGATGGCCGACGGCGGCGCGGTCTGCCGTCTCGACCATCTGCACGGCGTGCGGCGGCAAGCCGGCGTCGGCCAGCGCGGCCTGCACGCAGCGCCACAGCGCCAGGTTGGAACGCAGCGCCTCAGATCCGCCGCGCAGGATGCAGGCATTGCCGCTCTTGATGGCCAGCGAGGCGGCCTCGATGGTGACGTTGGGCCGGCTCTCGTAGATCATGCCGAACACACCCAGCGGCACGCGCATGCGCCCGACGCTGATGCCGCTGGGCCGCCGCAGGACCTGCGTGAGCTCGCCGATCGGGTCGGGCATCGCGGCCAGCTGCTCGCAGCCCTGTGCGACGGTCGCCAGGACCTTGTCGCTCAGCCGCAGGCGGTCCACCATCGGCGCGGCCAGTCCGGCCGCCCGTGCCGCCGCCAGATCGGGCTCGTTGGCCACCTGCAGGGCCTGCGTCTGCTCGCGCAGCCGGCGCGCCAGTGCGCGCAGCGCCTCGTCCCGGGCGGCACTCGACGAGGCGGCCATCGATGTCGCGGCCGCGCGCGCCTGCGCACCGAGGCCGGCCATGTAGGCGGGAATGTTGATCGCGTCCATGGCGGACATTGTCGCCGCGCTGCCGCGCTCAACCGACCGCAGACAGCACCAGCAGCCAGACAGACGCCGTGGCGGTGAAGGCGATGGTGGACACGACGATGCCTGCGGTGGCTTCGGCCTGCCCGGTGCCGTAGCGCTGGGCGAAGATCAGCGCATTGCTGCCCACCGGCAGGGCGGCCATCATCACCACGACGCCCAAGGGCACGCCCGTCAAGCCGAAGCCGAAGTGCGCCACGACCAGCACGACGGCAGGCATCACCCCGAGCTTGAGCGCGCTCAGGCCGACCGCCTGCCGCACACGCCCCTTGAGTCCGTACTGCGCCAGGCTCAGCCCGATCAGCACCAGGCACACCGGCACGACCGCGCTGGCCAGCAAGGCCAGCGTCTGGTCCGGCACCGGGTGCAGCCCGCTGCCCGAGAGGTTCCACACCCGCCCGCTCAGCCCCGGCAGGGGGCCCGGGGGCCGCACGGCGTTGCGCACGGTGGCTCGCACCGTCGAGCCCAGCGTCGAGGCGCGATCGGCACGTGCGATGTCAAGTTCGACCAGCACCGTCAGCAGCGTGATCAGCAGCAGCCCGTGCAGGCTGACCATCGCCACGTGCAGCGCCAGTCCCTGGGCACCGAACAGCGCCGCCGACATCGGGATGCCGAGCTGGACCGCGTTGCCATAGACCGTCGAGAAGGTCGTCGTGGCAGGCGCAGCCGGGTCCGACGGGTCGCGTCGTCGTCGCGCGAGCCCGTAGACGGCCAGCAGATAGGCCGTCGCGGGCACGAAGAACGCGACGAGCGTGGCCCAGGGCAGGGTCGCGAAATCCAGGTGCGCCATCGTGCGGAACAGCAGCGCTGGCACGAAGAGCATGAAGGCGACATCGGACAGCGCCTTCACCGCACCGGGCAGACCGGCGCTGCCCTTGCCGCCGATCCATCCCAGGCGACCGCTGAGCCAGCCGAGCGCCACCATGGCAAAAATGGCCAGGAGCTTGAAGAAGACCTCGAGCGTCATGACCGCACGCCCCCCCGGCGGCCGACGCTGCCGACGTCCACGCTCACGATGCAGCCGTCTTGGCCGTCGACCGGGCAGCGGTCTTGCGGGCGGGGGCTCGCGCCTCACGCGGCTCGAACTCGAAGCCGACCTTGCCTTCCTTGCGGTCCCAGACCAGGAAGGCCTTGAACTTGCGCCGCGTCTTGTTCGACACGAAGCCGTCCAGCAGCGCGGTCTTCCCACTGGCCAGCAGGCGCGTCATCTCCTGGCGTGGCACGGGCTGCTGCAGGATGACCTTGCCGCTCTTGAAGTCGCAGGTGGGGTGGGCGCCGACGCTGTGCTCACAGGCGTAGTGGGTGCCGTGCTCGAAGACCTGGCCCTTGCACTTCGGACAAGCGCCGAGTGACACCTGACCGGAGAAGTCCACCGGCTCGCCCGCGCCCTCGGCCTGTTTTGCCTCGTCGCCGAAGTCGAACTCCAGCTTCCAGTTGCCGAGCTCGGCGTCGTGCACGAGCCGCATCTCGGCCGTGAAGGGCCAGCCGGCCTTGGAGCGGAAGCCCTCGAGCGGGCCGATGCGACGGTCGCGCAGAAAGGCCTCGGCCTCGGCAATCTCGAAGGCGCGCCCGGCGGCGATCTTGGTGAAGGAAAAGCCGCAGCCCTCGGACGCCCCATCGGCCCCTGTGCAAGCGAATCGGCGGTAGTTCTCCTTGACGACACCGCCACAGTTCGGGCAGGGCGCCGCCAGCGTCGCGTAGTCGCCCGGGATGGTGTCGCGGTCGTACTCCTTGGCCTTGCGCACGATGCGCTCGGCCATCTTCGCGATCTCGGCCATGAAGGTCTCGCGCGGCAGTCGGCCATGTTCCATCTGCGAAAGCTGGTGCTCCCAGTTGCCGGTGAGCTCGGGCTTCGTCAGGTCCTCCACGCCCAGCCCGCGCAGCAGCGTCATCAGCTGGAAGGCCTTGGCCGTGGGTATCAGGTCACGCCCGTCGCGCAGCATGTACTTCTCGGCGATCAGGCCCTCGATGATGGCCGCGCGCGTGGCCGGGGTGCCCAGGCCCTTCTCGGCCATGGCCTCGCGCAACTCGTCATCGTCCACGAGCTTGCCGGCACCCTCCATCGCGGACAGCAGCGTGGCCTCGTTGTAGCGCGCAGGCGGACGGGTCTGCAGGCCCTTGGCGTCGACGGCGAGTGTGCGCACCGTCTCGCCCGGCTGCACAGCCACCAGGTTGGCATCCTCGCCCTGGGCCTCCTTGCCGTAGACGGCCAGCCAGCCGGGGTTGACGAGGACCTTGCCGTTGGTCTGGAAGTGGTGCTCGGCGTCGCCGGCCAGGACCTTGGACACGCGCGTGGTCACCATGAACTCGGCCGAGGGGTAGAAGACGGCGAGGAAGCGCTTGACGACGAGGTCGTAGAGCCGGGCCTCGACGTCGGTCAGCGAGCGCGGCAACTCCAGCGTCGGGATGATGGCGAAGTGGTCCGACACCTTGGCGTTGTCGAAGATGCGCCGGTTGGGCTTGACGTAGCCGTCGTTCAGCGCCTTGCGGGCGTGCATGGACAGCTCACGCAGCGGGCCTGGCAATGCCGCGTCGGCCAGGGTCTCGAAGGTCTGGCGCACGGTGGGCAGGTAGTCCTCCGGCAGCGCGCGCGAGTCCGTGCGTGGGTAGGTCAGCACCTTGTGCTTCTCGTAGAGGGCCTGCGCTATGGACAGTGTGGTCTTGGCCGAGAAGCCGAAGCGCGAATTGGCCTCGCGCTGCAGCGTCGTCAGGTCGTACAGCAGCGGGCTGGCCTGGGTGCTGGGCTTGGACTCCTCGGTCACCCGGGCGGGCCGGCCCTGGCAAGCCTGCACCAGCGCCTGCGCGTCGGCCGCGGTCCACAGGCGGTCGGCGCGCAACTCGGGGTCCTCGGCGTTCTTCTTCCACTTCGGGTCGAACCACTTGCCGTCGTAGGCGCCGGCCGCGGCCTCGAAGGTGGCGCGGACCTCCCAGTAGTCGCGGGCCACGTGCTTGCGGATCTTCTCCTCGCGCTCGACGACGATGGACAAGGTCGGCGTCTGCACGCGGCCGACGGTGGTCAGAAAGAAGCCGCCGTCACGCGAATTGAAGGCGGTGAAGGCGCGCGTGCCATTGATGCCGACCAGCCAGTCGGCCTCGGAGCGGCTGCGCGCCGCATCGGCCAGGCCGCGCATCTGCTCGTCGCTGCGCAGTTTGCCGAAGCCCTCGCGGATGGCCTGCGGCGTCATGCTCTGCAGCCACAGGCGACGCACGGGCTTGTTCAGGCTGCCCTTGGCGCCTGCGGCGTACTGCTCGATGAGGCGAAAGATCAACTCGCCTTCACGCCCGGCATCGCAGGCGTTGATGAGCTCGGTCACGTCCTTGCGACGGCACAGCTTGACCACCGCGTTCAGGCGCGTCTTGGTCTTGTCGATCGGCGCGAGCTCGAAGTGCGGCGGCACCACCGGCAGGTGGGCAAAACTCCACTTGCCGCGCTTGACGTCGTAGGCTTCGGGCGCCTGGATCTCGACGAGGTGGCCGACGGCCGATGTCACCACGTAGCGATCGTTCTCGAAGTGCTCGGCCTGTTTCTCGAACTTGCCCGCCACGGGCGTCAACGCGCGCACGATGTCTTGCGCCACGCTCGGCTTTTCCGCAATGATGATCGACTTGCCCATGTGGTCCTGCCCGGCCCCGTCACCGTCTTCGGGTCGGGCCGCTCCCTAGAATTCATCCAACGTGCGCGCGACGCGCGCACCCATGAGCGCACGCACACGCGCACGCCCGCACACCTTCAATGTACAGAATGGCCGAGTCCCCACGCCGCGACAGCCGAAACCATCGCCCCGACGCGACACCGCCAGGCCAGCGCACGGGCCGGGCCGGCGCGCGACGCACGCAGGTGCGTCGCAGCGGTGTACATGGGCGGGGGGTGTTTGCGATGCGCGCAGTGGCCGCCGGCGAGCGCGTCCTCGAATACACCGGTGAGGTCATCTCCTGGGACGAAGCGTTGCGCCGTCACCCGCACGACCCGGCGCAGCCGACCCACACCTTCTACTTCCACATCGACGACTCGCACGTCATCGACGGCAAGCATGGCGGCAACTCGTCACGCTGGATCAATCACTCCTGCGAACCGAACTGCGACTCGGAGATCGTCGGGCGGCGGGTGTTCATCCGGGCGCTGCGAGACCTGCGCCCCGGCGAGGAACTGTCCTTCGACTACCGGCTGACGATCGACGGGCGCCGCACGCAACGCCTGGAGCGCGACTACGCCTGCTGCTGCGGCAGCGCGAACTGCCGGGGCACGATGCTCGCGCCCCGGCGGCGCAGCCGCGCCAAGGACTGAGGATGGATCTGCTCGGCCCGCAGGCGTGCACAACGCCCGGCCCTGGCGGCGGGCTCGAAGCGCTGTGGGGCATCGCTGCCCTGCGGCATGCACTTGAGCGCCTGCGGCCGGGGCTGCAACTGCAGGTCGTCGAGGAGATCGAGTCGACGAACGCTGCGCTGCTGCAAGCACTGCGTCAGCAGGCGCCACAGGACGCCCCACGGGCGACGCTGCTGGCGGCCCAGCGTCAGACGGCTGGCCGAGGCCGGCTCGGTCGGGTCTGGCATGCACAGCCCGGGGCGTCGCTGACGTTCTCACTGGCGTGGCCCTTGCGCCGCGCAGACCTGTCGGGGCTGTCACTGGCCGTCGGGGTGGCGACAGCGCAGGCCCTGGACCCGCCAGCACAGGCCGGTGGCCAGCGCATCGCCCTGAAGTGGCCCAACGACCTGTGGCTGCGCGACCCGGGGGCCGCCAGCGGCGGTCGCAAACTCGGCGGCATCCTGATCGAGACCACGGGCAGCCCTGCGCAGCGTTGGGGCGTGATCGGTATCGGCCTGAACATCCTGCCGCAAACCGAGGGCGACTTCACCACCGGCCAGGCCTGGCTGCGCGAGATCGACTCGACGGCCACGCCGGCCGGCACGCTGGCATGCGTCGCCCCGATGCTGCTGGGGGCACTCGAGCGCTTCGAAGATCAGGGGTTCGAAGCTTTCAGGCGCGCTTTCGGCGAGCGCGACCTGCTGCGGGGCCGGAAGGTCACGACCACCTGGCCCGCGCTGGAAGCAGGACAGGCCGAAGGTGTCGACGAGACAGGGTGCTTGCTGGTGCGGGACGCGCAGGGCGGACTGCACGCCGTTCAAGCGGGTGAGGTGAGCGTCAGGCCCAACCGAATCCCGCCGGGCTCCGCGGGCACGATCGCACAGGCCACACCGCCATGTTGAGGGGGATCGCACTGGCGCTGCTGCTGGCCAACCTGGCCTTCCTGGCCTGGACGCAGGGCTGGCTCGGGGGGCTCGCGCCACAACCGCCCGCCATGGCCGGACGAGAACCCGAGCGGCTGATGCAACAGGTGCGGCCGGACAGCGTGCAGGTGCTGCGTCCCCGAGACGTCTCTGCCGCACTGGCGCGGCAGGCTTCAGAGGCGGCAGCGCAGACGTCGAAAGCCCCGCCGGGCGCACAGACACCGACGCCATCGCCCTGAACCGCGCGCCGCAGGTGGCGCCGTGGCCAGCACCACGGTCAACGCCGGCGCAACCACAGACCTGCGGCCAGCAGGCCGAGCAGCCAGGGCCACGACATCGCACCACCGGCGGACACCGGTGCGGGGCTTGCGGCCACCCAGGCCCGGGCGCCTTCGACTGCCGCACGCGCGTCGAGCATGCCCGCGCCACACAGCGCCGTCGTGCAGTGGCATTCGAGTTGTTCCTGTGCATCGGGCAAGCGGCATTCGGGCACGGTGTCGCCGGCGGGCGCCGTGGGGAACGGGCGGGCGCTGGATCGCAGGATCTCCTGCACATCCCACACGGTCAGATCGGGGCGGACGGACAGCATCAGCGCCGCCGCCCCCGAGACCAGACCGGTCGCGAAACTGGTGCCGACCGTGAAGTCGAAACTGTCGGTGTGGCGATAGGCCAAGGGGTCGGGCCCGTACACGCCACCGTTGGTGGCCGTCAGCAGCGGGTACAGACAGGGCTCACCTTGCCGGATGTTGACGCAGTTACCGCCCGGGGCCGACAACGTGATGGCCGGCCCGAGATCGGAAAATCCCACCTTGGTGCCGACATGTCGCAGGCCTCCCACGGCGATGACGCCCCGGCAATTGGCGGGTGTGCCCACCGCCTGTCCGGCGCTGTTGCCTGCGGCCACGATGACGACCACACCGCGGGCGATGACGTCGTCGATGGCCTGTTGATAAGCCGCCGAACAGGGGCCGACACCCCCCAGGCTGAGGTTGAGCACACGCGCACGCGGTGCCGCAGCACCCGGCAGGCCATCGACCTCGAGGCCCGCCGCCCACCGCATGCCGGCGATGATGTCTGAATCCACCCCACCGCACTTGCCCAGCACGCGCACGGGCAGGATGCGCGCATCGGGCGCCACTCCGCTCATGCCGTAGCCGTCGTTGGCCCTGGCCGCAACAATCGCCGAAATCTTCGTACCGTGCCACGAACTGTCCACCGGCTCGTAGCGTCCGGTCAGCGCGTTGAACCTCGAGCAGTGAGTGGGCGCACCGCCATAGAAGGCCCCCCCCACGGCGTTGACCTCGGCATCGGTCAACCCATCTCCAGGGTCATCGGCTTCGCCATCGGGCCCGTTGCCGTCGTTGGCCTGAGGAAGGGAACTCACGAAATCCCGCCCCGGCAACAGTCGCCCCTGCAGGTCCGGATGACCCGGCAACACACCGGTGTCCAGCACCGCCACCACGACGTCGGCACCCGTGGTCAGCGGCCAGGCGGACTCGGCATCGATGGCGGACGGGGTCTGAGCCGTGACAGGCTTCAAGGCCCATTGGCCCGCTGCTGGGCCACCAGCGGATTGCGCCACGGGGACGGATGCATACAAGGGGTCGTTCGGCGCCGCGTGGGCCTGCACACGCCCGTCGACAACCGCATGAGCCACCTCAGGGTCCGACTGCAAGCGGCGCACCAGATCCGACGCTGTGAGCCCGCGTGCGCTCAGCACCTGCGTGTCGGGACCGATCCACCGGCCGGACGAGAGTTCCAACCCGAGTCGCTGGCCCAGCGCCAGGGAACGCGCTGCGCCGCCGGTACGCAAGCCCGCAGACGCGTCGGACATGACGACAGGACGGGGCTCTGCACGGTAGCTGACGATCACGCGAGCCCCCTGCGCCACCTGGGCCGGCATCGAAAAGGATGCCGCGGATGCGAGCGCGAGCCCCAACCCGAGCCACCGGAACAGGGCCCGGCGCAGCGGCTGGCCCCGGCATCGGTCGACGTCGGTTGCAGGAGGTGGCGTCATGAAGTCGGAGAGCATGGGCGCTCAGCTGCGTCAGTCTAGGAGACAAAGCGCGCACCTGTGTGACCGCCAGGGGTGACCGGATGTAACTGACAGGCGATGCCGCCGCCTGTCAAGGGGCCGGGATCTCCCAGACAACGACAAAGTTGATCGCGCCACACCCTGGAGCCTCTGCACCGCCCCC
>JBMTXX010000041.1:0-19053 GCA_049453935.1 Rubrivivax sp.
ACCCAGTCGATGACCATCTCGAAGACGTTGCGCTCGATCACCTCGCGGCTTTCGTAGTGCGTGGTCAGCGCGTGCCAGTCGGCGACGAAGTAGTAGCAGTCGTGCACGTCCTGCAGCCGCACCCAGTTTTTCAGGGCGCCGTGGTAGTGGCCGAGGTGCAGGGCGCCGGTCGGACGCATGCCTGAGAGGACGCGGGAGCGCATGGGGGACACCGGAGTCAGCGAAAACCCGGATTCTCGCAGAGCGTCCGAACCTGCCCCCCAGGCCGGCGCCTACACTGCGTCCCGTCCATGAAGCGCATCGTCATCCTGATCTCGGGCCGCGGCTCCAACATGGAGGCGATCGTCCGGGCCTGCGAGGCCGAGCGCTGGCCGGCGCGGGTCGTGGCCGTCCTCAGCAACCGGCCGGAGGCCTCGGGCCTGCACTGGGCTGCGCAACGCGGCATCGTCACGGCGGTCGTCGACCACCGGGCCTACGCGCATCGCGAGGATTTCGATCTGGCCTTGGCCCAGGCGGTCGATCTGCACGCCCCCGATCTGGTGGTGCTTGCCGGATTCATGCGCGTGCTCGGATCGGCTTTCGTGCGCCGGCATGCCGGGCGGCTGCTGAACATCCACCCGTCGCTGCTGCCGGCCTTTCCCGGCCTGCACACCCACCGCCGTGCGCTGGAGGCGGGCTGCAAGGTGGCCGGCGCGACGGTACACGTCGTGACCGAGGCGCTGGACCACGGGCCCATCGTGGTCCAGTCCGTGGTGCCGGTGCTGCCCGACGATGACGAGGCGGCGCTGGCCGCGCGGGTGCTGGCCACCGAGCACAGGATCTATCCGCAAGCCGTGCGCTGGTTCGTCGAGGATGCGCTGGAATGGCAGGACGGACGGCTGCGGCACCGCCTCGCGCAGCCGCAGGGGGTGACGTCCGGTTTCTGAGGCGCGACGCGTCAGGCTGCGCGCGTTCACGCCCCGAGGCGCTCGCGGGCGCAATCGATCATGGCCTGCGTGGACACCGCCAGCGCTTGAGCCAGGTCCACGGCCTCGGCCTGGCCTTCTCGAGCGGCCGATTCCGTGGCGCGCGCGAGTTCGAATACGCCCTGGGCGCGGACGTTGCCCGCCACACCTTTGATGCTGTGCGCTTCGCGCGCGATGGCGGTCAGGTCTGCAGCCGCGGCCGCCGCGCGCAGCGACTGCGGCTTGGGGCCGAGGTTCGACACCATGGCGCGCGCCAGCTGCTGGACGAACGCCGGCGGCGCGCGCAGGCTGTCGGCCACCGCCTGCCAGTCGATGACCACCGTGCAGGCCTGGACCGGGGTGGGCGCTGAACGTGTGACGGCTGTGGATGGGGCGCTTGGATCGTCTTGGAGGGCGGGTGCATGGCCCATGGGCGCGTCTTCGCTGGGGGCGGCTGAGCGCGGCGCGGTGTGTTGCAGGACGAGGTCCACCAACAGGTCGATGTCCAGCGGCTTGCTGACGTGAGCCACCATTCCCGCGGCCAAGCAGCGCGCCCTCTCCTCGGGCAGCGCATGCGCCGTCAGGCCGATCACCGGCAGGTCGGGCGCCAGCGTCCGCAACGCCCTGGTCGCTTCGTAGCCGTCCATCACCGGCATCTGCAGGTCCATCAGCACGAGGTCGTAGCGCGTGCGAGGCGGTGCGGGCGACCCTGGCAGCGTCTGCTTCACCGCCTCCACCGCCTGCAGGCCGTCGACGACCAGATGCACGCGCGCGCCCTCCTGCTCCAGGAGGTGCTGCAGCAGGTAGCGATTGACTTCGATGTCCTCGGCCGCCAGGATCGCCAGCCCTTGCAGGCGCGGCCCCGCGGGGCTCGGCACGGTCGTGCCGCTGTGCGCGTCATCGGCCGTGGGCAGGGTCAGGCACAACCGGAACATGCTGCCCTGGCCGACGGCGCTCTCGACCTCGATGTCGCCGCCCATCTCACGTGCCAGGTGTCGAGAGATCACCAGGCCCAGCCCTGTGCCCCCGTAGCGCCGGGTGGTCGAACTGTCGGCTTGCTCGAAGGGCTGGAACAGCCGCGCCTGCTGCTCTGCACTCATGCCGATGCCGGTGTCGCACACGTCGAACACGTAGCGAGACGCCTCCCGGGTGACGACCAGCCGGACTTGACCTCGTGCCGTGAACTTGACTGCATTGGACAGCAGGTTCACCAGCACCTGACGCAAGCGCAGTCCGTCTCCGATGACGTGCAAGTCCTGCCCGGCGGACCACTGCATCCGCAGCTCCAGTCCCTTGGCCGCGGCTTGAGGTTCCAGCATCCGCAACGCCTCCGAGACGGTGGCCTGCAGGTCGAAGGCCGCGGCGTCGACTTGCAGCCGCCCGGCCTCGATCCGGGAGAAGTCCAGCAGGTCGTCCACCACGGCGAGCAGGTGGCGCGCCGCCGACAGGATGCGCTCGTAGTGAAGTTCCGGCCCGGTCGGGGTGGCGGCCTGCCGCTGGCCGAGCTGGGCCAGGCCCATGATCGCGTTCAGCGGCGTGCGCAATTCGTGGCTCATCCGCGCGATGAAGTCGCTGCGCGCGCGAGCCGCACCCTCGGCGCGCTGCAACGCGTCCAGGAGGGCGCGCGTGCGTTCATCGACTTGCCGCTCCAGGTCCTCGTTGACAGCGGCCAGGCGTCGAGCGTGCCGTTGCAGCTCGAGGTGCAGCCGCACGCGCGCGACCACCAGATCGGCGCGGATGGGCTTGTGGATGAAGTCCACCGCGCCGGCGGCGAGCGCCTGCGACTCGCTGGCCGGCTCGGTGCGCGCCGTCACGAAGATCACCGGCAAGGCCTGCGTCCGCGGGTCTTCGCGCAGCGCCGCGCAAACCTGCAGGCCGTCCATGTCAGGCATCATCATGTCCAACAGGATCAGGTCTGGCAGCCCCTGGCGCGCGAGATCCAGCCCCTCCTGGCCGGACGTGGCGAACTGGATCTCGCCTTCGTCGGCCAGCACCTCGGCCAGGACGGTCACGTTCTCGACGACGTCGTCGACGATGAGGATCAGCGGGCGCGGCCTCATCCGGCCTCCTGTGGTGCAGGTTCTGGGCAGTGGGCCCGGCGGGCCGCGTCGAAGTCGCGCAGCGCGTCTCTTGCAGGGCGGAACTGCAAGCGCTGCACCCGCGTGTCCACGGCGGCGTAGTCGGCCGCCAACGCCGTGCCCGCCAGCGCGCCGGCGATCTGCGCCGACAGCACGCGTGCGGCCATCAGGTTCAGGCGCAAGGCCTCATCCAGCTCCGACAGCCATTGCGGCAGGGCGGCAGGCGGGGGCGGGTGGTCCGACGCGTCCGGGGGGCGCCCGGCGTCCGGCGCCGACGTCCCGGCTTCGCCTGCTCGACCGGGGGTTTCCGCCGGCCAGGCACTCGCGCCCGCACCCGGCGTGGCGTTCGGGGCCGATGCGTCGAGGTCGTCGGCCGCCAAGGGCATCCGCACCTCGAAGGTGCTTCCCTTGCCCGGTTCGCTGCGCACGGTCAGGCCTCCGCCCATCAGCGTCACCAGACGCCTGGACAGTGACAGGCCGATCCCGGTGCCCCCGAAACGGCGGGTGATGGAGCCGTCCGCCTGTGAGAAGGGCTCGAAGATGCGCGCCTGCTGGGCCGGATCGATGCCGATGCCCGAGTCGCTCACAGCCACCCGCAAGGTGGTGCCCTGGGCGGCGTTGTCATCGATGCCGGCGCGCAGCGTCACATGGCCTTCCGGCGTGAACTTGATCGCGTTGTCCACCAGGTTGACCAGGACTTGCTCCAGGCGTTTGCCGTCGGCTGTCAGGCGCCGCGGCAGCCCTGGCGCGATGTCCAGCGTGAAGGCCAGGCCCCGCTCGCGAGCCCTGGGCAGGAACAGGGTGTGCACCCGGTCGAGCAGGTCCACGGGGTCGAAAGGCTGCGGCGTGATGGTCAGGCCCCCGGCCTGAAGCTTGGAGAAGTCGAGCACGTCGTTGACGATGGCCAGCAGCCGCTGGCAGGCGGACTGGATCGCTTGCGCGTGCGTGCGCTGCGCGTCGGCGGAGGGGGTTCGGGCGAGCAGGTCGGCATGCCCGATGATCGCGTTCATCGGGGTGCGCACTTCATGGCTCATGTTGGCGATGAACTCTGACTTCAGGCGGTTCGCGTCCTCGGCCACCCGCAGCGCCTTCAGTGCGTCCTGTTCGGCCTGCACGGCCTGCCGTCGCAGCTGGCGCTGCAGGGATTCGGCCTGGGTGAGTTCCTTGAACTTGCGCTGGACCTCGATGTTCAGCTTGTGCAGCGCGCGGTTCAGCAGGCCCACCTCGTCCTTGCGGCTGGTGTCGAACTCGACGTCGTAATTGCCGGCATGCAGGTCGCGCGCGGCCACGACGAGCGCGCCGAGCGGCCGGGTGATGGTGAACCCCAGGCCGGCGAGGAGGGCCGAGAACAGCACGAGCGCGGCCGCACTGACCCCGACGATGCCCCAGACGATGGTTTCGGTCGTGCGTGTCACCATCGAGCGCGACAGGACGAATTCGACCCGCCCGAGCGACTGCCCGGCGATGGCCAGGACGGCGCTGCCGGTCAGCGATCGGTTGTCGGTCTGGGTCGGGACGTTGCCTGACGGCGCTGCGCCGGGCGCGTCCGGCCGGCGGTCTCCGACCTGGGCGATCAGCCGTCCTCGCTCGTCCTCGACCTTCAGGTAGGTCAGGTTGTCGGGTTGACACAGTTCGGTCAGGATGGCCTCGACTGTGGCGTAGTCTCTTTGCAGGATCGGCGCCGACAGCGCGGCGTTGAGCAGCGGGCCGAGTTGCACTGCCCGGGCGCGCAACTGCGCATCGAGGTGGCGCTCGACCAGCAACGCCGCGCCGTACGCCACCGCCAGCAGTGAACAGGCCAGCAGCGCGATCCCGCCCAGCAGCAGACGCGCATTCAGGCTCTGCCGCGTCCAGCGGATGACGGCGTGCCACGGCGAGCGTGGCCGTGACCTCCACATCACCTGCCCTGGGCCCTCGTGCCCGTCAGCGGGCAGGCGTGGCGGGCGCCGGTGACCCGGCGGGCGCGGTCAGGCCGAGGCCGCGGCGGGTCACGTCGAGATACGGGTCCAGGAACTGCAGGTCCGCCTGCGTGACCGGGCGTATGCCCGTGAAACCGGACTGGCTCAGGAAGCGTCGGCCGGGTTCGGTCGGCGGGAAGGCCAGGATGAGCGACTGCAGACGATCCCGCAGCTCGGTCGGCATCCGGGGGTGACCCATCACCAGGAAGCCGGGCAGCCGCGCCACCACGGAGACGATGCGCAGGGTCTCGCGCAGCGCCGGCGTCTTCGCGTTGAACTCGCCCATGCTCATCACGGCCCAGGGTGCGTCGCCGCTGCGCAGCAGCACGCCCAGGCTGTCGTCGTTGGCGGCCAGCACGGTGCGGAAATCCTGCCCGTTGCGCAGGCCCTGGTCGCGCAGCCAGTCCAGCCCGACCAGTGCCACCAGCGACTGCGGGTTCGCCATCGCCAGGGACTTGCCACGCAGCTGGCCAGGGTCGTCATTCGCATTGGATTTCAGCGCGACCATCACCGCCGGGATGCCGGGCTCGTAGATGGCCAAGGGCAGCCATCCAGCGTCGGTCTGGGCGACGCGGCCCAGGTTGGGCGCGATGACCACGAGGTCGTACTCGCCGGCGAGTGTGCGGCGGCTGAAGGTGGGGAAGTCGGTCGCGGTGGCGATGCTGACCGGGCGCGCCAGGGCGGCCTCGAAGTACTCGCGCATCGGCTGATAGGTGGTCAGCAGGATGCGCGCGCTGACATTGGGCAGCACGCCGATGGTCAGGGCGCTGCCGCTGGACGGCGACTGCGCCGCCCCCGGACCTGCAGTCATGGCCAGTCCCGCGCTGAGCAACCCGGCAGCGCTTACGTGCAGGGCGCGACGGCGGCTGGGGCCGGTGGGCGTCGAGGTGTCGCCGCAGAACCGGTTCTGCAGCAGCGCCGGCGGGGCGGGATCACGGGGCATCGGTGGCTCCTCGGGGTGCGGGTGTTGCGCGTTCTGGCTGGGGCGGCGCTGTCAGATGAGAGCCGCCGGACGCGGTGATGCTGTCGATGGTACCGCCGAGCTTGCCGTGGTGTCGAACGAAAAAGCCCATGGAAAGAGATTCGATCTGGTGGGCGCAGCCTGCGGCGATCGTTGCCGGCGTGGCGGCACGGACGCGCACAGGCACTGCGGATAATCCGTCGATGTCCCCTCGTGCCTTGATCGACCTGACCGCTGCGCTCCTGTCGGAAGTGCTGCGCTTCGAACATCCTGCCGACAAGTCGCTGTCGGCCTTTTTCCGTCGCCAGCGCGCGCTCGGCCCCCGCGAGCGACACGCCATTGCGGAGACGGTCTACGAGGTCTTGCGTCGCCGGCCCTTGCTCCAGCATCTGGCGCAGGGGGGGGCGGGCCCGATGCCGCGCCGGCTGGTGCTCCTGGGCTGGCAGGGTCAGGCGACGCTGCTCGAGCGCGCCATCGGGCCGGAGGAGGCGCGATGGTTGGCGCACGTGCGGACGCTGCCCCTGGTGGATCTCCCCGTACGCCTGCAGCGCAACCTGCCTGACTGGATCGACCAGGCGCTTTCGCTGTCGATGCCGCCCGGCGAGGTCGATGCGCTGGCGGCCGCCCTGCTGGTGCCTGCGCCGCTGGACCTGCGTGTCAACACCCTGCGGTGCTCGCGCGAGGAGGCACAGGCCGCGCTGGCCGCCGAGGGCGTGCAGGCCGATCTCACGCCCTGGTCGCCCTGGGGCCTGCGCGTGCAGGGCAAGCCGGCGATCAACCGGATGGCGGTCTTCCTCGACGGGCGCGTGGAGGTGCAGGACGAGGGCAGCCAGTTGCTGGCCCTGCTGACCGGCGCCGCGCGAGGGCAGATGGTGGTGGACTTCTGTGCCGGTGCCGGCGGCAAGACGCTGGCGCTCGGGGCGATGATGCGCAATACCGGGCGCCTGTATGCTTTCGACACGTCGGCCCATCGGCTGGCGGAACTCCAGCCCCGGCTGGCGCGCAGCGGTCTGTCGAACATCCATCCCGCGGCCATCGCACACGAACGTGACGATCGTGTGCGTCGGCTGGCGGGCAAGATCGACTGTGTGCTCGTCGACGCGCCATGCACCGGCTTGGGCACCCTGCGACGGAATCCGGACCTGAAGTGGCGGCAGACGCCCTCTGCGGTGGCGGAACTCGTGCCGCGCCAGACGGCGATCCTGGCCTCTGCGGCGCGCCTGTTGCGGCCAGGGGGGCGGCTCGTGTACGCGACCTGCAGCCTCCTTCGGGCAGAGAACGAAGAGGTCGCGGCCGCGTTCCAGGCCGAGCACGGCCGGGATTTCGCGGCGCTGCCGGTGGCGGAGTTGCTGGCGCAGGCACGTGTCGAAGGGGCCGCCGATCTCGACACCGGCGGTCACCTGCGTCTGTGGACCCACCGCCATGCCACCGACGGATTCTTCGCCGCCGTCTGGGCGAGACGGTGAGTGGGCTTCGTCCGATGCTTTTGATCTGCATCAGAAACCCTTGTATTGAAAAGGCCTTTATTTTCAAAACGGTGTTGATCTCACGCCTGTGGTCCCCTCCTACAATGGCGTGAGAGGGTGGAGTGAACGACCCGGGCGGTGTCAACGGTTTGCGTAGTGCAGCCTGGCCGGTCGTGAGATGTCAATTGAAATCTTCCGGGCACGCGCCCCTGCGGCCTGGAGATGAAAGGTGGATCGATGGATGTGTTGATGGCGGTTCATGATGCCGTGGTGGCCTGGCTGGCCCACGGTCTGGTCCAGGCCGCGTGGTGGCAGACGCTGGTGTTCACGCTGGTCGTCACGCACATCACGATCGCTGCCGTGACGATCTTCCTGCACCGCTCGCAGGCCCATCGGGCCCTGGATCTGCACCCGATCCCGGCGCATTTCTTCCGCTTCTGGCTGTGGCTGACCACCGGCATGGTCACCAAGGAGTGGGTGGCCATCCACCGCAAGCACCACGCCAAGTGCGAAACCGAGGACGACCCCCACAGCCCGGTCACCCGCGGGATCGACACGGTGTTCTGGCGCGGCTCCGAGCTCTACCGCGCCGAAGCGAAGAACCAGGAGACCTTGCGCAAGTACGGTCACAACACCCCCGACGACTGGATCGAGCGCCATCTGTACACCCGCTACAGCTGGCAAGGCGTGGGCTTGATGCTGATCATCAACCTGGCCCTGTTCGGCGCCCTCGGGGCGGCCGTCTGGGCCGTGCAGATGATGTGGATCCCGGTGACGGCCGCCGGCATCATCAACGGTTTCGGGCACTACTGGGGCTACCGCAACTTCGAGGCGGTGGACGCCTCCACGAACATCTCGCCCTGGGGCTTGATCATCGGCGGCGAAGAGTTGCACAACAACCACCACACCTACCCGACGTCGGCCAAGCTCTCGGTCAAGCCCTACGAGTTCGACATCGGCTGGGTCTACATCCGCGGCTTGCAGATGCTGGGCTTGGCGACGGTGCGCAAGACCGCGCCGCAGTTGCGGCTGGGCGAGGTTCGGCCGCAGGCCGACGGCAAGACGCTCGAGGCCTTGATCGCCAACCGCTACGAGGTGATGGCGCGCTATGCCAAGGACCTGCGTCTGGCGGTCAGCGCCGAACTCGACCGCCTGAAGGCGCAGGGCGCCGAGGGCACGCCCCGGTTCGCCGAGTTGCGGCTGGCACGTCGCTGGTTGCACCGTGACGCCGACAAGATCCCCAGCGACGTGCGCCAGCAGATCGAACAGGTCGTACAACTGAGCCCGGCGCTGTCGAAGTGGGTGTCGATGCGCGAAGAACTGCGGCAGTTGTGGACACGCACGAACGTGTCGGCCGAACAACTGGTCGCCGACCTGCAGGCCTGGTGCCGGCGGGCCGAGGACAGCGGCATCGCCTCGCTGCGCGAATTCTCCGTCCGCCTGCGAGCCGCGCAGGCCTGAGCAGGTCTGGCGCTTCCTGCCCCGCACCACGGCGTCCCGTGTGGCTGGGCTGGGGGGGTGGCTCGCTAGGCAGAGCCGGGCGGCACATGAAAAAAGCCCGTCACTTGCGTGACGGGCTTTTCTTTTCCGGGCCCACGGCCCAGCCGATCGCTTACTTCAGCTTGACTTCCTTGTAGGTCACGTGCTTGCGTGCCTTGGGGTCGAACTTGATGAATTCGAGCTTTTCGGGCGTCGTCTTCTTGTTCTTGCTGGTGGTGTAGAAGTGCCCGGTCCCAGCAGTGGACTCGAGCTTGATCTTTTCGCGTGCGCCTTTGGCCATGTCAGTCTCCGCGCGGGATCGCCGCCTTAGATTTCACCCTTGGCACGCAGGTCGGCGACGACCTGATCGATGCCGACCTTGTCGATCAGACGCACTGCGGCGGTGCTGACCCGCAGACGCACCCAACGGTTCTCGCTCTCGACCCAGAAGCGACGGTACTGCAGGTTCGGCAGGAACCGGCGCTTGGTCTTGTTGTTGGCGTGGGACACATGGTTCCCGACCATCGGGCCCTTGCCCGTGACTTGACAGACGCGTGCCATGAGGCTGCTCCGCTGGCGCAGCCCTTGAAGGCCGCGCGTGTTGGCAAGGGCCGGGGGCCCTCGCAGGTTTCGAGGACGCTGTGCAGACCATCACCTGCACAACGCAGCCGCATTGGTAGCGGCAAAGCCTACGATTGTAGTCGAAGCCGGGGCGATGGCAGGGTCTCGCGCGCACGAGCCGGCATGTTGCCGGCGTGTCTGGCGCTGTTGGACCCGCTGGCCGCCTCAGCCTCTCAGCCGGCCTGCTGCTCCAGAAAACGCTGGGCGTCCAGGGCGGCCATGCAGCCGGTGCCGGCACTGGTGATGGCCTGCCGGTAGACGTGGTCCTGCACATCGCCCGCGGCGAACACGCCTGGGACGCTGGTCATCGTGGCCATGCCGTCGAGCCCGGCCCGGGTGACGATGTAGCCGTCGCGCATCTCGAGCTGGCCCTTGAAGATGTCGGTGTTGGGCTGGTGGCCGATGGCGATGAAGCAGCCCTTGAGCTCGAGTTGCCGCGTCGAACCGTCCTGCGTCGAGCGCAGGCGCACGCCGGTCACGCCGGAGGCGTCGCCCAGGACCTCGTCGAGGGTGTGCCACAGATGCAACTGCAGCTTGCCGGCTTCGACCTTGGCCATGACCTTGTCGACCATGATCGGCTCGGCGCGGAACCGGTCACGGCGGTGCACGAGGTGGACCTTGGAGGCAATGTTGGACAGGTACAGCGCTTCCTCGACCGCGGTGTTGCCGCCGCCCACCACGCAGACCTCCTGGTTCCGGTAGAAGAAGCCATCGCAGGTCGCGCAGCCGCTGACGCCGCGACCCATGAAGGCCTCCTCGCTGGGCAAGCCGAGGTACTTGGCGCTGGCACCGGTGGCGATGACGAGGGCGTCGCAGGTGTAGGTGCCTGCGTCGCCGGTCAACGAGAAAGGACGCTTCGACAGGTCGACGCTGTGGATGTGATCGAAGACGATCTGCGTCTGGAAGCGCTCGGCATGCTCGAGGAAACGTTGCATCAGGTCCGGCCCCATCACGCCGTGCACGTCGGCCGGCCAGTTGTCGACCTCGGTCGTCGTCATCAACTGCCCGCCCTGGGCCATGCCGGTGATCAGCACCGGCTTCAGGTTCGCGCGCGCAGCGTACACCGCTGCCGTGTAGCCGGCCGGGCCGGAGCCGAGGATGAGAACGTGGGCATGCGTGAGGGTGGTGGGCATCTGCTTGAATTCCGTGCGCGTTGTGAAGTCGGAAAAACCCGGATTCTGCCCTCCTGCCTGCACCGGGCCATGGGCGACAATTCTCTGCATGGTGTTTCCTATAGGATCGCTCGGCGCGGATGCGCCGGTGTCGCGTGGCAGAGGCCGAGATCAGGTCACCCCCGTCACGGGCTTGACGTCCGCTGCGCTGCGCCTGCGTGCAGCCGGCTTGTTCCTGGCCTGCGCGGCGTGGCTGCTGGCGCTGTTGGCCCTGTCGACACACGACGCCCGGGACCCTGGGTTCACGCATGCGGGGCCCATCGGCACCGTTGCGAACGCGGTCGGCCTGTGGGGCGCCTGGGCGTCTGACCTCGTGTTCTTCCTCTTCGGCTTTTCGGCATGGTGGCTGCTGGTGGTGGTGGCGCGCGACCTCTATCTGCGGTTCGTGCGCGTGCGCCTGCAGCTGCCGGCCACCGACCTGTCCTGGGAGCCGCGGTTGCGCGTGTGGGCGGGTGTCTTGCTGCTGATGCTGGCCAGCACCGCGCTGGAATGGACGCGTTTGTACCGGCTGGAGGCCCATCTGCCAGGCCACGCCGGTGGCGTGCTCGGCCACTGGGTCGGGCCGATGTCGATGCAGGCCCTGGGTTTTGCCGGCTCGGGCGTGGTCTGGATCTGCGCACTGGTGTTCGGCACGTCGCTGGCCTTGCGCTTTTCCTGGCTGGACGTGGCCGACGCCATCGGGCGTGGCATCGAGGGCCTGCGATTGAAGCGGCTCGAGCGCCGCGAGCAAGCCGAAGACGCGCGCATCGGCGAGCAGGCGCAGAAAGAGCGTGAGCGCGAGCGTGAGGTCCTCGAGACCGTCCAGGCGCCGCCTGTGACGCCGGTGGTGATCCAGCCGGCGGTCGTCGAAGTGGCGCCTTCGGAGCGCGTGGCCCGGGAGCGCCAGCAACCGCTGTTCAACGAACTGGCGGATTCCCGGCTGCCGCAGGTCGACCTGCTCGACGCCGCGCCGGCGCGCAAGGAGTCCGTGCCGGCCGAGTCGCTCGAGATGACGTCGCGCCTGATCGAGAAGAAATTGGCGGATTTCGGGGTCGTGGTGCGGGTGGTCACGGCCTCGCCCGGGCCGGTGATCACGCGCTACGAGATCGAGCCCGACACCGGGGTCAAAGGTTCCCAGGTGGTCAACCTGGCCAAGGATCTTGCGCGCTCGCTCAGCCTGGTCAGCATCCGGGTCGTCGAGACCATCCCGGGCAAGACCACGATGGCGCTGGAACTGCCCAACGCGCGCCGGCAGACGATCCGGCTGGCGGAGATCCTGGGGTCCCAGCCTTACCACGCGGCGGCGTCGATGCTCACGATGGGGCTGGGCAAGGACATCGTCGGTGCGCCGGTGGTGGCCGACCTGGCGAAGATGCCGCACTGTCTGGTGGCCGGCACCACCGGCTCGGGCAAGAGCGTGGGCATCAACGCCATGATCCTGAGCCTGCTCTACAAGGCCGAGGCGCGCGACGTTCGTCTGATCCTGATCGACCCGAAGATGCTGGAAATGAGCGTCTACGAGGGCATCCCGCACCTGCTGTGCCCGGTGGTCACCGACATGAAGCAGGCGGCGAACGCGCTGAACTGGTGCGTGGGCGAGATGGAGCGCCGCTACAAGCTGATGAGCAAGCTCGGCGTGCGCCAGTTGTCGGGCTACAACCGCAAGATCGACGAGGCCGACGCCGCCGGGCAGCTGCTGCCCAATCCCTTCAGCCTGACCCCGGAAGCGCCGGAACCGCTGGAGCGTCTGCCCTTCATCGTCGTGGTGATCGACGAGCTCGCCGACCTGATGATGGTCGTGGGCAAGAAGATCGAGGAGTTGATCGCGCGACTGGCGCAGAAAGCCCGTGCCGCAGGCATCCACCTGATCCTGGCCACGCAGCGCCCCAGCGTGGACGTGATCACCGGGCTGATCAAGGCCAACATCCCCACGCGTCTGAGCTTCCAGGTCTCGAGCAAGATCGACAGCCGCACCATCCTCGACCAGATGGGCGCCGAGGCCCTGCTCGGCCAGGGCGACATGCTCTATCTGGCGCCGGGCACCGGGCTGCCGACCCGGGTGCACGGGGCCTTCGTCAGCGACGACGAGGTGCACCGCGTCGTCGAGTACCTGAAATCCCAGGGCGAGCCCAACTACATCGAAGGCATCCTCGAGGGCGGTGTGGCCGAGGGCGAGGAGGGCGGAGCCCCAGGCGATCCGAGTGGCGCCAGCGGCGAGGCCGATCCGATGTACGACCAGGCGGTCGCGGTCGTGCTGCAGCATCGCCGAGCGTCGATCTCACTCGTCCAGCGGCACCTGCGCATCGGCTACAACCGGGCGGCCCGGCTGCTGGAGCAGATGGAGCAGTCGGGGCTGGTCTCCGGGATGGCCACCAACGGCAACCGGGACATCCTGGTGCCCCCGCGCGCGGAGTGATGCCGATGCACAGGTTCGATACCCCTGCGTTCGACCGGCGGCCGCTGAGCCGCCGTGCGGCGCTGCAGGCCAGTCTTGCCGCTGTGATGCTGGGTGCCCTGGACGCAGGCGCCAGCAGCGTCAGCGCGCCCGACGCGGTCCAGCAACTTCGCCAGTTTCTGCGGGATTCCAGGAGCGGCAGCGGTCAGTTCACCCAGACCGTGACCGCACCGGGCGCGACGCGTCCTCGCGTTTCCACCGGGACGTTCGAGTTCGTCCGGCCCGACCGCTTCCGCTTTTCGTACACCCGGCCCTACGAGCAGCATCTGATTGCCGATGGCCAGCGGCTGTGGAACCACGACCCGGATCTGAACCAGGTCACCTCGCGTGCACAGGCCCAGGCCTTGGCGGGCACGCCCGCAGCCATCCTCGCCGGCAGCGCGCCGGACCGCGACTTCGTCCTCGCCTCGGAGCCTGCAAAGGCCGGGGTGGCCTGGGTCGTCGCCACCCCGCGCACCTCCGATGGCGGCATCCGGTCGGTGCGCATCGGGCTGCGCGAAGGCGCGCTGGTGGCGCTGGAGATCGTCGACGGCTTCGGCCAGCGCTCGCTGCTGGAGTTCAGTCGCTTCGAGGTCAACGCCCCGGTGGCCGCCGAGCGCTTCCGTTTCACCCCGCCGCCTGGCAGCGACGTCATCACGCAGTGACGCCGGCGTGAGCGCTTCGCTGTTCGACGCTCAAGCCGATGCCGGGCCGGGCCGGCCCGAGACCCAGGCGTCGGCCGACCGCGGGGGTGTGGGCGACGCGACGCTGCCCGCCACGCCGCTGGCCGAGCAGCTGAGGCCCACGAGCCTGGATGAAGTGGCCGGGCAGCAGCACTTGCTGGCGCCGGGCAAGCCCCTGCGCGTGGCCTTCGAGTCGGGTCGTCTGCATTCGATGATCCTGTGGGGCCCGCCTGGGGTGGGCAAGACCACGCTGGCGCGGCTGCTGGCACGGGCGGTCGAGGCGCAGTTCCTGGTGTTGTCGGCCGTGCTGGCGGGCGTGCGCGAGATCCGTGAGGCGGTCGAGCGCGCACAGGTCGCCCGCGCGGCCGGGCGGCGGTCCATCGTCTTCGTCGACGAGGTTCACCGTTTCAACAAGTCGCAGCAGGACGCCTTCCTGCCGCACGTGGAGAGCGGCCTGTTCGTCTTCATCGGCGCGACGACGGAGAACCCGGCCTTCGAGGTCAATGCGGCGCTGCTGTCTCGCGCAACGGTGCATGTGCTCGAGCCGCTGGACGAACCCGCGCTGGGCGACTTGCTGGCGCGCGGGCGCCAACGCCTGGGCGCGCCTGCGCTGTCGGACGCGGCACGGGCCCGCCTGATCGCCCACGCCGACGGCGACGCGCGCCGCCTGCTGAACGCCTACGAGAACGTCGTGGCCGCTTCGGCGGGGGCCCAGGTCATCGACGAGGCGGCACTCGAGCGCGCGCTCGGGCGGCAACTCAGGCGCCACGACAAGGGTGGCGACCAGTTCTACGACACGATCTCGGCCTTGCACAAGTCGGTGCGCGGGTCGGATCCGGACGCGGCGCTGTACTGGCTGGCGCGCATGCTCGATGGTGGGGTCGACCCGCGCTATGTCGCGCGCCGGGTGTTGCGCATGGCCAGCGAGGACATCGGTCTGGCCGACCCGCGGGCTCTGCAACTCGCCTTGCAGGCCTGTGAGGTCTACGAGCGCCTGGGGTCGCCGGAGGGCGAACTGGCGATCGCTCAGGCGGTGGTCTACCTGTCGGTGGCGCCGAAGTCCAACGCCGTCTACCGTGCGTGGAAAGCGGCGTCGGCGCACGTGCGTGAAGACGGGACCCGTCCTGTCCCGGACCGCCTGCGCAATGCGCCGACCCGGCTTGCGAAGTCGCTCGGCCATGGCGCCGGGTACCGCTACGCGCACGACGAGGAGGGCGGTTTCGCCGCAGGCGAGCGCTACTTTCCAGATCACATGCCCGAGCAGCGCTTCTATGACCCGGTGCCGCGCGGGCTCGAGGCACGGATCGCCGATCGGCTGGCCGAGCTGCGCGCGGCCACCGAGCGTCGCCGCGCGGCGTCGACCGGACCCGCCGCCACGCCCGACAGCGACCGCCGCTGAGGATGCTGCCGCAGGGGGGCGAGGCCGGGGCTTGATCGGTCTCGAGCCCGCGGCGGCATCACCGAACCAGGCGCCTTGTCCCGCGCTCGATCACCGGGAAGTCCCGGCAGACCCCCGGGAATGTGCGGGGCTTGCGCGCAGCGTGACGCTTCTAGAATCTCGGTGCCCGGTGAGACATTTGTTTCATCTTCGAGGCTCCTGCTGTTTTCGGCCCGCGTCTTGCTTGTCAGACCGCCGCGGTGCTTGCGGGGAATCGGTCACCGCGGCCCGCACGCCCAGGAGCTCTCACGCGATGGACATCTTCATACAGCAGTTGATCAACGGGCTGGTGCTCGGCAGCATGTACGCGCTGGTGGCCCTGGGCTACACGATGGTGTACGGCATCATCAACCTCATCAACTTCGCCCACGGCGACGTGCTGATGGTGGGTGCCCTGACGAGCTGGACGGTCGTCACGCTGCTGGCCGACGTCGGCATGCCAGGGTGGTTGCTGCTGCTGGTGTCCTTGGCTGCGGCCATCGTGGTGTGCTCGATCCTGAACTTCACGATCGAGAAGGTGGCCTACCGGCCACTGCGCAATGCGCCGCGATTGGCGCCGCTGATCACCGCCATCGGCATGAGCATCCTGCTGCAGACGATCGCGATGATCGTCTGGAAGCCCAACCCCAAGCCTTACCCGATCCTCTTCTCCAGCGAGCCGATCGACCTGGGCGGGCCGGTGATCAGCGTGGTGCAGATCCTGATCCTGTCGACGACGGCGGTGCTGCTGCTGGCCCTGCTGTGGTTGGTACACCGCACCAAGCTCGGGCGCGCGATGCGTGCGACGGCCGAGAACCCGCGGGTGGCGGCACTGATGGGGGTACGGCCCGACATGGTGATCTCCGCGACCTTCATCATCGGCGCCTCGCTGGCGGCCGTGGCCGGGGTGATGTGGGCAGCGAATTACGGCACGGTGCAGCACTCGATGGGCTTCCTGCCGGGCCTGAAGGCGTTCACGGCTGCGGTGCTGGGCGGCATCGGCAACCTGGCCGGGGCGATGGTCGGTGGCTTGCTGCTCGGGCTGGTCGAGGCGCTGGGCGCGGGCTACCTCGGCGCTTTGACGGGCGGCGTGCTGGGCAGCCACTACGCCGACATCTTCGCCTTCCTGGCCCTGATCCTGGTGCTGACGCTGCGGCCCTCCGGCCTGCTGGGTGAGCGCGTGGCCGACCGCGCCTGAGCAGGAGGCCATGGTGTTGAATCAACAGAAAGTCATCGTCTTCCTGCTGGCCGCCGTGGCGCTGATCGCGCTGCCGTTGTTTGCCCAGCAGTTCGGCCAGGGCTGGGTGCGCATCCTGGCGATCGCCCTGCTGTACGTGCTGCTGGCGCTGGGCCTGAACATCGTCGTGGGCTATGCGGGTCTGCTCGACCTCGGCTTCGTCGCGTTCTACGCGGTGGGTGCCTACATGTACGCCCTGCTGTCCTCGCCACACCTGTTCGAGACCTTCGAGTGGATCGCGCAGGGCTTCCCCAACGGCCTGCACACGCCGATCTGGGCGGTGATCCCGCTGGCGGCGTTGCTGGCCGGCATCACCGGCGCGTTGCTGGGCGCGCCGACGTTGAAGCTGCGCGGCGACTACCTGGCCATCGTCACGCTGGGCTTCGGCGAGATCATCCGGGTCTTCCTGAACAACCTGGAGCACCCGGTCAACATCACCAACGGCCCGCGCGGGCTCGACCGCATCGACTCGATGTCCATCCTGGGATTCGACTTCGGCAAGGCGGTGACGATCGGGGACTTCCGCATCCCGTCGGTGACCTTGTACTACTACCTGTTCCTGCTGCTGGTGGTGGTCAGCGTGGTGATCTGTCACCGCCTGGAGACCTCGCGCATCGGGCGCGCCTGGATGGCGATCCGCGAGGACGAGGTCGCGGCCAAGGCCATGGGCATCAACACCCGCAACATGAAGCTGCTGGCCTTCGGCATGGGTGCGACCTTCGGTGGTGTGTCGGGCTCGATGTTCGCGGCCTTCCAGGGCTTCGTTTCCCCCGAGTCCTTCAGCTTGATGGAAAGCGTGATGATCGTGGCGATGGTCGTGCTCGGAGGTCTCGGGCACATCCCCGGTGTCATCCTCGGCGCGGTCATGCTGGCGGCGCTGCCGGAGGTGTTGCGCTACGTCGCCGGACCGTTGCAGCAACTGACCGGGGGCCGCCTGGACGCCGCCATCCTGCGGCAGCTGTTGATCGCGCTGGCGATGATCTCGATCATGCTGCTGCGCCCGCGCGGGCTGTGGCCAGCGCGCGAACACGGCAAGGCGGCGGCCACGCCGACGCCTGCGGCCGCTCGCTGAAGACCAAGGGGCAGACATGACGACAACGCCTGTCCTCGAAGTCTCCGGGGTGTCCAAGCGCTTCGGGGGTTTGCAAGCCCTCAGCGAAGTGGGCCTGACCATCCATGCCGGCCAGGTCTACGGCCTGATCGGCCCCAACGGTGCCGGCAAGACCACGTTCTTCAACGTCATCACCGGGCTTTACACGCCGGACAGCGGCGCGTTCGCCTTGTCCGGTCAGCCTTACCGGCCCGAGGCGGTGCACCAGGTCGCGCAGGCCGGCATCGCCAGGACCTTCCAGAACATCCGGCTGTTCGCCGAGATGACGGCCCTGGAGAACGTCATGGTCGGGCGACACGTGCGCACCCGCTCGGGCCTCATGGGTGCGATCCTGCGCACGCCTACCTTCCGGCGTGAGGAACAGGAGATTTCGGATCGCGCTCGCGAACTGCTGGACTACGTGGGCATCGGCCGCTACGCCGACTTCCGCGCACGTACCCTCAGCTACGGTGACCAGCGGCGTCTGGAGATCGCCCGCGCGCTGGCCACCGACCCGAAGCTGATCGCGCTGGACGAGCCGGCGGCCGGCATGAACGCCACCGAGAAGACGGTGCTGCGTGAACTGATCGACCGCATCCGGCGCGACGGCCGCACCATCTTGCTGATCGAGCACGACGTCAAGCTGGTCATGGGCCTGTGCGACCGCGTGACCGTTCTCGACTACGGCAAGCAGATCGCCGAGGGCACACCGGCGGACGTGCAGCGTGACCCGAAGGTGATCGAGGCCTATCTCGGCGCGGGCCACCAGGCCCATTGACGGACGACGGCGGGAGTTTGACGACATGACCACACCGCTGCTCGAGGTGCAGGGCTTGAAGGTGGCCTACGGCGGCATCCAGGCCGTCAAGGGCGTGAGTTTCGAGGTGCGCGAAGGCGAGCTCGTCAGCCTGATCGGTGCCAACGGCGCCGGCAAGACGACGACGCTGAAAGCGGTCACCGGCGTGCAGGCGGTCGCCGACGGCGAGATCCGCTACATGGGGCGCAGCATCCGCGGCCAGGGGGCCTGGGATCTGGTGCGTCAGGGCCTGGTGATGGTGCCCGAGGGCCGGGGCACCTTCACCCGCATGACCATCTTCGAGAACCTGCAGATGGGCGCCTTTGTGCGCAACGATGCGCAGGTGCAGGACGACATCGACAAGGTCTTCGCGATCTTTCCCCGGCTGAAGGAGCGTGCGCGTCAGCTGGCCGGCACCATGTCCGGTGGCGAGCAGCAGATGCTGGCGATGGGTCGCGCGCTGATGGCACGTCCCAAGCTGCTGTTGATGGACGAGCCTTCGATGGGCCTGTCGCCGATCATGGTGGACAAGATCTTCGAGGTCGTGGCCGACATCCACTCGCGCGGCACCACGGTGTTGCTGGTCGAGCAGAACGCCAGCCGGGCACTGTCCTTGGCCGACCGCGGCTATGTGATGGACTCCGGCGAGATCACGATGGGCGGGCCGGCGCGTGAACTGCTGAGCGACCCGCGCGTGCAGGAGGCCTACCTGGGCGGTTGACCTGCGGCGCCCGGGTC
>JBMTXX010000042.1:0-18892 GCA_049453935.1 Rubrivivax sp.
CGGGCATCATCGTGGGTGGCATTACCCTCACGGGGCTGGGCTTGCGCATGACGGACTTCGTCGAGTTCGTCTCCCAGGGCAACGTGATCGTCATGCTGCTGTTCACCGCATTTGTCTGCCTGGTCCTCGGGCTGGGCGTGCCGACCACGGCGAACTACGTGCTCGTCGCCACCCTGATGGCGCCAGTGGTGGTGGAGTTGGGAGCGCAGTCGGGGTTGATCATCCCCTTGATCGCGGTGCACCTGTTCGTCTTCTATTACGGGATCATGGGCGACATCACGCCGCCCGTCGGGCTGGCCTCGTTTGCTGCGGCGGCCATCTCAGGCGAGGATGCGATCAAAACCGGCATCCAGGGCTCTCTCTACGCGCTGCGCACGGTGGTCCTCCCCTTCATCTGGATCTTCAACCCGCAGTTGCTGCTGATCGGTGTGCATGGTCCGATGGAACTGCTGCGCGTGGTCTTCGCATGCACGATCGCCACACTCGTGTTCGCGGCCGTGACCCTGGGCTGGTTTCGCCTCAAGAGCCGCTGGTGGGAGAACGTGCTGCTGACCTTTGCCGTGGTGCTGCTGTTCCGCCCGGATTTCTTCATGGACCGCGTCGCCGCAGAGTTCCGCGAAGTCCCGGCATCGCAGGTCTTCGAGGTTGCCCGGTCGGTGGCCGAGGGCGAATCCCTGGTCATGGTCATCAAGGGCACAACGCTCGAGGGCGATGACGTCTCCAAGACGGTGGCCGTCCAACTCGGCCCAGTGAACGCCGACGGCCGCAGACGCCTGGCAGACGCCGGCATGCAGCTGGTGCCGCTGGGCACGCAGGTGCAGATCGGCGCGGTGCGGTTCGGCTCGCAGGCCAGGAAGGCCGGTGTCGAGCAGGGCTGGGAGGTGCAGGCGGTGAAGGTACCCACCGGCCGGGCCTCGCCGCATTGGTTCTATCTGCCCGGGCTGCTGCTGATCGGAGTGGTCTGGCTCACGCAAGGCCGGCGGTCACGGACGCAGGTGACGCCGGACCCGACCAAACACGCCTGAGGCCGACACAGGCGTCAGTTGCCAGCCGACCGCGGGCGCCCAGGTGGCCGTTGCCGCAGGGGCTCCTATGGCTTCCGACCAGGCTGCGGCAAGCGCCCCTCACCGCCGCCAGAACGCCGGCGTCAGCAACACTAGCAGCGCCAGCATCTCCAGCCGCCCGAGCAGCATCGCAAGCGTGCACACCCAGGTCTGGAAATCGTTCAGGCCCTGGTAATTGCCGGCCGGGCCCACCTGGCCCAGTCCGGGGCCGATGTTGTTGACGCAGGCGACGATGGCGGTGAAGGCCGTCACCGGGTCCAGACCGGTCATCAGCAGCAGCAGGGTGAGGGCGAAGATCGTCACGCCGTAGATCATCATGAAGGCCATGACGCCCTGGATCGTGGATTCGGCCACGGTGCGCCCGCCGAGCACCACCGGGTTCACGGCGCGGGGGTGGACGATGCGGACCAGTTCACGCCGAGCCTGGGCGGCGAGGATCATGAGCCGCACCATCTTGATCCCACCGCCGGTGGAGCCGGCGCAGGTGGCGAAGCAGCCCAGCAGCACGATCAACAGCGAGGCGAACAGCGGCCACTGGGCGTAGTCGTGCGATGCGTACCCGGTGGTGGTGGCGATCGACACGACATGGAAGGCGGCATGACGGAAGGCCGTCTGGGCCTGCTCCGGCGGATAGCTGCCCGTGACCAGCAGGTAGACGACCAGCAGCACCGTCGCACCCACCAGCAACCCGTAGAACGCGCGCACCTCGACGTTGCGCCAGAACACCAGGAGCGAGCGGGTGCGCCAGATCACGAAGTAGAGCGTCAGGTTCACGCCGGCCAGCAGCATGAAGCCCACGGCCACGGTCTCGATCAGCGGCGAATCCCAATACCCCAGGCTGGCGTCCTTGGACGAGAAGCCGCCCAGGCTGATCGTCGTGCACATGTGCATGAAGGCGTCTTCCCAGCCCATGCCCGCCCAACGGTAGGCCAGCGTGCAGCCGACGGCCAGCAAGGCGTAGATGATCCAGATCGCGCGCGCGGTGTCGGCGATGCGCGGCGTGAGCTTCTGGTCCTTGACCGGACCGGTGATCTCGGTGCGGAAGAGTTGGCTGCCCCCCACACCCAGCATGGGCAGGATGGCCACCGCCAGCACGATGATGCCCAGCCCGCCCACCAGCATCATGAAGCAGCGCCAGATGTTGACCGACAGCGGCAGGTCGTCCAGCCCGGTCAGCACCGTGGCGCCGGTGGCGGTGAAGGCGGACATGGCCTCGAAGTAGGCGTCGGTGGCGCTGAGCTGCGGCAGGGCCAGCCACAGCGGCAGCGCGCCGAAGAAGGGCAGCACCAGCCAGGTCAGGCCCACCAGCAGGAAGCCGTCGCGCGGCTGCAGTTCGCGCTTGAAGCGTCGCGTGGCCAGGCTCATCGCCAGACCGACGGCAAAGGTGACGACGATGGAGGCCACGAAGGCCTGCTCGGCGGCATCGTGGCGCCCGACCGCGAAGGCCAGTGGCACGCCCATCAACACGGTGAAGATCAGCACCATGCGGCCGATCAGCGCGACGACGGCGAGGGCCCCCATGTCCGATGCGCCCGTCGCTCAGAAGAAGGTGGCCGACACCTGGAACAACTTCTCGACCTGGCGCACCGTGCGCTTGTTGGGCACGAAGAAGATCACGTGGTCGTGGGTCTGGATCACGGTGTCGTGATGGGCCATCAGCACCTGCGGTTGCGCCTCGTCCCCGGCCTCGCTGCCGTCGGCGCGGTGCAGGCCGCGCACGATGGCACCCACCTGCGCACCGGGCGGCAGGCCGATCTCCTCGACCCGGCGGCCGGCCATGCGGCAGGTCTTGCGGTCGCCGCGCACGATCCCCTCGAGCGCTTCGGCCGCGCCGCGCCGCAGCGAGTGCACGGCCTCGACGTCGCCACGCCGCACGTAGGCCAGCAATTCCCCGATCACGGCCTGACTGGGCGAGATCGCGATGTCGATCTGCGTGCCCTGCACCAGTTCGGCGTAGGCCCGGCGGTTGATCAGCGCCAGCACGCGCCGCGCGCCCATGCGCTTGGCCAACAGGCAGGCCAGGATGTTGTCCTCGTCGTCGCTGGTCAGCGCGACGAAGAGGTCCATGTCCTGGACGTTCTCCTGCCCCATCAGCTCTTCGTCGGTGGAGTCACCGTGCAGCACCAGCACCTGGGGCGGCAACTGGGTGGCCAGGTAGTCGCAGCGCGCGCGCTGGGTCTCGATGATCTTGACCTCGAGCCGGTCCTGCACCTGCCGCGCCAGCCGCAGGCCCACCTTGCCGCCGCCGGCGATCATCAGGCGCTGCACCGGCCGGTCGCGGGCGCGCAGCGCGCCCAGCACGGTGCCGATGTCGCGCGTGGCCGCGAGCACGAAGACCTCGTCACCGGGCTCGATGCGGGTGCGCCCGTCGATGTCGGTCAGCGCCTGGTCCTGGCGGTAGATGGCCACGATGCGCATGTCCACGCGCGGCATCAGGGCCGGGATCTCCGCCAGGCTGTGCCGCACCAGCGGCCCGCCGGCCACCGCGCGCACCGCGATCAGGCTGACCAGCCCCTGCGCGAACTCCAGCACCTGCAGCGCCTCGGGGTGCTCGACCAGTTGCCCGATGTAGCGCGTGACGCTCTCCTCCGGGCAGATCACACGGTCCACGGCGAAGCCGCGCGCCTTGTCCATCAGCGGGGAGCCGTCTTCGAACTCCGGCGAGCGCAAGCGCGCGATCGCGGTCGGGACGTTGAACACGTCGTGCGCGACCTTGCAGGCCACGAGATTGGTCTCGTCCTGGGGCGCGCAGGCGATGAACAGGTCGGCGTCGCCGAGCCCGGCCTCCCGCAGCACCGACGGCTGGATGCCGTTGCCCGCCACGCCGCGCAGGTCGAGACGGTCCTGCAGCACGCCCAGACGCACCGGATCGGTGTCGATCACGGTGATGTCGTTGCGCTCCGACGCCAGGCTCTCGGCCACGCTCTCGCCGACACGCCCGGCGCCGAGGATGACGATGTTCACTGGCGGGCGAAGAGCTGGCCCAGGTCGGCAAAGGCCTTGAACTCGAGCGCGTTGCCGGACGGGTCGAGGAAGAAGAACGTCGCCTGCTCGCCCGGCTGCCCCTTGAAGCGGATGTGGGGCTCGATGATGAAGGAGGTGCCTGCGGCCGTCAGGCGGTCGGCCAGCGCCTGCCACTGCGCCATCGGCAGGACGACGCCGAAGTGCCGCACGGGCACCGCATCACCGTCCACGGCGCTGGTGCCGGCCAGACGGCATTCCTCGGGCGCCAGATGGGCGACCACCTGATGGCCGAACAGGTCGAAATCCACCCATTCGGGCGAGCTTCTGCCCTCGGGGCAACCGAGCAGGCCGCCGTAGAAGGCGCGTGCGGCGCCGAGGTCGTGGACAGGAAAGGCCAGATGGAAGGGCGGCACGGCCGCGCGGGCATCGGTGTTCATGAATGCAATTGTGCGCTGACTGGGCCCTGGCTCGGGCCGCCCGGGGCGTGGATCAGTATTTGACCCCGTCGGCCCCCATCTGGGCGGCCTGCTTCAGGGCCTGGGAGATGATCCCGGTGGTCACGGTGGCGAACAAGCGCGCGCCCCAGCCCGCATAGCGGGCCTGGTCCTGGGCCGACAGCGCCAGCACGCCCGGGCACTTGCCGGCGGCGGCCACCTCGCGGACCACGTGTTCGATGACGGCCTGGACCTCGGCATCGTGGAAGCGGTTCTCATGGCCCATGGCGTGGGCCAGGTCGTTCGGGCCGACGAAGACCGCGTCCACCCCCTCGACCGAGGCGATGGCCCGCGCCTGTTGCGCCGCCTGCGGCGTCTCGATCATGACCACCAGCGCCAGGCCCTCGTTGCTGAGCCGCGTGTGCGCCGGCCCGCCGAAGGCGCCGAAGCCCGCGGCCCGTGTGCTGTAGGCGCTGCCGCGCTGCCCACCGAGGCCGCCGGGCAAGGGATAGCGCACGCGCTGCACCAGGGCCCGCGCATGCTCGGGGCTCTGCACCATCGGGATCTGCACGCCACAGGCGCCGATGTCGAGCACCCGCGCGATGTCGTGCTCCAGACAGCGCACGAGCGCAGGGATGCCCGCTGCCCGCGCGGCACGCAGCATGTGCTCGGTGGTCTCGAGGTCGGCGCTGCCATGCTCGTTGTCGATGATCACGGCATCGAAGCCGGCGTAGGCGCACATCTCCACCAGCGCCGGGCTGGGCAGTCCATTGAAGATGGCTCGCACCGCCTGCCCACTGCGCATCATCTCGGGCAAGCGGGTGTCGATGGGGTGGCGGGTGGGGTTCATGTGGGTCTCCTGGTGTGTTCGGTCAACGCTGCGCACGCTCGACGAAGCGCTTGGGCGCGACGTAACCGTTGGCATCGATGGCCAGATCCTGGCGCGCGGCGGATTCGACCACAGCAGGGTCCCACTCGATGCGCTTGCGGTGGTCGCCTGAGGTCAGCAGCAGCGCCCGGGCTTCGGTCGCGCCTGGGTTGTGCAGCGTGCGCCAGGCGCCGGCAGGCAGGGCGAAGCTGTCCCACGCCGCGGCCTCGCCCCGCAGCCGGTAGTGGCGCTCGCCCTCGGTGGTCTCGATGCCCAGGTCGATCTCTCCCGCCTTGGCGATGACCACCTGCTTGTCGTGCAGGCGATGACGCGAGACGCGGCCGCCGGGCGGGATCCGCAGCCACTCGATCGACAGTCCGTGCGCGTTCATCACCGGCGCCTGGGCGTGGCGGTCCTGGCTGATGCCCAGACCGATGACCGGTGCCAGCTGCGCACCGCCGCCGGGCAAGGCGCTGTCGAGCAGGCCGTGGGTCGTCCAGGCCAGGTCGGCGTGGCGCACGATGCGCCCGGCCATCTCCTGCGGCGACCAGCGGCGCAGGCCCGCGATCTCCTCGGGCGTCATGGGCTGGAGGAGCTTCTCGTGCGGCTGCAGGGTGTCCCCGCGCGACGCATCCACGATGCGGTAGTCCTCGGTCAGCCGCACCCCGCGCTCGGCCGCGGCCGCCAGCGTCGTCGGGCCCCAGAGCACGCCACCGGTGTGGTCACCGCCCAGCGCGGTGAACATGAATCCGTCGTCGACACCGACGTTGGTGAAACCGCGGTAGATCCAGGTGGGCACCGAGACGATGTCGCCCTCCCCGATCTCGGCGTGCAGGTCGTCAGGATTGAAGCCCCAGCGCACACGCCAGGTGCCGCGCACGCAGATGAAGACCTCGCAGGTGAAGTGCATGTGCGCCGGATTGGTCTTGCCGTGCGGCATCGACACCGCGCCCACCTGGAACCCGTGCGGCTCGCGCAGGTTGATCGGCTGGTTCGGGTTCTGCGACACGCCGGGGCCGATCAGCGCGTAGTTGTACTTCGGCGTGCATTCCGGGATGCAGTAGTCGATGAAGGCCTCGGTCGCGTAGCGCAGGCTGGAGAACGGGATGTGACGCTGTTGCAACGCCTCGGGAGTGATCATGCGGGGTCTCCGGGTTCGCCGCGCGCGGGCGCGGCCAGCCATTGTGCGAGCAGCCGCGACAACTGCCGCGGACGCTCGAGCGGGATGAAATGACCGCAGCAGCGCAACTCGACCCAGCGGGCATCGGGACGGGTGGCCAGCAAACGCTGCTGCTGCGCACGCGGACACAGGCGGTCGTCGGCGCCACTGACCACGAGCAGCGGCGCACGGTGCGCGGCCAGCGCCGCGTGGCCCGAAGGGCGGGCTGCCGCCCAGTCGAATTGCGCCAGCGCGGCCGCACGGGGCGTCCTGCAGGCCATGCGCTGGATCAGCAGCGCATGCTGCGCACGCCGGCGCGGCACGGGCAGATACAGCGGCGCCAGACGCCGCAGCACGGCCCGGCCTGCACCCTGCTGCCACCACACGCGCTGCGCCTGCCCACGCCTTCGCGCGCGGCGGCCCGCCGCCTCGGCGTTGCTGGCAATCAATGCCAGACGCTCGACACGCTCCGGCGCGCGGCGCAGGAGTTCCAGCGCCAGCAGTCCGCCCAGCGAGAAACCGGCCAGACTGAACCGCGGCGGCAACGCACGCAACAGTGACTCGGCCCAGGCGCCGACGTCGCGATGGCGGTCGACCGGATCGCCCAGGCCGTGCAGATCCGCACACCAGACCTGCGCGTGAGCCCGCAGGGCCAGGCGCTGGCGCTGGAACAAGGCCGCATCGCAAAGCGTGCCGGGGATCAGCACCAGGCAAGGCCGTCCAGGGGCGGACGGGTCCGGCGTCACCGGGCCGGACGCACGGACCAGACGACGGGACGCCCCACCGGCCTGCGGGTCACGCCGCGACGCCGGGCCCGACGCCGACCTCGATCGGCGATGGCGGCTCACAGGTGGCGGCCGCTGCCGCGGTCGAACCAGTGCGCACGCTCGGGCTGGATCTTCAGACCGACGCGTGCGCCGGCGGACAGGCGCAGCCCCTTGTCGGCTTTCGCCGCCACCAGTTGCCGGCCCACCTGCAGGGTCACCAAGGTGCTGTCGCCGAGCAACTCACAGGTGTAGACCTCGGCATGCAGGTGGGCTTCGTCCAGGCTGGCCAGTGCCAGATCCTCGGCCCGCAGCCCCAGCGTCAGCGCCCCCTCACGCGGCGCCGGCACCAGGATGGGCGGCCCGTCGTCGGCCTGCAGCCGACCTTCGGAGGCCTGCACCGGGATCAGGTTCATCGCCGGGCTGCCGATGAAGCCGGCGACGAAGGTGTCGGCCGGTCGGTCGTAGATGTTCTCGGGCGTGTCGAGCTGGCGGATCACCCCTTCGTGCATCACCGCCACGCGATGCGCCAGCGTCATGGCCTCGATCTGGTCGTGGGTGACGTACAGCGTCGTGACACCCAGCTCCTGCACCAGGTGCTTGATCTGCGACCGCGCCACCAGCCGCAGCTTGGCGTCCAGGTTGGACAGCGGCTCGTCCATCAGGAACACGCGCGGCTGACGCACCACGCTGCGCGCCAGTGCCACGCGCTGGCGCTGGCCGCCCGACAACGCGCGCGGCATGCGCTGCAGGTAGGGCCCCAGCTCGAAGCGCTCGGCCGCCCGCAGCACCCGCTGCGCGCGCTCGGCCGCCGGCACGCCACGCAGCTTCAGCGGGTAGCCGATGTTCTGCTCCACCGTCATGTGCGGGTACAGACCGTAGTTCTGGAACACCATGGCGACGTCGCGATCGCGCGTGGGCAGCTCGTTCACCCGCGTGCCGTCGAAGGCGATCTCGCCCTGCGTGGGATGCTCGAGCCCGGCGACCATGCGCATCGTCGTCGTCTTGCCGCAACCGGACGGCCCGAGCAGCACGAGGAACTCGCCATCGGCGATCTCGAGACTCAGGTCCCTGACAACGGCCACCGTGCCGAAGGACTTGTGGAGGTGCTTCAGGGAGATCGTGGTCATCGGCGGCGCTGCCTCGGAAGGACGTTCATCGAAAACGCGGTAGACGGACGTAGGGGATGGGACCGGGGCGGCGCGGGGATCGGGGCGGCAAGCCGTCGCGCGCCTCAGCGCACCGAGCCGGCCGTCAGACTGCCGACGAACTGCTTGTGGACCAGCAGCGACAACAGGAACATCGGCGCGGTGATCAGGATGCCGCCGGCGGCCATCAGCTCCCACAGGTCGCCGCGCTCGGTGCGAAAGCCGATCAGCCCGATGGGCAGCGTCAGCGCGTTCTGCTTGCCCAGGATCAGCGCGAACAGGAATTCGTTCCAAGTCAACGTGAAGCTGAAGACCGCCGCCGTGATGATGCCCGGCAGCGCTGCCGGCACCACGATCTCGACGATCACGCGCGCACGGCTCGCGCCGTCGACCTGCGCCGACTCCTCGATCTCCAGCGGCACGGCGTCGATGAAGCCCTTGATCATCCATACCGCGTACGGCAGCACGATGGACAGGTTGATCAGCACCAGCGCCGTGCGCGTGTCCAGCAGGCCGAGCTGCTTGAACATCAGGAAATACGGCAACACGACGATGGCGGCCGGGATGAACTGCGAGGCGATCACCGTCAGGAAGATCGCCTGCTTGAAACGGAAGTCATAGCGCGAAAAGGCATAGGCCGCCATGGTGGCCATCGGGATCGCCAGCAGCACCGTGCCGCCCGCCACGAGCACGCTGTTGACGATCTTGGAGCCCAGGTTCCAGGGGTGCTGGAAGACGGTGCGCAGGTTCTCCAGCGTCGGGGTGAACCACAGCGCGGCATCGAGCGAGTAGACGTCGCGCGGCACCTTGAAGGCGGTGATGACGATCCACAGGATCGGCAGCAGGATTACCGCGATCAGCGTGAACACGCCGAGTTCGCGCAGCCAGTCGGCCGCGCGCTCGGCTGCGGGCGGGCGGTAACCCGGAATCGACGTGGGGGACAGCGTGCCGGTGTTCATCGTTTGCGGAACACCAGCCGCAGATAGAAGCCCGACAGCGCCAGCAGCAGCGCGGTCAGCACCCAGGCGGCCGCGGCGGCGTAGCCCATGTCGTAGTAGTTGAAGGCGGTGTGGTAGACGAAGTAGGCCAGCGTCTGTGTCGAGGTGCCGGGCCCGCCGTTGGTCAGCGTGAAGATGGTGTCGAAGGCCTTGAGCGCGAACACCGTCTTCAGCACCAGCACGATGCCCAGCACCGGCAGCAGCTGCGGCAGCGTCACGTCGCGAAAGACCGCCCACTCCGAGGCGCCGTCCACGCGCGCGGCCTCTTCGGTCTCGGCCGGGATCGAGGCCAGGCCGCCCAGGATGACCAGCGTCATGTAGGGGGCCCAGTGCCAGACGTCCGAAACGACGACGGCAATCATCGCCAGCGTGCGGTCGGCCAGCCAGACCTTGCCTTCGAGCGCGGGGATGAGCTGGCCGATCAGGAACTGCGCGATCCCGAACTCGGGGTTCAGGAAGAAGCGGAAGGAAATGCCGATCAGCGCCGGGCTCATCACGAAGGGCAGGATCAGCAGCACCCGCGCCAGCGAGTTCACGCGCCCGGCGCGACGCAGCAGCAGCGCCGCGCCGAGCGCCACCGCCAGCGTGGCGGCGACGTCGCTCGTGACGAAGACGAAGGTGGCCCACAGCGACTCGAGGAACTCCGGGTCATCGGTGAACAGCAGCGCGTAGTTCTCGAACCCGATGAAGGGGCCGGGCTCGGTGCTGCGGGTCAGCCGCCACTGGCGGAAGCTCAGCACGAGGGCGCTGCCCAGCGGGAACAGCGCCATCGCGGCCACGAACAGCAGGGCCGGCGCGAGCAGCCACACGGGCGGGGGGATGCGCCGCAGCAGCTTCAAGGCCCAACTCCTGTGTTCATGCCTGCCTCATCCGCGTGGTCGGCTCAGAGGCTGAGCGTTTTTCCGCCGTGCCCGAAAGGCGCGTCCAAACGCCCTGGATCGAGGCGCAAACCACAGCCATAGCTCGGGCTATGGCGAGGATTTGCAACGCTGAGCCAGGGTGTTGGGGCGTGCAAGGCGGGCATGGGGGAATGGCTCTCAGCCTCTCAACCCCGCAGCGCCCGGCGCGCCCGGGAGGCAGCCGCTTCCAGCGCCGGCTTGACCTGTGCCTGCCCGGTGGCGATCTCGTTGATCGTCGCCTCCAGGATGTCCGACATCTGCGGCCACTGCGGGAACAGTGGCACGCCGCGGGCGCCCTTCAGACCTTCATGCCCGGCACGGTGCATGCCACCGAAGCGCGCATTCACGTCGGCGTCCAGCAGGTTGCTGTTCTGCACCGCGACCACCTCGTTGCGCGACTTGTCCAGCAGCACCGCGCGCTCCACGCTCGGGTGCGACAGCCAGGTCAGGAACTCCATCGTGGCGTCCTTGCGCTTGCTGTGGGTGTTGATGCCGTAGAACCAGGTGTTGGTGTAGGTCGTGGCGGCCTTGCCGGTCATGGCCGGCAGCGGTGCGAAGCCCACCTGTTCGGGCTTGAGCGTGGAGGTCTTCGGATCGGTCAGACCGGCATAGCGCCACCACCACACCGGCACCATCGCACTCTTGCCCTGCGCCACCGAGTTGACGGCGTCGGTCTCGTTGAAGGCGGCCGAGCCGGCCGGCGCGACCTTGTGCTTGAGGAGCACGTCCACATAGGCCTGCGTGGCCGCGATGCCCTCGGGCGACGCGAAAGCCGGGTTGCCCTGGGCGTCGAGCAGGTCACCGCCCATGCCCCAGAGATAGTTGATCCAGATCATCAGGTTCTGGCCGCCGGTCCTGCCGTAGTACATGGCCACGCCCGACAGATCGCTGCCGGCCTGGACCTTGCGGCCGACATCGACCATCTCGTCCCAGGTGGTGGGCGGCTTCAGGCCCAGACGGGCGAAGACGTCCTTGCGGTAGAACATCAGCTGAACGTGGCCGCGCAGCGGGAAGCCGAGGATGTTGCTGCCGTTGCCGTTGCCGTCGCGCGCCGCGCGCAGGTGCGCGTTCGGGTAGCGCGCGGCCATGTCGATGCCCTTGTCGGCGATGCGCGCGTTCAGCGGCTCGAACATCGGGTACAGCGACGGACCCCAGGCGTCCATCACGCTGAGCACGTCGTACTGATCGGTCTTGGCCACCAGCTCGGCCGTGAGCTTCTCGCGCATGCTGGCGAACGGGACGTACTGGTACTTGACCTGGATGCCGGTGAGCTTCTCGAACTCGGGCAGCATGGCCTCGTGTGCGCTGAACTGCGGCGCCACCACACTCAGGACGTTGACGGTCTGGCCGGCATAGGGCTTGCCGGGCTTGAGCGCAGGGCCGGACTGCGCGCGCAAGCCGGTGGTGGCGGCCAGGCCGGCAGCCGCTGCGGCGGCCTGGATGATCTGTCTTCTGTCCATGTCTCGCTCCTTCGTACGGGTGGGTGGATGGGGTTCGGACCCCGGGGTCAGGAAAGGGTCGGTGTGGGTGCGGTGGCGCGGGCCATCGCCTCGGCCTCGCCGGGACGTCGCGCCGACGTGCGCACGATCAGGCGGCCCGGGACGATGACGTTGCCAGGCCCGGCCTGCAGGCCGTCGCGCAACACCTGCTGCAGCAGGTCGACGGTGGCTTCCACCATGGCCGGCACTGGCTGCTCGAAGGTGGTCAGCCCGTAGCTGTCCCAGGCCGCCTGCGGGACGTCGTCAAAACCGACGACCGAGACGTCTTCGGGCACACGCAGCCCGAGGCGGTGCCGCAGCGCGTCCATCACCGGGAAAGCCATGTTGTCGCTGGCGACGAAGACGGCATCGGGTCGGTCGGGGGTGTCGAACATCGCCAGCGCGGCCTCGCGTGCGCGGGCCGGCAGGTAATCACCCACGCCGCGAGCCCAGATGCGCAGGCCGCGCTCGGCCAGGCCATCACGAAAGCCGCGCTCGCGCTCGAGGTTGGTCGACGAGGCCTCCTGCCCGGCGATGAAGGCGATGCGCCGGTGGCCGCCGTCGGCCAGAAAGTGTGCGATCGCCCGCCCCCCCGCGACGTTGTCCGAGCGCACCGAGCTCACCGCACCGCTGGCCGCACCAGCCATCACGCGGTTGAACAGCACGACCGGGATCGCCGCATCGGCACAGCGCTGGGCCAGCGGGGAAGACAACGTCGTGGCTGCCAGCACGATGCCGTCGACGTGGTACTGCAGGATCTCGTGCACGACCTCGTCGGAGTCGGGCCGGTCGTTGACGAACAACAGCACGTGATAGCCGTCGCGCTGCAGCCGCGTGGCCAACTGCTGCAGGGCCGCCGGGTAGAACAGGTTCTCCAGTTGCGCCAGCACCAGCCCGATGATGCGCGAGCGCCCGGTGATCAGGCTGCGCGCGTGCGCGTTCGGCCGGTAGCCCAGCAGGCGCGCAGCATCCATCACCTTGCGGCGCGTGTCCTCGGAGACGCTGGCCCCTGGCGTGAAGGCCCGGCTCACGGCCGACTGCGACACCGCCGCCAGGCGCGCCACATCCATCGAGGTGACCTGGGACTTCACAGGGAGGGGGCCGGCAGCGGCATTCGGGTCTGCATACGTTTGCACTGTAGAGCGGAGGGGTCGGACGGAACATCAGGGTTTTCCCCTTCTCAACCCTTTTGAACAGTCGGCATCGGGCAGAGACGGGGCCCGGGGCCAGCCCCCAGGTGGCAATGCATACCAATGCACGGCGGCTGCCGGCGCGTCACTCTGCGGTGACCGCGGGCGCCAGCGTCTGGGCCGCCAGGCACAGATCGTCCCAGGCCTTGGCCTTGTCGACGGGATTGCGCAGCAGATACGCAGGGTGGTAGGTGACGACCAGCGGCACGCCCTGGTAGCGGTGCACACGCCCACGCAATCGGCCGATGGCCTCATCGGTGCGCAGCAGCGCCTGCACCGCAAAACGCCCCATGGCCAGGATCAGGCGAGGCTGGACGAGCGCGATCTGACGCTGCAGGAAGGGCTCGCAACGCTGCATCTCCACGGGCTCGGGGTTGCGGTTGCGCGGCGGACGGCACTTCAAGGTGTTGGTGATGTAGACCTGGCGTGCCGGGTCGGCACCGGCACCGCCCGGGTCGGCCACCGACGGCTCACGGCTGAGGCCAAGCGCGGCGAGCATGCGGTCCAGCAGTGCGCCGGCGGGTCCGACGAAGGGCTCGCCGCGCAGATCCTCCTGCTCGCCCGGGGCCTCGCCGACCACCATCCAGTGCGCCCGGGGGTGACCGACGCCGAAGACGGTGTGGGTGCGGCTTTGGCACAGCGTGCAGGCCTGGCATTGACGGACGGTCTCCTGCAACGCCGACCAGTCCATCGAGGCCACGGCAGCGGGCTCGAGGCTCTGTGCGCCACTGCGATGCCCGGCAGGCGCTTGCAGCGGCGCCGTTGGCATGGCGGACGACGACGGCGGCACCGAGCCCCCCACAGGCGCACCGGCAGCCCGTTGGGGCCAGGACCTGGGGGCCTGAGGCGTGACGCCGGACGCCGGTGGAGCCTCGGGGGCGGCGGGTGCGGCAGATGCGGTAAGCGTCGCGGGCGTCGCCACCTCAAAGGGGCCCGCCGGGCCGGGCGGCACGACCTCTTCCAGCCAGGGCGGTGACCAGAAGGGCACACCCATCTCGCGCAGCATCGCGATCCGGCGTCGGTCCAAGGGCATCGGACGGTTCCTGTCAGCTGCGGTGCTGCCCGGACAGGCCAGCCTGCGCATCGGCTCTGGTGCTCGGCGGCGGCGGCGCGGCGCCCACGGCGCGCTCGCCTGGCTCGCGCGCCGGCGACGCCGCTCGGTCACCATCGACCGCAGGCGCTTCGACCGCGCGACGCATCAGCACCGCATCCTCGCGCCGTGAGGCCGCGGCCGGATAGTAGCCTCGGCGGACACCGACCTCGGTGAAGCCGCCCTGCAGGTACAGGTGACGCGCTCGCGCATTGCTGGCCCGGACCTCCAGCCACACCGCCTCGTCGCCTCGACCCCGCGCCAGCGCCACGACACGGGACAGCAGCGTGCGCGCATGCCCTTGCCCCTGGTGCTCGGGCGCCACGGTCAGGTTCAGCAGGTGCAGTTCGGCCACGCCCGGCATGGCCAGGAAGTAGCCGATCAGGCCGCCATCCTGGCCGGTCAGACACTCTGCCAGATAGCCTGCCGCCAGCGAATCGACGAAATTGCCGCGCGACCAAGGGAAACCATAGGCCCGCACCTCGACCGCCAGCACCCGATCCAGGTCCTGCACGCCCATCGCGCGCAGCGCCGGTCCGGCGTCACCCCGCTCAGCGCGTCCCATCGCGCAAGGCCGCCCGCTCGGCCGATGTCAATGCGACCTTGTCCCGCAGGTACAGCGGCAGGGCTTGTGCCGGCGCCACGCAACGCCCCGCCCGCCAGGCCTCGTCGGCCAGTTGCAGCAGCGCTGCCGCGCGGCGGGCCACCTCCGGGCACCTCGGCACGCCGGGCCACAGGGCCTGCGCGGCGTCCACTGCCACAGGAACGGCGCAGCCCGTGCCTGCGATCAGGTCGGGAGGCGAGGACGAACCATCGGCGAGCGACCACAAACCCGGCAGCTCAGGCGGATCGCACAGTGCAGGCGGGACCTTCGTTCGCCAGGCGCCGTCGTCCCACAGGTAACGCGCGGCGTAGACCTGCCCCATGCGCGCATCCATCGCCACGGCGACATCCAGGCGCGACGGGTGATCCGGCATGACCTGTTGCCGGGCGTCCTCGGCCACGATGAGCAGGCTGTCGACGGGCAGCACAGGCAACCCGGCCCCGAAAGCCAGCCCCTGCGCGACGGCGCAGGCCGTGCGCAAGCCGGTGAAAGCACCCGGGCCCTGCCCGAAGGCGATCGCGGACAGGCCCGACCAGGACACGCCAGCTTCGTCCATCATCGCGCGGACCCGCGGAAGCAAGGCCGACGAGGCCAACGCCCCGCCAGGACCGTCCCAGGCCTGGCGTCCCCCCGGCCACTGCAGCGCCACCGACAGGATCTCCGTCGAGGTGTCGAAAGCCAGGAGCGCTGCGGACATGATGGCGGGCAGTGTAGCGAGGCGATCCTGCAACGGCCCCGCCGTGGCCCGGCACCGTCAGACGGTGGCAGGTCCGACGAGGCGTCGCTCACAATGCGGCAGACGGCGCCCTGCCAGCCGCTGCGCAGGCGCTGGCCAACCGCCCCCGATGCAGGGGCATGAAGACATCGACACCGGCACCCGAGACCATGCGTACGGCTCCGACCCCCCTGGTGACGCCCTGCGGCGGCGCCGACACCCAGACGCACGCTGCCGCGCCGGTGTTGCCGGGACGCCGTTCAGCGCTGGCCCTGCTGACCACACTGATCGCGACGCGCGCGTGGCCACGCGCACCGGCAGCCGCGCCCGCCGCCCTGCCCCCGCAGGTCCGGCAGGCGCTGCGGGCTGCACAGGTCCCCGAGGACGCGCTGTCGGTCGTGATCGAGGAAGCGGGCGGCGCCCGCGCCCTGCTGTCGCACCGGCCGCGCGAGCCGGTGAACCCGGCCTCCCTGGCCAAGCTGCTGACCACTTACGCCGCCTTGGACCTGCTGGGCCCATCCTGGCAGTGGACGACGCCGCTGTACCTGGACGGCGCAGTGCGCGACGGCGTGCTGGAGGGCCACCTCTACATCCAGGGTCGCGGCGACCCCCGCCTGGTGATCGAAAGGCTCTGGCAGGCGTTGCGACGCATCCATCAGTCCGGTGTGCGCGAAATCCGCGGCGACATCGTGCTCGACCGCAGCGCCTTCGCGCCAACAGGCGTGGCGCCGGGCGATTTCGACGGGGACGCGGCACGCCCCTACAACGTCCAGCCGGATGCCCTGCTGTTGAACTTCCACGTCTCGACCTGGCGTTTCCTGCCCGACCCAGGGCGCCGGGTGGCGCGCGTGTTCAACGACACCGAAGGGCCTTCGGCAGGCCCGCCCTCGGCGAGCGTGCCGCTGACCGAGGGCGCCTGCGGCGACTGGCGCACGGCGCTGCAGGCCCAGCCGGCCGAGGCCGGCTGGCGCTTCGACGGGCGCTATCCCGTCAGCTGCGGCGAGCAGACCTGGCCGCTGGCAGATCCCGACCCCGCAAGTTACGGCCACCGCCTCATCGCCACGCTGTGGCGCGAGATCGGTGGCCGGCTGGGCGGCCGCGTGCGCGACGGCGTCGTGCCGGCCGGGCTGGCGCCGACGCTCGAAATGCGCTCGCCGCCGCTGGCCGAGGTGGTGCGCGACATCAACAAGTTCTCCAACAACGTGATGGCGCAGCAGCTGTTCCTGACGCTGGCGCGCGAGCGCCAGCCCGAGTCGCCCGCCAGCCTGGCATCGGCACGCCAGACGCTGGCGCACTGGGTCACCGATCGCATCGGGGAGCCGTCACCCGGCGAGCTCGTCATCGACAACGGGTCGGGTCTGTCCCGCGAAGGCCGGGTGACCGCGCGCTGGCTGGCTCACCTGTTGCAGCACGCGTGGTCCAGCCCGGTCATGCCCGAGTTCGTCGCGTCGCTGCCCGTGACCGGACTGGACGGCACGCTGCGGCGCTCACGCGCCCCGGCCGGGCGGGCGCATCTGAAGACGGGCTCGCTGCGCGACGTCAACGGGCTGGCCGGCTATGTGCTCGGCGACGACGCAAGCCGCTGGGTCTTCGTGGCCATGGTCCAGCATCCGCGTGCCGGCGCCGCGCGCGCCGCGCTGGACGCGCTGGTGCAGTGGGCGATGCAGGGCGGCGCTGCCGCTCGTTGAGGGCCCGGCCGTCAAGGCTGACGGGCAGTCCGCGCCAGCGCGAGGTCGCGACGCCACAAGCGCCAAAAGCGTCACAAGCGACGGGGGAACTGGGTTCCAATACCCGTCAAAGCCTTGAGGCCACGCCCACGAGCGTGACCCGCCCTGCTCCTCGACCCCCTGCCCCGGAAAGGCGCGCGATGACCCTCGAGTCCTCCGTGCACGAATGGCTCGGCTACGCCGCCGCCATCCTGACCACCTCCGCCTTCGTGCCACAGGCCATCCTGACCGTGCGCACACGCGACGTGCGCGGCATCTCGCTGACGATGTACGCCGCCTTCACGGTCGGCGTCGCGCTGTGGCTGCTGTACGGTCTGGCGCTGGGCGCCTGGCCCATCATCCTGTCCAACGTCGTCACGTTGGCGCTGGCTGGCACCATTCTGGTGATGAAGCTGCGCATCGAGCGGGGCCAGCGCGCATGCAACCCCGCCGCGCCTGACGCGGCAAGCCGCTACTCGTAGACCTCGGCCTCGGGATCGGTGGCCTCGAGCTCGTAGCTGGCCGCCAGCATCGCCAGACGGCCGATCACGCCATACATGTAGAAGCGGTTCGGCGCGCTTGCGCCCGGCCGCTCGCCGGGGCGCGGCAACTGCTGGCTCTGGTCGAAGGCCAGCGGCACGAAGCTGGAGCCGGGGGCGTTCAGGTTCTCGTCGATGCCGCGCTCGGCGTGGACGCGATAGAAGCCGCCCACCACGTAGCGGTCGATCATGTAGACCACCGGCTCGGCCACCGCGTCGTTGATGCGCTCGTAGGTGGGCACACCCTCCTGGATGATGACCTCGGAGACGGCCTGCCCCTCCTTGACCACGCTCATCTTGTTGCGCGTGCGGCGGTTGATGTCGGCAAGCTCCTTGGCATCGCGCACCGTCATGATGCCCATGCCGTAGGTGCCGTTGTCGGCCTTGACGATGGCAAAGGGCTTCTCGGCGATGCCGTATTCCTTGTACTTGCGCCGCACCTTGCCCAACAAGGCGTCGACCTGGGTCTGCACGCAGTCCAGACCCGCGCTCTCGGCGAAGTCGACCTGGTCGCAGCGGCCGAACAAGGGGTTGATCAGCCAAGGGTCCATGCCCAGCAACTTGGCGAATCGCTTGGCCACCTCCTCGTAGCTCTGGAAGTGCCGCGTCTTGCGCCGCACGGCCCAGCCGGCATGCAGCGGCGGCAACAGGTACTGCTCGTACAGCCCCTGCAGCACCTGCGGGATGCCGCCCGACAGGTCGTTGTTCAGCAGGATGGTGCAAGGGTCGAAATGCTTGAGACCCAGCCGTCCGCGCGCGCGGATGAGCGGCTCGACCACGAGTTCGTCGCCGTCGGGCAGGCTCAGCCGCATCGGCTCCTTGACCGCCTCGTCTAGCGTGCCCAGGCGCACGTTCAGACCGGCCTGATGGAAGATCTGCACCAGGCGCCGCACATTCATCAGGTAGAAGGTGTTGCGCGTGTGCTTCTCGGGGATCAGCAGCAGGTTCTTCGCCTCGGGACAGATCTTCTCGATCGCCGCCATCGCCGCCTGCACCGCCAGCGGCAGCATCTCGGGGGTCAGGTTGTTGAAGCCCCCTGGGAACAGGTTGGTGTCCACCGGCGCAAGCTTGAACCCGGCGTTTCGGATGTCCACCGACGAGTAGAACGGTGGCGTGTGCTCCATCCATTCGAGCCGGAACCAGCGTTCGATGGCGGGCATGGACTCGAGGATGCGCTGCTCGAGCTCGTTGATGGGCCCGGTCAGGGCCGTGATGAGGTGGGGAACCATGTCTGCATTCTAGGGACGCGCCTGTGGCACGCGCGTGAACGAC
>JBMTXX010000043.1:0-18796 GCA_049453935.1 Rubrivivax sp.
CGGAAGGGCCACTCGAGCAGGTTGAACAGGGGAGCGAGCGCGCGCACGTGAAGACAGGGGTCTGCGGTCTGAGATCTGGGGCCTGAGAGCCGGGCGGCTCGACGGGCGTCCGAAGGGGCCAGGTGACGCCTGACGACCCTCCACAAAGCGAAGCCGGGCAGCACCGATGTGGGCGCTGCCCGGCCCGACCACGCACCAGGGCGTGGCCGGCACAGTCCTGAAGGGCTTACTTCTGGGCCTGCTTGACGGCGTCGGCCATGTCGGTGGAGATGCGGTTCATCGCATCATCGACCGACATCTCACCGACGATGGCCTGCGTCACCCGGGCCACCGTGGGCAACATGATGGCGCGGTTGAACTTGTAGCCCTGGAACTGGTAGGCCACCGGCGACAGGTTGGCGACCCCGCTGCTGAAAACGCCCAGTGCAGCCTTGGCGCCCGGAAGCGCACCGGCGTAGTTCACGCCCTTGCGCGCCAGACCGGCGTGCGCCGGGATGTTGTTGGTGCGGGCGGTGAACTCGGCGTAGCTGGGCTCGGAGGCCAGGAACTCGAGGAAGGCGGCGGTCTCCTTCGGGGCCTTGCTGGTCTTCAGTGCCACCCAGGCCGCGCCGCCGGGGATGCCGGTGCAGGCCGCAGGGCCGCAGGGGTTGGGCACCGCGGCCCAGTCGAACTTGTTGCCGACGTCACGCTGCAGGCGGTTGATCTGCCAGGAGCCGGACAGCACCATCACGACATTGCCGTTGATGAACTCACCGATCGAGTCGGCGTAGGTCGACCCGCCCGAGCCGGCCCAGACCTCGCGCAGCACCGTGCCGTCCTTGTGCCAGCCGACGAACTTGTCCACCGCGGCGCGGTAGCCCGCGTCCATCGTCAGTTGGCCGGAGGCGTCGAAGATCTTCGCGCCGTAGCTGATCGCCGGGCCCGCGAAACGGTGACCCGAGCGGTCCCAGGCCATGGCCGCCTTGGTCTCGGTGGCCTTGGCGACCTGACGTGCCGCGGCGGCCCACTCATCCCAGGTGGCTTTCGGGCCGGGCAGCGCGACCTTGGCTTGCTCGAACAGTGTCTTGTTGACGTAAGGGCCCGTCATCGTCAGCTGCGACATGAAGCCGTAGATGCCCTTGTCGCCCGGCGTCGGTGCCAGCCAAGGGGCGGTGGCGCCGAAATTGGCGTCCATCGCCTTGCGATCCTTGAGGTTCGGGGAGATGTCCAGGTAGTACTTCGACAAGCCACCCAGGTCGGTCACGCGGGCGATGTCCGGGCCCTGGCCGGCGGCCAGTTGCACCGGCAACTGCTCGACGATCGTCTTGTAGGGCACCGTGTCCACGACGACCTTGGTGCCCGGATTGCGGGCCTCGAACTTGCGCGCGAGCTCGCTCGTGACCTGGCACTCGATGCCGTCCTGATAGCACATCACGCGGATTTCCGCGGCTTGTGCGGTGGCCGTGGCGCCCACGGCAGACAAGGCGGCGACCGCCAGCAGGGTGCGGCGCGTGGCCAGGGGAAGACGCTTCATGGGGGAACCTCCTTGAAATCCGATGCCGGGCACTGTACGGGATGGGTCTGCCGCGCCACACTAGCGTTTTCACGCATCCCCGTGCGCTGTCGTGTGGCGTGCGGGTGGGGAACGGGCGCTCCATGGATCGACATCTCCGTCCCGGCGGGCGCCGCCGGTCGCTCGGCATGCGGGCTGCGCGATGAACCCCTTGTCCGCCCAGGCACAGGCCCTGATCGATGCCGTCCACGGCGGAACAGTGGGGGATGCGGCGGGTCTGCGCGACGCCGACGGGTGGGCGCTCGATGCCGTGTGCCTGCACGACTGGCGCCCGGCGCGCTGGCCGGGCGTGGCGCTGCAGAGCTGGCGGGTGTCGGTCGGTGCCCCGGCCTGGGCGACCTGGACCTTGCAGGTGCTGCACCCCCCCGGTCCCGGACCTCGAGCGGTGCTCGTCAGCGGCGACGCCTGCTGGCTGCCGCCGCCCGACAAGGTGATGACGGCCAGCGTCGACGCCGGCATCGCACTGGCCTGGTTCAACCGTACCGAGCTCGCGGCCGACGCCGACGACGCGGCGCGCACGGGCCCGGTGTTCGACCGGTTTCCGCAGGCGCGGTTCGGCGCGTTGTCGGTCTGGGCCTGGGGCCTGCAGCGCAGCGTCGACGTGCTCTGCCGCATGGAGGGCATCGACGCGCGCCGCGTCGGGGTCGTCGGGCATTCACGCGGTGGCAAGGCGGCGCTGCTGGCCGGCGCGACCGACGCCCGCATCTGGCTGACCGCCGCCAACAACAGCGGCACTGCAGGGGCCTCGTCGTCGTTCCGCCTCGGGCGCGGCAGCGAGACGCCGCTGGCGCTGGCCCAGCGCTTTCCCCATTGGCTGGCCCCCGATGCCCTGGCGTCGCTCGGCGCCGGTCAGGTCTGGCCGGCCGACCAGGACGTGCTGCTGGCGTCCATCGCGCCCCGCGGGCTGCTGCTGACGCAGTCGAGCGATGATCGATGGGCCAATCCGCAGGGTCTGCGCCATGTGGTGGCCCGGGCGCGCAAGGCCTGGCCCCGGCGCTCACGCGACGCCGTTCGCGTCGCCTGGCGTCAGGGCCCGCACGCGTTTCAGGCCGAGGACTGGGCGGCCGTGCTGTCGATGGCCGCGGCGCTGCCGCCGATCGCATAGGGCCCCGATCGCAGGTCGATGGCCTGGCCGGTGCGCGCCGAGGCCTGTGCCGCCAGCCCCAGCAGCACCGCGTCCAGGCCGTCGTCCAGCGTGACCTCCACCGGGCCTCGGCCCAGCACGGCGGCGCGGAAGCGCTGGTGCTGCACCAGCGTGGAGCCGTTGTGGTCCCCTGCGGCCAGCGCCGTCGGGTCCACCGGCACCTCGAGTTCGACCGGTCCCTTGGGGTCGCGCGGGCTGAGCACCAGACGGGGCGTCGGTGGCTCGCCCAGGTGGGCGGGCCAAAACCGCTGCGGCCCCGGCACGAAGCACTCGACCTTGCCCGTCGGCCCCACGGCCGAGATCTCCTCCTGGTAGCGCGAGCCTTCGGCGAACATGCACAGCTCCAGCATCGCCCGCAGCCCCGAGGCGAAGTCGACGATCACGTAGGCGTGGTCCAGGATGTCGGGGACGCCGTCGGCGTAGCGCTCGTCCAGATGGTTGTGGGCCGCCGTGCCGCTGGCGTAGACGCGCACCGGCGCGCAGCCGGCGATCAGGCGCATCAGGTCGAAGAAGTGGCAGCACTTCTCCACCAGCGTGCCCCCGGTGTAGCGGTTGAAGCGGTTCCAGTCGCCCACCTTGACGAGGAAGGGGAAGCGGTGCTCGCGCAGGCTCAGCATGGCCAGCGGCCCGGTGGTCTGCCCGGCGCGGATCTCGTCGATCAGGCGTGCGATCGGCGGCATGTAGCGGTATTCCATCGCCACCCACAGCGGGGCAGGGTGGGCGCGCGCCAGCGCCCGCAGGGCACCGACTTGTGCGAGGTCGGTGCAGGCGGGCTTTTCCAGCAGCACCGGCAGGCCTCGCAGGGCGGCGATGCGCTGAAGCTGCTCCGCGTGGCGGAAGTTCGGGCTGGTGACGACGAGCGCGTCGACGTCCTCGGCCTGCACCACTTCTTCCAGGCTGCCCGCGCGCCGGGCGCCGGGCGCCAGGGCCAGGCTGCGCGCGGCCATGCCGTCGTCGGGTTCGAAGATGCGCGTGACCACGCTGCCCGACACGAGGGCGAGGTTGCGCAGGTGCTCCTGCCCCATCATGCCGCAGCCGATGAAGCCGTAGCGGATCGTGTCGATCATGGTGTCTTGTGCTCGAAGATGAGGGTGTGGTCGCGCGGGTCTTCGATCGGCGTTCGGTGTGCGGGGCCCGCGGCGCGCGGCTTGCGATTGTGCGACGAAGGCCGGGGCGCCATGCGCCTGTGGCCGTCGCCCCAGGCCCCACCGAGGGGCTGTTCTTTCGGCCTCGATCACGGGTTGTCGTTCCTAGAATCCGCCGCCCATCGACCGCAGCCAGCCCCGGCGCGCGGGATGCAGGACATCTGCCACGACCATGAGCCCGCACCTCCACAGCGAACACAAGCGTCAGGTCCTGACGGCCCTGCGTGCCGTTGCCGAGTCGTCTCCTGCCGATCTGGGGCGGCGATTGGCGGCGATCTACCACCCGCAGGCGCGCTGGCGCGGCTCGCATCCCCTGAACGAGATGGACGGCCTGCAGGCCATCGAGCAGCGCGTGTGGGCCCCGCTGCTGGGCGCCCTGGACCATGCCGAGCGCCGCGACGACCTGATCGTGGCGGGCCACTACGACGGCCAGGACCACGTCGGCGCCGTGGGTCACATCGCGGGCAACTTCCGCCGCCCGTGGCTCGGGATCGCGCCGACGCAGACGATGGTCTACCTTCGCTACGGCGAGGTTCACCAGATCGAGGACGGGCGCATCGTGCGCAGCACGGTGCTGTTCGACATCCTGGATTTCCTGCGTCAGGCCGGCTTCTGGCCCCTGCCGCCCAGCCTGGGCCGCGAGGGGCGCTGGCCGGCGCCGATGACGGCCGACGGCGTGCGGCTGGAGCCGGCCGACCCGGCGGTCTCGGCCGAGAGTCTGGCCTTGACCTTGCGGATGCAGGCCTCGCTGGGCGCCTACGACGACGAGGGCGGCGGCGGGCGCGAAGGCCTGCTGCAGATGCCGCAGAAGGCCTTCTGGCACCCGCGCATGGGCTGGTACGGACCGGCTGGGATCGGTACGGCGCACGGTCTGGACGGCTTCGTCGACGTCCACCAACTGCCCTTCCGCACGGCGTTCCCCAACCGCCTGTCGCGTCCGCGCACCGAGGACCGGGCGCGGGACGGCAAGAACCACTACGTGCGCATCGGCGACGGCGCGTACTCGGCCACCGGTGGCTGGCCCAGCCGCTTCCTCCACCACGAAGGCGCGGGCTGGCTCGGCCTGCCCGCCACCGGTCGCGCCGTGACGATGCGGGTGATGGACTTCTACCGCGCCGAAGATGGGCTGATCCGGGAGAACTGGGTGCCCATCGACCTGATCGAGGTGCTGCTGCAGCTCGGTATCGATGTCATGGCGCGCGCCCGACGATATTTCGAGGACCGCGCGGCGTGTTGATCGTCCGCCGTTGAGACGGCTTACAGGGTATTTCCTGAGGTCTGGCGCCACGGCGCCTGCCTAAACTGCATGCGTATGCAATTCGGCGTTGGCCGGAGGCCGGGCCGGTCTCCCGCGCGACGTCGGCAACGGTGTAGGGGCAGGCGTGATCCGATATCTGAAGCGGGGCAAGGACGAGCAGGGCAGGGCCGATGATGACGCGCAGGTGCGCGCCACCGTCGAGGGCATCCTGAAGGACATCGGGCAGCGTGGCGACGAGGCGGTGCGCGAGTACAGCCGGCGCTTCGACGGCTGGGACCCGCAGGCCTTCGCCCTGGGGCCGGACCAGGTTCGCGCCGCCATCGCGCGGCTGTCGCCACGCGAGGTCGAGGACATCCGTTTCGCCCAGGCACAGATCCGTGGCTTCGCGCAGATCCAGCGTGACAGCATGCGCGATGTCGAGGTCGAGACCCTGCCCGGCGTCGTCCTCGGCCACAAGCACATCCCCGTCAACGCAGTGGGCTGCTACGTGCCCGGCGGCAAGTACCCGCTGATCGCCTCGGCCCACATGAGCGTGCTCACCGCCAAGGTGGCCGGCGTTCCCCGCGTCGTGGCTACTGCGCCGCCCTACCAGGGCGAGCCGCATCCGGCCATCGTCGCGGCCATGCACTTTGCCGGGGCCGATGAGATCCTGGTGCTGGGCGGCGTGCAGGCGGTGGCCGCGATGGCGCTGGGCACGGCGTCGGTCGCGCCGGTGGACATGCTGGTCGGCCCGGGCAACATGTTCGTGGCCGAGGCCAAGCGCCAGCTGTACGGGCGGGTGGGCATCGACCTGTTCGCTGGCCCGACCGAGACGCTGGTGATCGCAGACGAGTCGGTGGACGCCGAGATGTGCGCGGTGGACCTGCTCGGCCAGGCCGAGCATGGACCGACCTCCCCGGCGGTGCTGCTGACCGATTCCGAGGCGCTCGCGCGGGCGACCATGGCCGAGGTCGAGCGCCAGCTCGCCATCCTGCCCACCGCGGCGGTCGCGGCCAAGGCCTGGGCGGTCTACGGCGAGGTCATCGTCTGCGACACCCTCGACGAGATGGTCGCCAAGGCCGACGAACTCGCCTTCGAGCACGTGCAGGTGATGACGCGCGACCCGGACGTCTTCCTGCGGCGCATGACCAACTACGGCGCGCTGTTCCTCGGCCCTCGTACCAACGTCAGCTTCGGCGACAAGGTCATCGGCACCAACCACACCTTGCCGACCAACCGCAATGCGCGCTACACCGGCGGGCTGTGGGTGGGCAAGTTCCTGAAGACGTGCACCTACCAGCGCGTGCTCAGCGACGAGGCCAGCGCGCGCATCGGCGAGGTCTGCTCGCGTCTGTGCCACATGGAGAACTTCGCCGGCCACGGCGAGCAGGCCAACCTGCGGGTGCGGCGCTACGGCACGCGTGCCGAGGTGCCCTGGTACCAGCCGGTGCCGGCGCTCGACTGAACGTCCAGGTCGTCGATGAAGGGCTCCCGTCCCGAGCAGGCCGTGCTCACGCGCGACAACGACCTGCGTTGCACGGCGCAGACGCAGCGCGTGGTCGAGGCCATGGTGGACGGCCTGAACGACCACGTGATCGATGGCATCGGCGCCTTCTTCGCGCCGGATTTCCGCTGGATGGGCAACGCCGGGTGCGGCACCAAGCGCGGGCTGCGGGCCTTCCAGGACCACTGGCAGCGCCCGTTCCAGGCGGCGTTCTCCGACAAGGTCTGCATCGACGAAGCCCGCATCGTGCAGGGCCAGTGGATGGCGGCCTTCGGCCGCCAGGAGGCCACGCACAGCGGCGAGTTCATGGGCATCGCACCCACCGGCAAGCGGGTGGAGATCCGCTACATGGACTTCTGGAAGGTCGTGGACGGCAAGATCGTCGACAACTGGGTGATGGTGGACTTCCCCCACGTCATGCAGCAGCTCGGCGTCGACCCCTTCGACGGCCACGGCTGGGAGGCCTACGACCGGGGCGAGCGCGTGGCGCCCAGGCCGTCCGGGTCGACCGGGCCGGCGCGGCAGGAGGGCGTGTGACACCGGGCGGGCCGCAAGTGGGCCACTCCGACCCCTTGCGCGACGCGCCGGCCGGTGCCGGTTGGGTGGCCGCCCTGCCGCGCATGCCGTCGATGCGGCTGGACGGCCGCCGGGCCCTGGTGGCCGGTGCCGGCCGCGGCATCGGCGCGGCGGCCGCGGCGGCGCTGGCCCAGGCCGGGGCCGAGGTCACGCTGGCCGCGCGCAGCGTCGACGAACTGCACGCCCTTTCTGCAGCGCTGCGCGCCGAAGGCGCCGTGGCCCACGTGCTGCCGCTGGACGTCACCGATGCGCAGGCCGTGCGGCGCGAGGTCGCCGCACGCGGGCCCTTCCAGGTGCTGGTCAACAGCGCCGGCACCAACCGGCCGTCGACGCTGGCCGACATGGCCGACGCCGACCTGGATCGGGTCCTGGACCTCAACGTCAAGGCCGCGTTCTACCTGGCACGCGAGGTGGCCGGCGGTCTGCAGGCGGCCGGCTTGCCGGGCTCGCTGATCACGATCTCCTCGCAGATGGGCCATGTCGGCGGGCCCCGGCGCACGCTGTACTGCGCCACCAAGCACGCGGTGGAGGGGCTGACCAAGGCGCTGGCCTGGGAACTCGGGCCGCACGGCATCCGCGTCAACACGCTGTGCCCGACCTTCATCGAGACGGCGATGACGCGGCCGATGTTGGCCGACGACGGCTTCCGGCGCTTCGTCGAGTCGCGCATCGCGCTCGGCCGCATCGGCACCGTCGAGGACGTGATGGGGGCGGTGGTCTTCCTCGCCAGCGATGCCTCGGCGCTGGTGACGGGCAGCGCCCTGATGGTGGACGGCGGATGGACGGCGCAGTGAAGCCGCCGGCCACCTCGGTGGACGTCGCGCGTCTGGCCGGCGTGTCGCAGTCGGCCGTCAGCCGCGCCTTCACCCCCGGCGCCAGCGTCTCGCCACGCATGCGCAAGCGTGTGGAGGACGCTGCTGCGCGCCTGGGCTACCAGCCCAACGCGCACGCCCGCAGCCTCACCACAGGCCGCTCGCGCATCGTCGGTCTGGTGCTGTCGTCGCTGGACAACCTGCTGTACCCCGCGGTGACCGAGAAGCTGGCGCTGCGGCTGCAGCAGGACGGCTACCACCTGCTGATGTTCGTCAGTGATCAGCGCGACAGCGACGATCTGGTGCGCGAGATCCTGCAGTACCGGGTCGACGGCATCGTCCTCGGCGCGACGACGCTGTCGTCGGGCCTGGCGCGGCGCTGCGCGCAGGCCCGCATCCCCGTGGTGCTCTTCAACCGCGTGATGGCCGCCTCAGGTGTGGTCAGCTCGGTGCGCTCGGACAACGTCGGCGGCGCCGCCGAGATCGCCCGCTTCCTGGTGGCCGGTGGGCACCGGCGCATCGCCTACGTCGCCGGGCGGGAGGACAGCTCGACCAACCTCGAGCGCGAGCGCGGTTTCACCGAGGGGCTGGCCGCGCTCGGGCGCGTGGTGCACGCGCGGGCGGTGGGCGACTACGCGGTCGAGGGCGCTCGGCGTGCCACGCTGGCGTTGTTCGGCGGCGACGCAGGCACCCTGCCCGACGCGGTCTTCGTGGCCGGGGACCTGATGGCGCTGTCGGTGATGGACACGCTGCGCCACGAGCTGGGATGGCGCGTGCCGCAGGACGTGTCGGTGGTCGGCTTCGACGGCGTGCCGCAGGCCGCCTGGCCGTCCTACCGGCTGACCACCTTCGAGCAGCCGGTCGGCGACATGGTCGAGGCCGCGGTCGACCTGCTGCACCGCAGCCTGGACGACCGGGTCGATGGCGCGGCCATGGAGGCGCAGGCGCGTGACGTGATCGTGCCGGGCCGCCTGGTGGTGCGGGCCTCTGCGCGTGCGCCCGCGGACGCACAGGAGATGCCATGAAGGGCTTCGACGCCGAATTCCCCGACCTCGACACCTACATCCGCGTCATCACGGCGCGGATCTGGGAAGGCCGGCGGCTGCAGGACATCCGCCGCTACTACGCCGACCCCTGCATCGTCGAGACGCCCACCGGCGTGAGCACGACGGCGCAGCAGGTCATCGACGGCACGGCCGCGACGCTGGCCATGTTTCCCGACCGCCGCCTGCTGGCCGAGGACATCATCGTCTCGGGCGACGAGACCGGTGGTTTCCTCAGTTCGCACCGCATCGTCTCGACGATGACGCACCGCGGTGACGGCGCCTTCGGCGCGCCCACCGGCCGGCGCATCCACGTGCGCACCGTGGCCGACTGCGTGTGTCTCGACAACCGCATCGTGCACGAATGGCTGGTGCGCGACCAGGGCGCGATCGCGCGCCAGATCGGCCTGGCGCCGCGCGATCTGGCGCAGCGCTGGCTCGACGAGCGCGGGGGCTGGCACAAGCCGGTGGCCGCGCCCGCGCCGGCGCCCTACCGCACGCACGTCGACACCGACGGCCCCGCGCATGCCTATGCCGAGGCCATCCGCGGGTTTGCCGCGGGCGCCACCGATGTGCAGGCGGCCTACGACGACGCCGTCCACCACCTGGGCCCTGGCGAGACCACACGCTATGGGCAGGACGAGGTCGGCGCGTTCTGGCGCGGGCTCTTCGAGGTCTTCGCCGTCGAGCGTTTCGACGTCGAGCACCTGGTGCTGCAGCGTGGCGGCGGCCGCGCCGACCGCGTGGCGCTGCGCTGGCGCGCGCAGGCCCGGCACCGCGGCGACGGCGCCTTCGGTGCCGCCACCGGGCGCGGGGTCGAGATCCTCGGCATCAACCACGCCGAGCTGTTCCGCGGCCGCGTGCTGCGCGAGTGGGCGCTGGTCGACGAGGTGGCGCTGTGGATGCAGGTCCTGGGCGGGACGGCTTGAGGCGGGCGGGACGGACGGAGCCGATGCGATGGCGCAGGTTCAGCTGAAGGACATCTCCAAGGCCTGGGGCGCCGCCGTGGCGGTGCGTCGCATGTCGCTCGACATCACCGACGGGGAATTCGTCGTGCTGCTCGGGCCCAGCGGCTGCGGCAAGACGACGACCATGCGCATGGTCGCCGGCCTGGAGGACCCGAGCACCGGCGAGGTCTGGATCGGCGGTCGCTGCGTCAACGAGCTCGAGCCCAAGGACCGCGATGTCGCGATGGTGTTCCAGAGCTACGGCCTGTACCCCAACATGACGGTGCGCGAGAACATCGCCTTTCCGCTGCACATCCGCGGCCTGCCGTCGGCGCAGATCGGCCCGGCCGTCCTGCGCGCCGCGCAGCAGGTCGAGCTGACCGAATATCTCGATCGCCGGCCCAAGGAACTGTCCGGCGGCCAGCGCCAGCGCGTGGCGCTGGCGCGTGCCATCGTGCGCCAGCCCGCGGTCTTCCTGATGGACGAGCCGCTGTCCAACCTGGACGCCAAGCTGCGCGTGAGCATGCGCTCGTACCTGAAGCACCTGCATCACACCCTGGGGATCACGACGATCTACGTCACCCACGACCAGATCGAGGCGATGACGTTGGCCGACCGCGTCGTGGTGATGAGCAAGGCCGAGGTGCAGCAGATCGGCACGCCGGAGGTGATCTACAACCAGCCGGCCAACGTCTTCGTCGCTGGCTTCATCGGTTCGCCGCCGATGAACCTCGTCGCGGGCCGGCTGCGCGGCGGCGTGTTCGAGGCGCCCGGCGTGCGCGTGGAGGGCCTGCGCGCGCCCGACCTCGAGCGTGTGGTGCTCGGCGTGCGGCCCGAGGACATGCGCGTGGTCGCGCCCGAGGGCGCGCAGGTGCGCGGCGAGATCTTCAGCTTCGAGCTCACCGGGGATTCCACGCTGGTGATGCTCCGCCTGGGCGACCAGGTCGTCACCGCGCGCGCCTCCAAGGACCACCGTGCGCGCATCGGCGAGCCCACCGGCTTCGCCTTCGACTTGTCCCGCTGCCATCTTTTCGACGGCCAGACGCAGAACCGGCTGCCTCTGGCCTGCCCCTGAACCCCCGGTACGCACCAGGAGCTTTCCATGAACCGTCCCACGCTGCGCCGTGCCGTCCTGGCCTCGGCCACCCTGCTGGCGCTCGCGCCGGCGCTGTCGCTGGCCAAGTGCGACAAGCTCAGCCAGCCCAAGGCCGGCGAGATCAACATCGTCGGCAACTCCTTCCCGGCGCTGCAGCACATCGCCAAGGAGATGGAGAGTTGCACCCAGGGCGGCGTCAAGGTCCAGTTCAAGATGACCCCGAAGGCGCGCGAGGAAACCGAGCAGGCCTTCGCCTCGGCCGGGCGTTCGCCCTTCGACGCCGCGGTGGTGTCGATGGGCGTGTTCGCCAACCTCGACAGCCGGGGTCAGCTGCAGCCCATGACCGATCTGGTCGACAAGTACCGCGCGAAGTACAAGCTCGAGGACAGCATGCTCGTGCGGGTCAACGGCCAGGTCATGGCCGTGGCCTTCATGCAGAACGCGCAGAACCTGTTCTACCGCAAGGACCTGTTCGACAAGCATGGCCTGAAGGTGCCCACCACCTACGCCGAGATGCTGGCCACAGCCAAGGTGCTCAAGGAGAAGGAGCCGGGCATCGAGTTCCCGATCGCCCAGACCTTTGCCAAGGGCTGGGACAGCGCCACCGAGTTCGTCAACCTCTTCGCCGGCTTCGGCGGACGCTTCTTCAAGCCCGGCACGGCCCAGCCCGACTTCAACAGCGACGCCGGTGTCAAGGCCTTCGAGACCATGAAGGCGATGACGGCCTACATGACGCCGAACTTCCTCGCGTCGAACTCCGACGACGTGATGAACCAGTTCCAGCAGGGCAAGGCCGCCATGGGCGTGCTGTGGGCCAGCCGGGCGTCCCGCATGGACGACCCGGCGGCGTCGAAGATCGTCGGGAAGATGGCCTTCGCCGCAGCCCCTGCCGCGGTGGCCGGCGGGCCGAGCGCCACGCACCTGTGGTGGGACGGCGTGGTGATGCCGAAGAACCTGGGCGCCGATCGCGACACGGTCTTCCAGGTGCTGATGGAATCGCTCGACGAGGAGACCGTGGCCCGGGGCAACGACCTGACGATCTGGGTGCGCTCGTCCTACAAACCCACGCGCTTCGGCACGGGCGTGGCTGCATCGGCCAAGGCCGGCGCACCGATCTGGCCGTCGCAACCCTTCTTCAGCCTGGCCCACGGCGAGATCGGCAAGGTGATCCCGGACGTGCTGACCGGGGCGATGAGCCCGAAGGCGGCGTTGGACGCGGCCGCCGCGGCCTATGTCAAGGCCGCCACGGAAAAGGGCTTCATCAAGTGACGGGCCGACCGGCGTGAAGCTCGGAAGCTTCGCACGCTTCGTCGCGCCGTCGGCAGCGCTGATGCTGCTGCTGATGGCGTTGCCGCTGGCCATGACCTTCTATCTGTCGGTGCGCAACTGCGCGCTGCAGATGGAGACGGTCACGGTCACCGAGTCCACGCCCTTCGGCACGCGGGAGGTCACCACGCAGCGCGCGGTCATCGGCTCCGACGGGCGCGCCGTGACCGAGTGCCGCTTCGTCGGGCTGGACTACTTCCGCACCGTGCTCGGGCTGGGCGGCGACACGGCGCCGGCCGCGGCGGCGGCGGCGCCGCCCGACGCCTCGGGCGGTGGCGCGGTGCCGGACAACGCCGCACAGGCGCGGCAGCGCCGCTCGACCGAGTTCGTCGGCGCGCTGCGCTTCACGCTGCTCTACACCTTCGCCACGACACCATTCGTGCTGCTGATCGGCTTCGTGCTGGCGTTGGCCGTCCACCACGTCGGCCGGCGCTGGCAGGGGCCGTATATCTCGGCCACGCTGCTGCCTTTCATCATCACGCCGGTGGTGGGGGCGCTGGCCATCAAGTGGCTGTTCCGTGACAACGGGCTGGTGCCCTACCTGCTGTCGCACGCCGACATCTCGGTGTTCTGGATGGCGCAGGCCTGGTCGGCGCGGCTGCTGATCATCCTCTACGGCATCTGGCACGTCGTGCCCTTTGCCTTCATCGTGCTGTACGCCGGGCTGCAGTCGGTGCCGCAGGACAGCCTCGAGGCGGCCCGCATCGACGGCGCGAGCGCCTGGCAGCGGCTCGTCTACGTGACGATCCCGCACCTGGCGCCGCTGTTCGTCTTCGTCACGCTCATCCACCTGATGGATGCGTACCGCGTCTTCGAGCCGGTGGTCGTGCTGACGCAAGGGGCCTTCACCACCAGTGTCCAGGTGCTGACCTACTACACGCTGCTGGACGAGCAGAACCCCTACAAGGCCAGCGCCGCAGCGGTGCTCACCACGGCGGGCATCGCGGTGCTGCTGCTGCCCCTGCTGATCAAGACCTGGAAAGAGCACCGACGGGGATGAGGCGATGACGCGACGCACCCGCCGCGGCGGGATGATCCTGCTGCATCTGGCGCTGCTGGCCTGGACGCTGCTGGCCTGCCTGCCCATCGTCTGGACGGCGCTGATCTCTCTGCGCCAGTACGTCGACGCTTTCTCAGTGCCGATCCGCTGGTTCGCGCCGCTGACGCTGGAGAACTACTCGCGGCTGTGGATCGAGCAGGGCTTCCACCGCAACTTCCTGAACACCGCCATCGTCACCTTCGGCACAGTCACGATCTCGTTGACGGTGGGCTGTCTGGCCGGCTATGCGCTGTCGCGCTACCGGGGGCTGCTGGGTTTCTGGCTGCTGATCATCGCGCTGGTGTTCCGCTCGCTGCCGCACTCGACGCTGCTGCCCTCGTTCTACGTGATGTTCGATGCCCTGGGCATCCGCAACGAGTACCTGACGCTGATCATCGTGCTGGTGGCGATCAACCAGCCGTTCACGATCTGGATGCTGAGGTCCTTCTTCGTCAACATCCCACAGGAACTCGACGAGGCGGCGATGGTGGACGGCTGCACGCGCTTCCAGGCCTTCCGTCGCGTCATCATTCCGGTGATGTGGCCCGGCGTGATCACCACCGGGCTGTTCAGCTTCCTGCTCGCCTACAACGACTTCCTGCTGAGTTCGTCGCTGGTCAATGCCGACAAGCTGACCATGCCTGCGGCCATCGCCAACGCGATCAACGCCGAGAGCGAGGCCTTTCTGATGCAGGGCGTGGCCGGTGCGGTGAGCATCACCATCCCCTTGATCATCCTGGTGCTGATCTTCCAGAAGCAGATCGTCTCCGGGTTGACGCAGGGGGCGGTCAAGGGCTGAGGGGCCCTCGGCTGCGACGCAAGGGTCTGCAATGACTGCCGGAATCGAAGAACGCCACAAGGCTGTGCTGCAGCCGCTGCGTCTGTCTCAGTACCACGGGCGCACCGATGACGTTCGTGACGCACTGCGCCGGGCCCTGCACCCTGGCGCGGTCGTGCGTCTGGCCACGCCCTTCGAGGACCTCGACGGCGCAGACGGCTACTTCGGCGAGGCCTATGCGCCGCTGGCCCGGGCCATCCCCGACCTCGAGCGCCGCGACCAGATCGTGATCGCCGGGCGCACCGCCCACGGCACCGACTGGGTCGGGTGCTGCGGCTTCTTCACCGGCACCTTCGCGCGGCCCTGGCTCGACATCCCGCCCACCGGGCATGTGGTGGGCATGCGCTTCCACGAGTTCTACCGCTTTGTCGACGGCCGTGTGGCCGAGGTCCAGGCCTTGTGGGACATCCCGGAACTGATGCTGCAGGCCGGCGCCTGGCCCATGGTGCCCGCGCTCGGGCGCGAGTGGCAGGTGCCCGGCCCGGCGACGCAGGACGGCTTGCGCCAGGACGGCACCGACGCCGCCCGCTCGGCGCGCAGCCTGCGCCGCGTGTGCGACATGCTGGCGGGGCTGGCGCGCCACGCGCAGGGCGGCGTCGAGGCCATGGAACTCGAGCGCCACTGGCACCCGCGCTTCAACTGGTACGGGCCGTCAGGGATCGGCACCGGGCGTGGCATCGCCGGCTTCCGTCACTGGCACCAGATCCCCTTCCTGGCGGCCATGCCCGATCGGCGCGGCACCGAAGGCAAGGGCGAGATCTTCGCCCAGGGCGACTACGTGGCCGTCACCGGCTGGCCCAACATGCGCGCGACGATCACCGGTGACGGCTGGATGGGGATCGCTCCGGCCGGGCAGTCGATCACGATGCGCAGCCTGGACTTCTGGCGCTGTGAGGACGACCTGATCCGCGAGAACTGGGTGCTGGTCGACCTGCTGCACGTCTACCGCCAGATCGGCGTGGACGTCCTGGACAGGATGCGCGCCTTCGGCAAGGCGCGCCAGGGTTGGCTCGGACACTGAGATCCAGTCCGCCGCGCTGCGGCGCCTGCCGAGTCACCACGCCGTGACGGGCGTCAGGACCGACGCCTGGCCCGACACGGCTCTGATCGTTGTTTTCAGTGGCCGGTGCCTTGCCGCCCGTCCAGCCAAGCCTTGGCCCAGGCATCGGAGCGCGCCTGATCGCGCGCACCCATCGCCATCACCCACACGAGAAAGCCGGTGGCCATCGCCAGCGGCACCAGAGCCAGCAGCATCTTCGTCATACGTCGTGCACTCCAGGTTGAAAGAACCGACTGGAGTGTGGAGGGCGCGCCGGCCGCGTGCAGCCGGGTACACGGATGCCCGGAAAAAGCCGAAATCCCTGAATATCCCGAATATCCTGGATGCCCGGAATATCCCGACGTTGCGAGTGCATGGGAAGTTACGCAACGCCCTCACTGCTTGCCGCCCTGGCGACGACAAGGCGCCGCCCCGGGTGTCAGGCGCCGCCGATGTGGGGCCGGTCCGGCAACTCGTTCGGGTTGTACTCGCCCACCTGCAGTGGAAAGTGCTGCAGCAGCAGCGCCTCGACGGCGGCAATCGCCTGCATCAGGCCAGGTTCGAACTGCCCTAGCCGGAAGGCCTCGCGCATGCCGGCGACGATGCCCTGCCAGTGGCCGGCCTCGACATGGCGTGCCAGGCCGCGGTCGGCCACGATCTCGATGGCGTGCTCGGCCAGCAGCAGGTAGATCAGCACGCCGTTGTTGGCCTCGGTGTCCCACACGCGCAGCTTGCCGAACATCGACACCGCGCGCTCGCGTGCGCTGGCGTTGCGCCACAGGTAGCTCAGCGGCAGTCCGGCTTCCACGCACACCCGGATCTCGCCGCTGTGCCGCTGCTCACTGGCGGCGATGCGCGTGGTGATCCGCTCCAGCGCATCCGGGCCCAGCGCGCGCCGGGCGTCGCTTTCGTCGAGCAGACGGTGGCGCAGCAACCGCACCAGACGGTTGCCCCTGACGCTGCCGGACGAGGGACCTTGCTTCGTGCCTGCGTTCACCAGCTGCCTCCCGCGCCGCCACCCCCGAAGTCACCACCGCCGCCGGAGGAGAACCCGCCGAACCCGCCACCCCCGCTGCGCCCGACACCGCCCCCGGAGGACCAGCCGCCGCTGCCCCAGGAGGGCCCGCCGCCGAAGACGACCGGGCCGCCGCGATGGCGCCCGACGCGCCGCACCGCGGCCCCCAGGCCGAACACGCCCACCAGCACGAGCGCAACCACACCCGCGGCCAGCCCCAGCACGACGCTTTGCGTCACCCAGCCGCCCAGGCCGCCGGCCACGCCGGCGGTGGCCAGGGCGCCCAGCTTGCGCCCCAACATCGCGCTGAGCACCGCCGCGACGATGGGCACGGCGACGAAGAAGAAGATCAGCAGCTCTTCCAGCCCGCCCGCCGGCGCCTGGGCCTGCCGCCCGTCGGGTGCCGGCGTGGGCAGGCCCTCGCCACCGATGCGGGCGATCAGGGCCTGCACGCCGCGTTCCAGCCCGCCGAAGTAGTCGCCGTCGCGAAAGGCCGGTGTGATCACGTCGCGCACGATCTGCCGCGCCGCCAGATCGGGCACGGCGCCTTCCAGCGCCTTGGCCGGTGCGATCCACAGCCGCCGGTCGTCCTTGGCGACGACGATCAGCAGGCCGTCACCGACGTCGCGCCGACCGATCTTCCAGGTCTCGCCCACGCGCTGCGCATAGGCCGCGATGTCCTCGGGCTGGGTGGTCGACACCATCAGCACCACGATCTGCGGCCCGGCGCGTTGCTCGAAGTCCGCCAGGCGCGACTCCAGCGCCGTCAGCTGCGCCGCGTTCAGCGTGGCAGTCTGGTCGATGACCCGCGCGGTCAGCGCCGGCACGGCCTGCAGCGCCTGCGCGCGCACCGGCGCGCTCAGCAGCAGCACAAGGATGGCTGCCCATGCCGCAGGCCCGATCAGCGCCGATGCCATGGAGCGCGCCTGTTGCATCCACGCGCACGCCAGGCGGCGCCAAGAGGGGTGGGCTGCGAGGACAGGCATCTGGCCGGGGCCTTTGCAACGCGTGGCCTGTGGGCCCACGTCGTCAGCGCGTCGCGCCGCCGGTGGCCGGCGCCGGGGGGCTGCCTGGGCCGAAGTTGACCGGTGGCGGCGCCGAGATCGCCGCCTCGTTCTGGACCGTGAAATTGGGCTTGCGCTCGTAGCCGAACAGCATGGCCGTCAGGTTGCTCGGGAACTGGCGTGCCAGCACGTTGTACTCCTGCACCGCCTTGATGTAGCGGTTGCGCGCGACCGTGATGCGGTTCTCGGTGCCTTCGAGTTGCACCCGCAGGTCCTGGAAGGCCTGGTTGGCCTTGAGGTTGGGGTAGTTCTCGCTGATGGCCAGCAGACGCGACAGCGCGCCGCCCAGCTCACCCTGCGCTTGCTGGAAGCGCGCGAAGGCCTGCGGGTCGTTCAGGGTCTGCGGCGTGACCTGGATGGCCGTGGCGCGGGCGCGCGCCTCCACCACGCGGGTCAGCGTCTCCTGCTCGAACGCGGTCTCGCCCTGGACGGTGGCCACCAGGTTGGGGATCAGGTCGGCGCGGCGCTGGTACTGGTTCAGCACCTCGGACCACGCGGCCTGGGTCTGCTCGTCCAGGCGCTGGAAGTCGTTGTAGCCGCAGCCGCCCAGCAGCGCGGCCGTCATCAGCAACAGCAGGCCCTGCCACCCGCGGCGCAGACGCTGCGCCGCAGTCACGGCAGTCGACAGGGGGAGGGGGCTGGATGGCATGGCGACGGTCCTTGGCGGCGGCGCGCCCGGGGCGGCGCGCTGATGGGGAAGATGAGGGCGGACGCGGCGGTTCAAGCCACGCCCAGGCACACGCCCAGTCCGCGCGCCGCGTCCAGCAGCGGATGGTCGGTCGGCACGCCCCGGCTGCGCCCGGCCACGGCCGACAGCGGCACGTCCACGCAGGCGTCGGCCTGCAGCGCCACCATCACCCCGAAGCGTCCGCGCATCGCCGCACGTGCGGCGGCGTGGCCGTAGCGCGTGGCGAGCACGCGGTCGTAGGCCGTGGGCGTGCCGCCGCGCTGCACGTGGCCCAGCAGCGTGGTGCGCACCTCGGACTGCAGGTGGGGTTCGAGCATCGCCCGCACGCGCTCGCCCACCCCGCCCAGCCGCACCGGGTCCGGGCTGTCGGGGACGGTGCGTGCGATCGTCACGCTGCCGCCCACCGGGGCGCAGCCTTCGGCCACGCAGATCAGCGTGCTGCCGTCGTGTCCGGCGCCGTCACGCCGCTCGCGCTCCAGGCAGCAGCGACGCACCACCTCCGGGTCGAAGGGCAGTTCGGGGATCAGGATCATGTCGGCGCCGCCGGCGATGCCGCCCTCGAGGGCGATCCAGCCGGCGCGGCGCCCCATGGTCTCGACGATCATCACCCGGCCGTGGCTGCGCGCCGTGGGACAGATGCGCCAGATCGAACTGATCGCCGATGAGGAAGGCGACTGGGCCATGCATTGCCACAAGAGCCACCACACCATCAACGCCATGGGGCACGATGT
>JBMTXX010000044.1:0-18613 GCA_049453935.1 Rubrivivax sp.
CATTCAACTTCTAATAAACGCAGTCAGAAGCCAGTTTTTGCTGTGCCTGCTGATGCTGTTCGCGTTCGTCGAGATAAAAAAAGAGGGAATTTTCCAGAGGCCATCACCATATTGAACGGTCCACAAAAATAGTATTGACATGCGTGTGACCATAAACGAAGTAGCCACAGTCCTGAAGATGCGTGGCGATGTCGTCACGCTGTGAACCGCCGTGGCCGGCTGCATAGACGATGGTTTCGACACAAGCCACCTTGGGTCGCCAACGAGTGAAATCCCAAAGCTTCAGGATTTTCAGATCAAGTCCCTCGACGTCGAGCGAAAGAAAGTCCGGCGCTTTCTCTGCGAAATGCCCATTCAATATCTCGCTGACAGGTCTCACGGGCAGCTGTAGCGTACGTTCGACCTTGGCACTACCGATCCGGGCAGCAGAATGCGCCTCCTCGGCGGAAAAAGTGTTCAGCGTGCGCGCGCTCATCACGTAAAACGTCGTTTCGCCAGCGACGTCACCAATCCCAATGTTCAAGTTGATATCGCGCGGACGCTCTTTCGGGAACCGCACAAACAGATCAGGATCGGGCTCGACATTGACGCCTCTGGAACCAGCCTCATAAAAAGCATAAGTGTTGTTCAGATAGGTCGGGTGGTGAGCACCAATGTCGAAATAAGTCGGTCGGGCGATCTTGAGCGTGTCAAATACGAAGCGACAGATCATGTCCTCGCCACACTGAGAATAAGATACGCGACCAGCCTCCCCTAGGCGACGCCGAAATTGACGGGCGAGTCGGTGCAATGCCCAGTCGAGTCTGCTTGCGCCAGACCGAGAAATCATGATCGTTCGCCAACGAAAGCCATCAATGTTTTCGTTTTCAATGCGCCGCGCCCTGCACCACCGCATCCCCCTTCACCGCCCTCAACGCATCCATGAAGTCCTGCTCGATCCGCGCGAGGGCACCTTCGGTCTGACCCTCGAAGCGCAACACCAGCACCGGCGTGGTGTTCGAGGCACGGATCAGGCCGAAGCCGTCTGGATAGTCTGCGCGTATGCCGTCGATGGTCGAGACTTCGGCGCCGGGAAATTGCGCCGAACGCTGCAAGGCCTCGACCACCCGCCGGGGTTCGCCTTCTGCGCAGGGGACGTTGAGTTCAGGGGTGGAGTGGCTGGTGGGCAGCGCGTTGAGCACCTGACTCGGGTCGGCACTGCGCGAAAGGATCTCCAGCACGCGCGCGGCGGTGTAGGTTGCGTCGTCGAAGCCATACCAGCGCTCACCGAAGAAGATGTGTCCACTCATCTCGCCGGCGATGGGGGCACCGATGTCCTTCATCCTGGCCTTGATCAGCGAGTGGCCGGTCTTCCACATCATCGGCACGCCGCCAGCGGCGCGGATGGCAGGTGCCAGGCGCTGGCTGCACTTCACGTCGAAGATGACCGTGGCGCCGGGGTTGCGTGCCAGCACGTCGGTGGCCAGCAGCATCAGTTGCCTGTCCGGATAGATGATCTGGCCGTCCTTGGTGACGATGCCCAGGCGGTCGCCGTCGCCGTCGAAGGCAAGCCCGATCTCTGCGTCGGTGGTCTGCACAGTGCGGATCAGATCCGCCAGGTTCTCGGGTTTGCTCGGGTCGGGATGGTGGTTGGGAAAATCACCGTCGACCTCGGAATAGAGTTCGGTCACTTCGCAGCCCAGCGCGCGCAGCACCGAGGGTGACGACGCGCCGGGGATGCCATTGCCCGAGTCGACCACGATCTTCATCGGGCGCGACAGCTTGCAGTCCCCGGTGATGCGTCGGGTGTACTCGTCCTGGATGGCTATGGTCGTGCAGTGGCCAGCCCCGCTCGCGTAGTCTTCAGCTTCAATGCGCTCGCGCAGCTTCTGGATGTCGTCTCCGTAGATGGCGCGCCCTGCCATGACCATCTTGAAGCCGTTGTAATCCTTGGGGTTGTGACTGCCGGTGACCTGAATCCCTGAGTGGCAGCCCTGCGCGCCGCGCGTGGCCGCAACGTAGTACAGCATGGGCGTTGTCACAGGCCCGAGGTCGATGACGTCCAGTCCGGCGGCGCACAGTCCGCGTATCAGTGCCGCGGCCAGCCCTGGGCCCGACAGACGCCCGTCCCGGCCGACGGCCACGGCCTGCTCGCCCAGCGCACGGGCCTGCGTGCCGAAGGCACGGCCGAGGTGTTCGGCAAAGGCCTCGTCGATCGTCCTGCCCACGATGCCACGGATGTCGTACGCCTTGAAGATGGACGGGTCAACGTGCATGGAATTCCCCTGTAGATCATCAGAATTCCACGTGCACACACGGGCGCCTGTCGCAGAACCTGCCGACGCATTCTAGAGACGCGCGGCGGTTGCCTCCGCGGATCGGCAAACCTGTTTCAGGTTGGTGGTCGAAGCACCTTCTGCATGGCCGATCGAACCCGGCGCCGCAGCGGGTGTGCGCGCAAGGTCAACGGCGATGACCCGCCTGGAAATCGTTGCGCCCACTGCGATCGACCCCACTGACCAACCACAGCGGCCGGTTCGCGAAGTTGACGGGGACACCCGATTTTCCGTCCACCGGACGCAGGTTGCGCTCGAAGACCGAGGTGGACGGCATGTAGCGCAGGGCGGCGCCCGTCCTGCGTTGCCCTGACGTGTTGGCTGCAGCGCCGTGGATCATGTAGACGTCGTGCAATGACATCTGGCCGGGCTGCAACTCCAGGTCGACGGCCGACGACTCGTCAAAGGTTCCTTCGGCCATCCGCTGGTTCAGCGTCAAGTCTTCGCGATCTTCGTGCAGGTGATCGTGCAGCAGCTGCCCCACATGTGACCGCGGTATCACACGCAGACACCCGTTCTCCCGGGTGGACGGCTCCAGTGCCACCCAGACGGTACAGGTGGCCAGCGGACGGATCGGCCAGTAGTGGCCGTCCTGATGCCAGGGCGTCTCGTAGCCCTGCCCCGCCGGCTTGCAGAACACATGGCATCCCCACAGGATGATGTCCTCGCCGATCAGGTCGGAGACCAGTTCGACGATCTCCGGGTCGCGTGCCAGATCGAGAAAGTCCTGCACGCCACGCACGCCTTCGCCGTTGTCACCCGACACATGGGCCGACACCAGTTTCTCCGGGCGCACCCCCGGGTTCTGGCTCAGCAGTGTCTCGAGCGCCTGCGTCATTGTGGCCACCCGCGAAGGGGACAACCGGAATTCCGGAATGACCCAGCCTTCACGCTGGTAATGATCGATCTCTGCGGGGTGGAGTCTTGCCATGCTTGGATTCCAGGTTGTCGACGTCACAAGGACAGAAAACTGCCAGACACCCTCAGCCCGTCCTGGCATGGAAACACCAGGACGGGCCTCGAGCGTCAGCCCAGACTGCTCAGAACACGTTCCGCAGTGAACGGACCGCGCCGCAGGCGTACCCCCGTTGCATCGAAGACCGCGTTGGCAATGGCTCCGACCACCGGTCGCATGGAGCCCTCGCCCGCGCCGTTCGGCGGCACGTTCGGACGGTTGATCAAGACCACATCGATCCGGTCCGGACGCTCCGAGAACTCCAGGATCGGATAACTGATCCAGTCGACACTGTTGACCTTGCGAGCGTCGAACAGGACCTCTTCGTGTATCGCACGGCTGAGGGCCTGCATGATGTTGCCTTCGATGGTCTGGGTCAGCAGTTGCGGGTTGATCACGATGCCGCAGTCGTGTGCGACGGTGAATCGCCGACCGTGGATCTTGCCAGTCTTCAGGTCGACTTCGACCTCGGCGATCACCGCCACACGGGTGCCATTGCGCGTGGAGTACGCAATGCCCTGCCCGAACGCGATATCCCCCTTGCGCTGCATCCTCGCACCGGTACGGGGCTGCCAACCTGCCTTGGTCGCGGCAGACCGGATCACTTCGAGATCACGCGGGTCCTTCACATGCGCAAGGCGGAATGCGACTGGGTCCTGTCCTGTGGCAAAAGCGACCTCATCGACGAAGCTCTCGTGCGCGTAATGCAGTTCGGGGCCGAGCGGGTCTCTCAGGTGCGATGATCTCAGGGGATTGACCCGGTCCAACATGGGTGGGATGACCTCCCACGTGCTGGCCTGCACCGGGAAGGCGTAGGCGTTCGATGGCGTGCCGTAGGTGTTCAGCGGTTTGGCGGCGGCCCCGACCATCTGACCGTGGAGCGTGTCGCCGGGCGCACTCTCGTTGGAGTTGACGTTGAGGCGGTCGAAGGCCTTGGAATGGAAATGCCAGGCAACGACCTTGCCGTCACGGTCGAGGCCTGCACGTACGGTATGCACCGACGCTGGAGACTTGGGATCCCACCCCGTGCCTTCGTGCCGCATGGCCTGCAGCCGCACGGGCTTGCCAACTGCCTTGGAGATGATCGCGGCGCCAGTGGCCACATCCCCCGCATCGTTGCGACCATAGGACCCTGGCCCCGGCACCCAGATGCCTCGTACCTGGTCACGCTTGAGGCCCAGGACCGCAGCCACACCGTAACCTGCATGGTGGGGCTTCTGCGAGCCTGTCCAGAGTGTGGTCACGCCGTTGGGCTGGTAGTCCACCACCGCGCAGGCCGGCCCCATCGACGCATGAGACTGGAAAGGCCATTCGAAAGTCGCCTCGATCACCTTGGCGGCACCTGAGAAAGCGGCAGAGATCTTCTCCGGCTCCTTCGCGGCGGCGCTGCCATCGTGGCCCTTCTTGACCGGCTTCGTGCGGCGGATGTGATCGTAAAGATCCTTCTGCTCAACGAAAGCAGGCTTGACCTCCGACCAGGTCACTGCCAGTTGCCGCGACGCCTTGATCGCATCCCACTCGCGCGGCGCAACCACCGCGAGAAAGCCCTTCTCCCGCACCACCACGACGCCGGGGATGTCCTTGACCGAGGATTCATCGACAGTTACGGGCTCCGCACCTGCCACGGGCGGCATCACCATCCGCGCATGGACCATGCCAGGGACCTTGATGTCGGTGACGAAATCACCAGTGCCCAGGATCTTCGGTGCCACGTCCCGTCTGGGGGGCGACGTGCCGTAGATCTTGTAGTCCTTCGGGTCCTTGGGCTTGCCAACGGCCTTGATCTTCAGGTTGTTGCCGAACTGCCCGTTCCACTCGATCTCGGCATCGAACCATCGGCCACCGATCAACTCGCCATAGGAAACCCTCTTCGTGGGCTGCGAGCGACTGAAGATGACCCCGTCGGCCACGTCCAGGTCCGACGCCGGCGTGCCCAGGTGGCGTGAGGCCATGTCCAGCATCAGACGGCGCGCTTCCGCCGCGGCATTGCGCAAGGTCACGCCCCCGTGGGAGACGCCCGTGGAGCCCGACGCACCCCCCTGATCCAGACTGGTGCCAGAGTCGCCCATCACGATGAGCACGCGAGCCACCGGCAGATCCAGTTCCTCGGCAACCATCTGGGCCACCCCGATGTCGGTGCCCTGCCCCATGTCCATCTTGCCGAAGTAGGCGACGGCCGAGCCGTCTTCCCTGATCGAGATGTAGGAGGCGAGCTTCTTCGGGTCGAGTGCGGGGCGGCGCTCCAGGCCGAAGCCGGCAGCGCGGGCAGACACGCCCGGCAACACCACTGAGACAGTCAAGGCGCCGGCTGCACTGAGGAAGTGACGGCGATGCATGAGTGTTTGCATGTTCGTGCCCTCCTTCAAACCTGGGCCGCACGCTTGACGGCGCGAACGATCGACATGTGTGTGGCGCAGCGGCACTTCAGGCCCGCGAACGCGTCCTCGATGTCGGCGTCAGTGGGCTTGGGTTTGCGCTCCAGCAGCGCGACGGTGGTCATGACCCAGCCGTTCATGCAGTAGCCACACTGCGGTACCTGCTCGGCGATGAAAGCCTCCTGAACCTTGTGTGGGCGGTTGTCGGTCTGGATGCCTGCGAGCGTGGTGACACGGGCGTTGCCCAGGGACTCGACGGGCGTCACGCAAGATCGGGTCGGTTGACCATCGACCAAAACGGTACAGGCGCCGCACTGTGCGAGCCCGCATCCGAACTTCGGGTTCTTCAACCCAAGGTCGTCCCGCAGGGCGTATAACAGCGGCATCGACGGGTCTGCCTCCAGGGCGTGCGTCTTGCCGTCCACATGCAATTCGAATCGCTTGTTCAAGAGTGTCTCCTTTGGTGTGTCTTGAGCGATTTTTGGAACCCCAATCCGAGGGCACCTGGCTCGCCAAGCATCTGATCGTGAGTCAGACCAAAGAATTGTGCACGCGTCTGGTGCACCCGTCGAGACGACGAAACATCTGAGGTGGCGGGCATTGACGAGCGCCCGCGCGCGCACGTTGCGTGCGCACAAAAGCGAAGGCCCGCGCGAGGCGGGCCTTTCAAAAGTATTGGCGGAGTGGACGGGACTCGAACCCGCGACCCCCGGCGTGACAGGCCGGTATTCTAACCAACTGAACTACCACTCCGCGTGGCCGATGGCTTCAAGCTCTTTCGAGCTCCAAGCGCCACCGCAACTTGGCGTCCCCTAGGGGATTCGAACCCCTGTTACAACCGTGAAAGGGTCGTGTCCTAGGCCTCTAGACGAAGGGGACTGAACCTTCTCTGAACTCACCAACGACTTGCCTTGGTGGAGGTAAGCGGGATCGAACCGCTGACCTCTTGCATGCCATGCAAGCGCTCTCCCAGCTGAGCTATACCCCCGGTCTTTTGAACCGCTGGCGTGTCGCCGATCAGTCAAGCCCTGCACTATAGCACGACTTTTGGGCATTTCCTTCACACATGTTGAAGACGTTCGAGAACCGTCATCCTGTCGAACAGCGACAACACCGCATCGATCGATGGCGTCTGGGCACGGCCGCAGGTCAGCACGCGCACCGCCGGCGCCAGTTGCGGCATCTTCAGCCCATGTGCACCCAGCGTCTGCTTCATCGCCTGGGCAATCGAAGCCTTGTCCCAGACAGCGATCTCTGCGAGCAGGTCCCGCAAGCCACGCAGGGCCGGCAGCACGGCGCCATGCAGGTGCGTGGCCACGTCCGCCGCCGAAGGCGTCACCTTGACGAAGAACATCTCCAGCCAGTCGGCCAGTTCGACGACGGTGCTGCAGCGGTCCTTGAACAGTTCGCAGGCGGCGTCCATGTCGAAGGTCTGCGGCACCTCCACGGCACGGCTGGCGAGTTGCCTGGAGACCAGCGCACCCAGCCGGTGGCTGGGCGCCTGCTTCATGTAGTGGGCATTCACCCACGCCAGTTTGGCCGGATCCCATTGTGCAGGGCTCTTCGACAGGTGCGCGCCATCGAACCACGCGACCATCTGCTCGCGTGTGAACAATTCGTCGTCGCCATGGCTCCAGCCCAGACGCGCCAGGTAGTTCAGCATCGCCTCCGGCAGATAGCCCGCTTCCTCGTAGGCGGTCACACTGACCGCGCCGCGACGCTTGGACAACTTCAGGCCGTCGTCTCCCAGGATGATGGGCAGGTGGCCGTACTGCGGCAGCGCGGCCGACTCGCCAGCGATGGCGCGGAACAGGTTGATCTGCCACGGCGTGTTGTTCACATGCTCGTCGCCGCGGAAGACGTGGGTGATCCGCATGTCCCAATCGTCGACGACCACCGCGAAGTTGTAGGTCGGCACGCCCAGGGTCCGCGCGGCCTCCGGCAACTCGGCCGTGGCGTCCTCGGGAGGATGCCGCAGGATGATCAGGTCGTCGATCTCGCGGTTGGAGATCGCGATCGGGCCCTTGACCAGATCGTTCCAGACCACATCGCCCGCCGGTGGGTTGCGAAAGCGCACCACCGGCTTGACGCCGGCTGGCACCGGCGGCAGCACCTTGCCTGGCTCGGGCCGCCAGCGGCCGTCGTAGTGCGTCTTCTCGCCTCGGGCCCGCTGTGCCTCGCGCATGGCATCGAGCTCCTCCGGCGTGCACCAGCAACGGTAGGCGTGACCCGCCGCAATCAGTTGCTCTGCGACCTCGTGATAACGCGCCAGCCGCTGCATCTGGAAGACAGGGCCTTCGTCGCAATCGAGCCCCAGCCAGCGCATGGACGCGATGATCTGGTCCACCGAGTCCTGCGTCGATCGCGCGACGTCGGTGTCCTCGATCCGCAGCACGAACTGACCCCCATGGTGCCGGGCGTAGGCCCAGGAGTACAACGCCGTGCGGGCCGTGCCCAGGTGCAGGAAGCCGGTGGGCGAAGGAGCGATGCGGGTGCGGACGGTCATGACATCAAGGTTTCGAAACGGTGTGCGGCATCAGGACTCAGGACGCCAGACGGTCCAGCCCCCGGGCGAGATCGGCCTTGATGTCCTCGACATCCTCCAGTCCGACCCCAAGTCGGATCATGCCCTGGCCGATGCCCGCCGCCTGGCGCTGTGCCTCGGTCAGGCGCCCGTGCGTGGTGCTGGCGGGGTGGGTGATGATGGAGCGGACGTCACCGAAATTGGCTGCGATGCTGCAGACCTGCGTCGCATCGATGACCGAGAACGCCTCTTCGCGGCCGCCCCGCACGACAAAGGTCAGCACCGCCCCACCCTGCCCTTGCTGCTGCCGCATGGCCAGCGCATGCTGGGGGTGGGACACCAGCCCGGGGTACAGCACGCGCTCGACGGCAGGGTGCGACTCGAGCCACTGCGCCAGCGCCAGGCTGCGTGCACTCTGCGCCTGCATCCGCACCGACAGCGTCTCCATGCCCTTGGCCACCACCCAGGCGTTGAACGGGGACAGGTTCACACCCGCGCTGCGCATCATCGGCACGAACTTCTCCGCCACCAGCGCCTCGCTCGCGCACAGCGCGCCGGCGTTGACACGGCCCTGCCCGTCGAGGAACTTGGTGCCCGAGTGCATCACGATGTCGGCACCGAACTTCACCGGTTGTTGCAGCGCCGGCGAGCACATGCAGTTGTCCACCACCAGCAGCGCGCCAGCGTCGTGCGCCAGGTCGGCCAGCGCCTGAATGTCGCAGACCTCGGTCATCGGATTGGTCGGCGTCTCGGCAAACAGCAGTCGGGTGTTCGGCCGGATCGCCGCCTTCCATTGCGTCAGGTCGGTCTGCGCGACAAAGGTCGACTCCACGCCGAACTTGCCGAACTCACCCTGCAGCAGCTTGATCGTGGCGCCGAACACGCTTTGCGAGCACACCACGTGATCACCGGCCTTGAGCAGGCTCAGGAACAGCAGCAGGATGGCCCCCATGCCGCTGCTGGTGCCGATGCAGGCCTCGGTGCCTTCGAGGGCCGCGAGCCGCCGTTCCATGATCGTCACATTGGGGTTGGAAAAGCGGCTGTAGACGAATGCCTCTTCCTCGTTGGCAAAGCGCCTGGCGGCCGTGGCCGCATCCGGATGGACGAAGCAGCTCGTCAGGAAGACAGCCTCGGAGTTTTCGCCCCAGGCAGACGGCGGCAGGCCTTCCCGAACGGCCAGGGTGTCGAGCCGCGCATCGGCGGGCAAGGCCACGCGTGGCAGCGTCTTCTTCGGTGCAGTCATGTTCGTCCTTCGCCCGTGGCGTGCAGCGCCAGCCGCCCGCGTGCGGGATCTTCTTCTTCGTCAGGTTGGGTGCTGCGGCCTGCCTCGAGTCGTGACAGCGCCTCGGCGCCGATGTCACCCGTGACGTATCGGCCATCGAAGCAGCTGGCTTCGAAGCTGTCGATACGCGGGTTGAGCGCCGCAACGACGCGCTTCATGGCGTCGACGTCCTGGTAGACCAGCGCGTCCGCACCGATGAAGGCACGGATCTCGTCGAGGGTGCGGCCGTGGGCCACGAGTTCCTCGCGCGTGGGCATGTCGATGCCGTAGACGTTGGGGTACCTCACGGGTGGCGCGGCCGACGCCATGTACACCTTGCGGGCGCCCGCTTCTCGAGCCATCTGCACGATTTCGCGGCTCGTCGTGCCGCGGACGATGGAGTCGTCAACCAGCAGCACGTTGCGTCCCTTGAATTCCATGCCGATGGCATTGAGCTTCTGACGCACGCTCTTGCGGCGCACGGCCTGCCCGGGCATGATGAAGGTGCGGCCGACATAGCGGTTCTTGACAAAGCCCTCCCGATAGGGGCGTCCGATGCAATAGGCGAGCTGCATCGCACTCGGGCGGCTCGACTCCGGGATCGGGATCACGACATCGACTTCGTTCGGCGGCATCGTCGAGATCAGGCGCTGAGCCAGCGTCTCACCGAGGTTCAGCCTGGCCTGGTAGACCGACACACCGTCCAGTACCGAATCCGGTCTAGCCAGGTAGACGTACTCGAACATGCACGGGTTCAGACTTGGCGTTTGAGCGCACTGCCGGGTGTGCATCTGTCCGTCCAGGCCGAGAAACAGCGCCTCTCCGGGCGCGACGTCGCGCGTGAGTGTGTGTCCTGTGCCCTCGAGGGCCACCGACTCGCTGGCGACCATGAATTCCACGCCTGCGGGAGTGATGCTTTCACCGAAGCACAACGGGCGTATGCCGTGCGGATCACGAAACGCGAGCAGGCCGTGGCCCGCGATCAGCGCGATCACAGCATACGAGCCCCGGACGCGGCGGTGCACGCCGGCCACCGCGCGAAACACCTGCTCCGGCGTCAAGGGCAGTTCACGCGCCGCGAGTTCCAGTTCGTGCGCCAGCACGTTGATCAGCACTTCGGTGTCGCTGCCGGTGTTGATGTGCCGACGGTCGACGTCGAAAAGCTCAGCCTTCAGTGCCTGCGCGTTCGTCAGGTTGCCGTTGTGCACGAGCACGATGCCGAACGGTGCATTGACGTAGAAAGGCTGGGCCTCTTCCTCGCTGAAGGCATTGCCAGCCGTCGGGTAACGCACCTGCCCCAGCCCGACCGTGCCCGGCAGGGCCCGCATGTTGCGGGTGCGGAACACGTCGCGCACCATGCCTCGCGCCTTGTGCATGTAACAGGTGGTGCCTTGCATCGTGACGATGCCGGCGGCGTCCTGGCCGCGATGCTGCAGCAGCAGCAGCGCGTCGTAGAGCAACTGGTTGGCGGGCGCCTTGGACAGGACACCGACGATGCCGCACATGAGGGAAGGTCCGATGAGGTTGAGCCGTGTGCGCGCTCAGGAGTTCAGGCCGGAAGCCACTGCCCGATCTCGGGCGGCAGCATCGGCTTGATCCCCTTGACCAGACCCACCAGCCAGGGAGCAGCCTGCGAAGCAGACCACCAGGAGGATTGTGCCGCGGGCGTCAGCAGCACCACGGTCGTGACCGCCAGCAGCAGCACGCCGCCACGCAAGAGACCGAAGAAGGCGCCAAGCACACGATCCATCAGCGACAGCGGCGTGGCAGCCACCAGCCAGCGCACGACGCGCGCCAGCAAGCCCCACGCAATCAGCACAGCGAGGAAAGACACCGCCATCGCTGCCGATTGGTTCAACGAGGAGGCCTCGGTCCCCACCGGGATCCAGACCGCCACGCGCGGTGCCAGCCAGGCGGCACCGAAGTAGGCCACCACCCACCCGGCCAGACCCATCATCTCGAACACCAGCCCACGCACCAGACCGACGCCCATCGACAGGACCAAAAGACCGGCGAAGATCCAGTCGACAGTCGACGCCGCCGCCATCACAGGCTCAGCACCATCCCGCCGGTCACGCCCGACTGCTGCAGTTTTTCCAGCGCGCGGCTGGCCTCTTCGCGGCTGTCGTATGGCCCCAGGCGCACCCTGATCCGTCGTCCGCCAGCCGTATCGACAGCCTGGGTGTAGGTCGTCAGCCCCAGGCGTTCGATGCGCGCCCGCAGGTTGCGCACCGCCCCGGCGTCGGAGAAAGCACCCACCTGGACGATGAACCGCGCACCCTCGGTCTGCGCCGTCGGCACCCGCGCGTCCGCCGCCGCGGGCGCACCCTGAGGTGCGGGTGAAGGTGAAGGCACGGGCGTGTGCGCGTTGGATGGCGAACGTTTGGTCGAAGCGCCTGTTGGACGCTCTTCAGGACTTTCGGTCGTGGGCGGCGTTGCGGCGGTCGCCGTACCCTGCCCGCCAGCCGGCGCGGCGGCGGGCGTCGCGTCACCTGCGACCGGTTCCGCCACCGGTTCGCCCATCGCTCGAGGCGCAGCCGTTGAACCGATCGGTGCAAGCGGCGGCTGCCCGGGGTCGCCAGCCCCTCGTCCGATCGGCTGGGTCTGAACCCCCGAGGCCGCCTCGGACCCCTGAGTGATGCGCATCGGCAGATCCGCAGGCACGGCAGGCCGCGGCTGCGTCTCGAACACGACTGGAAACGCCACCACGCCCAAGGTCAGCAACACCGCGGCGCCGATCAGTCGCTGCCGGGCCTGACGGCGCACCTGGTCGACGGCCGACGTACCGGAACTCGCCGCACTTGCGGCCGTGCGCTTGCGAGGCAGCAGCGGGGGCTCCTCTCGCTCCACAGGCGCGGGCCTGGCACGCTTGAACCGCGAGAAAAAGTCGAAGACTGCCATGTCAAATGGAACAGACGACGCGTCTGAAGCGGACCCAGCCGTGCAGACCGCGCGCGCTTGCCAAGTCGAGGGACATCCTCATCTCAGGCCAGGTGCGGCGCCGCACGCGCCGGCAATCCAGCCTTCAGGACGGGGCCGACCGTGTAGAACGAACCGAAGACAACGATGCGATCGCTGGGCTCCGCGTTGCGCCACGCCGCTTGCAGCCCCTCGGGAGCGCTCGGATGCAGGTGCACCGGGACCTCACGACGCTGGGCCGCGGGCCCATGCGCTTGCGCCTGGGCCCATTGGTCGCGCAAGGCTTCGGCGGTCGCCGCGCGCGGCGTGTCGAGATCGCAAAAATGCCATTCGTCGACCAGCGGCGCCATGCGCCGCAGCATCGACGTGACGTCCTTGTCGCGCATCGCACCGAACACCGCCTGCGTGCGCGGAAAGTAGCCCATCTGGTCCAGGTTGACGGCCAGGGTGGCCACCGACTGGTCGTTGTGAGCCACGTCCAGGACGATCGTCGGCTGGCCGGGCACGACCTGGAAACGCCCCGGCAACTCCACCAGCGCGATCCCCGCGCGCACCGCCTGGGCTGTCACAGGCAAACGCTGGCGCAGCGCCTCGAAGGCCGCGAGCACGCCCGCCGCATTGACCAACTGGTTGGCGCCACGCAACGCCGGGTAGCCCAGACCGCTGTAGCGCTGCCCGCGGCCAGCCCATTGCCACTGCTGCCGGTCTCCGGAGAACCGGAAATCCCGCCCCGACAGCCACAGGTCGGCCCCGATGGCCAGGCCATGCGCGATCACGCTCTCGGGGGGAACAGGATCGCTGACGATCGCGGGACGTCCGGGACGCATCACGTGCGCCTTCTCGCGACCGATGCTCTGCCGGTCCGGGCCCAGGTACTCGACATGGTCGATGTCGATGCTGGTGATGACCACACAGTCGGCATCGATCACATTGACCGCGTCCAGACGGCCGCCCAGCCCCACCTCCAGAATCACGAGATCCAAGCCTGCCTCGGCCAGCAATCGCAGGATGGCCAGGGTGGTGAACTCGAAGTAGGTCAAAGGCACATCGCCACGCACCGCCTCCACCGCCGCGAAATGCGGCAGCAGGCGCGACGCCGCCACCGGAGCTCCTTCGACCCGGCAACGCTCCTCGAAATCCACCAGATGCGGGCTGGAGTACAGGCCGACACGGTAGCCGGCCTGCATCGCAATCGATTCCAGCATCGCGCAGGTCGAGCCCTTGCCGTTGGTACCGGCCACGGTGACGACCGGTACGTCGAAGTGCAAACCCAGACGTGAGCGCACCTCGGCCACCCTGTGCAGCGACAGGTCGATGCCTGCTGGGTGCAGGCGCTCGCAATGGGAAAGCCAGCCGGCCAGGGTGGTCGGAAGGGTCATGTTCGATGAAGGATCCGTACAGGGAAGCCCGGCGGCCATCCGCCGCGATCAGGCCACGGCGTCTGCGCTCTGGCCCATCAGCATCGCCACGGCGCGCGCAACCCGGGCACGCAGTTCTCGGCGGTCGACGATCATGTCGATGGCGCCCTTGCCCAGGAGGAACTCGGCCCGCTGAAACCCTTCGGGCAGTTTCTCACGCACCGTGTTCTCGATCACGCGCGGGCCGGCGAAGCCCACCAGCGCCTGAGGCTCGGCGATCACGACATCGCCCATGAAGGCAAAACTGGCCGACACCCCGCCCATTGTGGGATCGGTCAGGATGCTGATGAAAGGCAGCCGCGCACGCGCCAGATGCGTCAGCGACGCATTGGTCTTGGCCATCTGCAGCAGGCTCAGCAAGCCCTCCTGCATGCGGGCGCCACCGGTGGCACAGAAGCAGACGAAAGCGGTCTTCTGCTCGATGGCGGCCTGCACACCACGCACGAAGCGTTCGCCGACCACCGACCCCATGGATCCCCCCATGAAGTCGAACTCGAAGCAGGCTGCGACCACGGGTACGCTCATCACCGTGCCGCCGATGACCACCAGCGCATCGGTCTCGCCCGTGCTCTCCAGCGCGGATTTCAAGCGTTCGGGGTACTTCTTGCTGTCCCGGAACTTCAAGGCGTCCACCGGCAACACTTCCTGGCCGATCTCGAAGCGGCCTTCGGCATCCAGGAAGGCGTCCAGCCGGGCACGCGCCGCGATCCGGTGGTGGTGCGAGCATTTGGGGCAGACGTTGAGGTTCTTCTCCAGATCCGCCCGGTACAGCACCGATTCACAGGAAGGGCACTTGATCCACAAGCCTTCAGGCACCGAGCGACGCTCACTCGGGTCCGTGCGCTGGATCTTGGGCGGCAGCAGTTTCTCGAGCCAACTCATCGTCGTGTCTCCTCCGGCCTTCAGGCGTCGAGTGCAGCGCGGATCTCGGCCATGAAGTCCCGAGCCGCCTCGGCTGCATTGTCTCTCGGCGCCGACTCCAGGATCTGCACGAGGCGGCTGCCGATGACCACCGCGTCCGCCACGTCGGCCACCGCACGTGCGGTCCGGCCGTCACGGATGCCGAAACCCACGCCCACCGGCACGCTGACGTGCGCGCGGATGCGCGGCACGGCCTGCGCCACGGCATCGGTGTCGATGTGCCCTGCACCGGTCACACCCTTGAGGGACACGTAGTACACGTAGCCGGTCGCGATGCGTCCGACCTCCCGCATCCGCGCCTCGGTCGACGTCGGGGCCAACAGGAAGATCGGGTCCATCCCCACGGCATGCAGGCGCTGGGCGAAGTCGGCGCACTCCTCCGGGGGATAGTCGACGACGAGCACGCCGTCCACGCCCGCGGCGGCCGCGTCGCGCACGAAGGCGCCATCGCCCTGCCGCAGGTCATAGCGCTCGATCGGGTTGGCATAACCCATCAGCACCACTGGCGTGCGGGCGTCTTCGGCTCTGAATTCAGACACCCACTGCAGCACTTGCGCCAGACCCACGCCACGCGCCAACGCGCGCTCGCTGGCTTTCTGGATGACAGGGCCATCAGCCATCGGATCAGAGAAAGGCACGCCCAGTTCGATCACATCCGCCCCGCCGGCCACCAGGGCATGCATCAGCGAGACGGTCGACGACGGGTCGGGATCGCCCGCGGTCATGTAAGGGATCAGCGCCTTGCGGCCCTGGGCCTGCAAGGCGCCCAGCGCCTGCTGGATCCGGCCGCGCGCGCTCATTGCACACCTCCGGGCATGGACATCACGGTGCCGCCGCCCTTGACGCCCTGTCCCCTGCAGGACGGTCGGCAATAGAAGTCGGCGCCGGACAGGTCGGCCACCGTCCCGATGTCCTTGTCGCCACGGCCGGACAGGTTGACCAGCAGGTGTTGATCGGGGCGCATCGTGGCCGCCAGCGTCATCGCGTAGGCCACCGCATGGCTGGACTCCAGCGCCGGGATGATGCCCTCGGTGCGACACAGCCTGTGGAAGGCCTGGAGCGCCTGCGCATCGGTGACCCCGACGTACTCTGCGCGACCGATGTCCTTGAGGTAGGCATGCTCGGGCCCGACGCCGGGGTAGTCCAGTCCGGCCGAGATGGAATGCGTCTCGGTGATCTGGCCGTTGTCGTCCTGCAGCAGATAGGTGCGGTTGCCGTGCAGCACACCCGGAGAGCCGCGCGTCAGCGACGCCGAGTGCTTGCCGCTGTCCAGGCCCTCCCCTGCCGCCTCCACTCCGATGAGGCGCGTGCCCTCCTGCGCAATGTAGGGATGGAAGAGCCCCATGGCGTTGCTGCCTCCGCCCACACAGGCGATGACGGCGTCAGGCTGACGTCCGATCTGCGCGGGCATCTGCGTCAGGCACTCCTGCCCGATGACGCTCTGGAAATCACGCACCATCATCGGATAGGGATGTGGGCCGGCCACGGTGCCGATGATGTAGAACGTGTTCTCGACGTTGGTGACCCAGTCACGCAGGGCTTCGTTCAGCGCATCCTTCAAGGTGCGACTGCCGGACTCCACCGGCACGACCTTCGCCCCCAGCAGATGCATGCGGTAGACGTTGGGAGACTGCCGCTTGACATCCTCGCTGCCCATGTAGACGATGCATTCCAGGCCGTAACGCGCGCAGATCGTGGCGGTGGCCACGCCGTGCTGACCGGCGCCGGTCTCCGCGATCACTCGCGGCTTGCCCATCCGGCGCGCCAGCAGCGCCTGCCCGATGGTGTTGTTGACCTTGTGCGCACCGGTGTGGTTGAGATCCTCTCGCTTGAGGTGGATCTGCGCGCCGCCGATCTCGCGGCTCAGCCGCGCGGCGTGATAAATCGGGCTGGGACGACCGACGAAGTGCGCAAGTTCATGGCGGAACTCGGCCATGAAGGCTGGGTCGGCCAGCGCGGCGTCGTACGCGACACGCAGCTCGTCCAGGGCGTGAATCAGGGTTTCGGCGACGAAGGTGCCGCCATAAGGTCCGAAATGCCCGCGGGCATCGGGTTGCTGGTAGTCGATCATCGAAGGTCTCCGGATCCGTGCGTTGCCATCGGGGAAGCGTCGGCACGGCGCACCGCATCACAGAACCGGCGCATCAGCACGGCATCCTTGATGCCCTTGCCGGATTCAACGCCGGAACTCACGTCAACGGCCCAAGGCCGCACGCGCGTGATCCCATCGATCACATTTGCAGGATTCAACCCACCAGACAAAACGACCCGACAAGCGACGCCGGGCAGGACGAGCGACCAATCGAACACCTTTCCGCCACCGCCATAGCCCTCCACGTGGGCATCCAGCAAGAGGGCTTGTGCATCGGCAAACTGCGCCGCGCAGTCTAGCAAATCGGTCTGCGGCCCCATGCGGACGGCACGCAGATAGGCCCGACGGGGTTCACGGCATTGCGCTGGCGTTTCGTCGCCGTGGAACTGCAGCAGCGCGCTCGGCACCTCATCGATCGCCCGCGCGATCTCGGACGTTGCAGCGTTCACGAACAGCAACACCGGTGTCACGAAGGGTGGCAGGCGCCGTGCGAGTTCAGCCGCGCGCGAAGCGCTGACCGCGCGCGGGCTGCGGGGATAGAGCACAAAGCCGAGTGCGTCTGCGCCCGCTTCGACCGCGGCGTCCACGTCGGCCTCGCGCGTCAGGCCGCAGATCTTGATACGCGTTCGTTGCATGGGGGCTGCTCGGGACCGCATTCACCCCGCGCGTTGCTCCCGGGCGGCTGCGCGATCAGGGGATCCAGTCCAGCGCCGCGGATTGTGACGGCAGATCGTAGGCCGGATCGTAGTACGGGCCGACGAAGTACAGACCAGCGGCAGATGCGGTCGGCGCGGCGCGCTCGCGTCGACGCGATTGCAGGACTTCGTCGATCCAGGCGGGCGATCGCGAGCCTGAACCGACGGCCAGCAGACAGCCCATGATATTGCGCACCATGTGGTGCAGGAAGGCGTCGGCCTCGAAATCGAAGCGCCAGTACGCACCGCGACGGCTCACCTGCAAGACCCGAAGCGTCTTCACCGGCGACAAGGCCTGGCACTGCGCGGCCCGGAAGGCACTGAAATCATGCGTGCCGATCAGCCGATCGGCCGACGCCTGCATCGCCGATCCGTCGAGCGGCCGGAAAACCCAGGCACACCGCCCCGACTCGAGGGCGGGGCGAACCGCCGATTCCAGCACCAGATAGCGATAGCGGCGACCACGGGCACTGTTGCGCGCGTGGAATTCGCCCGGCACCTGGCGGCACCACTGCACGGCGATGTCGGCCGGCAGATAACGGTTGGTACCGCGAACCCAGGAGAATGGGTCACGCGCCACGGGCGCATCCAAGTGCACGACCTGCCCGATGCCGTGCACACCCGCATCGGTGCGTCCGGCACAGACGGTGCGAACCTTCACGGTCGCGAACTGGCCCAGCGCGTGTTCCAGCGCATCCTGGACCGTGCGACCGCCAGGCTGTGACTGCCACCCGAGGTAATTCGAGCCGTCGTAGGACACGCCGAGCGCCAGCCGCTGTGCCGGCGCGGCTGGCCTGGCGCAAGGCTCAGCCAAGCGTGCTCAACAGGCGCTGTGCACGCTCCCTGAGGGGGCCGTCCCCCTTGGCGTCCACCTCTGTCAACAGATCCCTCGCGCCTTCGACATCTCCGATCTGGATGAACTCCTCCGCCAGCGCGAGCTTGCGGTCCAGAGGATCTCCCGCGTCGGGGTCTGTCGATCCCGGAAGAGAGGCCTGTCCCAGATCGACATCGCGCTGCGGACGCGGAGGCCTTGGTCTGGCCAGCGGGTCAACTTCCAGGGCGAAGTCGTCGGCCTCGATCTGCTGCGGTTCGGGCCCGAGCGAGGGCACCGGCTCCGGACGGATCGGCCGCGGCGGCA
>JBMTXX010000045.1:0-18303 GCA_049453935.1 Rubrivivax sp.
GTGGCAGATGCAGCGCCAGGTCGATGTCGCGCTCGAGCCCGAGCTTGCGCATCGCGCGCTGCGGGCCGGACAAGGGCTTGGCGATGCCATTGCCTGCGGCAGACGCCGGCGTCACCCCTTCGCCCTTGCTGGCTGCCTTTGGCTCCCGCCGGTCTGGCTCGGCCTGCGCAGTGACAGCGGCGGTAAGGGGTGCACTGGAACGGGCGGGCATCGCACAATTCTCACCGTACGAGAACCCTCGAGGATTTTGTCTCTCGCGTATGCCCGCCTGCGAGTGCGTCAAGGCGCGCATCGACATGCGCACCAGTACCCGCAAGCCGACCCGGCTGCGGTTGTGGTCCGCTGTTCCGATCGGCGCACGACTAACGCATGCCCATCAGTTCGCCGAGGCCTGGGCACTGCGCCCCGGCCGCAAACACAAGCGCGCCGTGGCGACCGTCGCTGAGCCAAGGTGGGCGCAGCAGCAAGTTGCGACAAGGTCCAATGACGTTTGACCTGACATCAAGGTGTCTTCTATAGTACTAACATTCCAACTTTAGGCACAATAAGTTCCGACAGTTTGGTTCGACCATACTTTGGTGCAAGCGATTGAAAGACACGTTCAACCATAGCCCGCTGCCCCGTTACGCCCAGTTGGCAGACCTGCTTCGCCAACGCATTGCCCGCGGCGTGTGGAAGGAAGGCGATCTGTTGCCATCCCTGGACGCCTTGGCGGCGGAGTTCGGTATCGCTCGAGTCACGGTGAGGCAGGCGATCGAGCGCCTGACGCGCGAGAACCTGGTGTCGCCGCAGCGCGGGCGCGGCACCTTCGTGACTGCACGGGGTGGACCTGAGCGCTGGCTTCGCCTGGAGACCAGCCTGCGTGACTTGGCCGATGTGTACCGCGAGGACAAGCCCAAGCTCACGCTGATCGATGACAGGCTGGCGATGCCCAGGCTGAACGAGCGCGACGGCCTGCCCGCGCCGGGGTACCGCTTTCTGCGTCGAGTGCATTCCAGGCAGGACCTGGCGTACTGCGTGATCTCAATCCACCTTGACGAGCGGGTCTTCCTCCTCTCGCCAGAGCGTTTTCTCAGCGAGACCGTCATTCCGGTGCTGCTCGAGTTGCCACAGGTCCAAATCGCGCGGGCATGGCAGACGCTGGCCATCGGCACCGCCGACCTTGAGGTGGCGCAATTGCTGGACTTGCCGTTGGGCGCACCTGTGGCCGAGGTCCGCCGTGTCGTCACTGCGCCCGACGGCACTGTCATGTACCTGGGTGAGGTGACCTACCGGGGTGACTTCATTCACTTCGAGATGGATTTGGTGACCTGATGTCAGCCATCGCGCAGCTGGAGTCCTTCGTCCTGCGCTGTCCCATCCAGACACCGGTCCAGACCTCGTTCGGCATCATGCGCGACCGTCCCGCGGTGTTCGTGCGGCTGACCGACACCGAAGGCGCGCAAGGCTGGGGCGAGGTCTGGTGCAACTTTCCGACTGTCGGTGCCGAGCACAGAGCACGCCTGCTCGACAGCGTCTTCGCGCCTTTGCTGGTGGGCCAAACCCACGAACATCCGTCTTACGCCTTCCTGGACCTGACCGCACGTACCGAGGTGCTGGCCATCCAGTCGGCCGAGCCTGGACCGATTGCCCAGTGCATCGCCGGGCTCGACATTGCGCTGTGGGACTTGCACGCACGTCGGCTCGGCCTGCCGCTTTGGCGTCTGTTGGGGGGCAGCAGCCCCTCAGTTCCTGTGTATACCAGTGGGTTGAACCCCAGTCAGCCGGAGCGGCTTGCTTCCGAGCAGCACGCCCGTGGCTATCGGGCGTTCAAGCTCAAGGTCGGCTTTGGACGCGACCGCGACCTGGCAAACCTGCGGGCGCTGCGCGATGTCGTGGGCCCGTGTGATCTCATGGTGGACGCCAACCAGGCGTGGGGGCTGGACGACGCGGCGGTCCACGCCGAAGCCTTCGCACCTTTCGGGCTGCGGTGGCTGGAGGAGCCGCTTCGCGCCTCACGACCCTGGAGTGAGTGGCGGACACTGTCCGCACGTGTGCCCATGCCGCTGGCTGCCGGTGAGAACCTGGCCAGCGCCGACGCGTTCCGGCAGGCGCTCGATGCGCAATGCCTCGGGGTGGTGCAGCCTGACCTCGCCAAGTGGGGCGGCTTCACGGCCTGTCTTCCTGTAGCGCGCGAGGTGCTTGCGCGCGGAGCGCGCTTCTGCCCGCACTTCCTCGGCGCTGGCGTGGGCCTGCTGGCCTCAGCACATCTGCTGGCCGCGGCGGGAGGCGACGGGCTGTTGGAGGTGGATGCCAACCCCAACCCGCTGCGCACTTTCACCTGTGGGCCGGTGGCACAGGTGGTCGAAGGACGGGTGTGCTTGAGCGAGCGTCCTGGCCTGGGTGACCAACCTGACCTGGCCACCTTGCGGGCCTTTGTCGTGCCCCACTGAACCGCCCCACTCGGACATCCATGCGAACGATCTTCGTCCTCTTCGACTCCCTGGTGCGCGATGCCCTGGCGTGCTACGGCGGCGGCGACGTTGAAACGCCGAACTTCAAGCGGTTCGCGCAGCGTGGCATCACCTTCGACAACCACTACACGGGCAGCTTGCCTTGCATGCCGGCGCGCCGCGATCTGCACACGGGCCGTCTGAACTTCCTGCACCGCAGCTGGGGGCCGCTAGAGCCGTTCGACCGATCGTTTTGCGAGTTGCTGCAGGCCGCTGGTGTCTACACCCACTTGGTATCGGACCACTACCACTACTGGGAAGACGGGGGCGCGACGTATCACAACCGCTACTCTTCTTGGGAGTTCATCCGCGGGCAGGAGTGGGACAAGTGGAAGGCCATGGTGCAGCCGCCCCTGGAGCGCTGGCGCGCGATGTACCACCCGATGCAGCACCCTGCTGGCGGCATGACGCAGCGCGCTGACGGTCGCCTGCAGGCCATGGTCAACCGCTCGTTCATGCGTTCGGAAGAGGACTATTGCTGCCCGCGGACCTTTGCCGCGGGTTTCGAGTTCCTCGACCACAACCGCGAAGCGGATCACTGGCTGCTGCACCTGGAGTGCTTCGACCCGCATGAGCCCTTCCACGCGCCGGCGCGTTTTCGCGAGCGCTATCCCACGGGCTACCGCGGGCCCGTTCTGGACTGGCCACGCTACCAACGCACCGATGAAAGTGCCGAGGAGGTGGCGGAACTGCGCGCAAACTATGCTGCGCTGCTGTCGATGTGCGACCACTACTTCGGGAGCCTGCTCGACTACCTGGACCGCCACGACATGTGGAAGGACACCGCTGTCGTGGTGAGCACAGACCACGGGTTCCTGCTGGCAGAGCACGACTGGTGGGGCAAGAACCGCATGCCCTTCTTCAACGAAATCGCCCACATACCGCTGCTCATTCACCACCCAGCCTTCGGCCACTGCGGCGGCCAGCGACGTCAAGCCTTGACGCAGACCACCGACCTCATGCCCACACTGCTGGCCCTGCACGGTGTCACCGCGCCCGACAGCGCCGAGGGCCACAACCTGCTGCCCCTGTTGGAGCAGGACCATACCTTGCGCGAGGCTGCGCTGTACGGCATGTTCGGTGCCGGTACCAACATCACCGACGGACGGTATACCTACTTTCGCTACCCCGAAGACATGACACAGCAGATGCTCTACGAGTACACGCTGATGCCCATGCACCTGAAGAACCTGTTCCATGTCGATGAGCTTCGCGGCGCGCGGCTGGCCGAACCTCTGGGATTCACGCAGGGTGTTCCGCTGCTGAAGGTGCCCGCCCGTCGCAACGTCAAGGGCCAGCCCACAGGTCACCAGGGCCAGGGTGGCGGCTACGAGGACACGACCACGGTGCTTTTCGATCTGCACGCGGACCCGGAGCAGCGCCAGCCCTTGCGGGACCAAGACGTCGAGAAACGGCTGCTACGCCTGATGGACGGGCTGATGCGCGCCAACGAGGCGCCGCCCGAGGCCTTCACCCGCCTGGGTCTGATCCCGTGAAGACCCGCACGACAACCTCTACACAACCCCAGAAGACGACAAAGGAGACCCTCATGACCAAGATTCACTCCACGAAGGAGCACGCCCTTGTCGGACGCAGGCGGGCACTGCGCCGAATGGCCACAGGGGTCGCCGGCGGGGCGGCAGCGTTGCTGGGCCTGCCTACCTACGCGCAAGCCTATCCCGCCAGGCCCCTTCGCGTCGTCGTACCCTGGCCAGCGGGTGGTCTGGTCGATGTGGCTGCTCGGCAACTCGGCACCCGCCTGCAGGCTGCATTGGGTCAATCGGTAGTGATCGAGAACCGCGTAGGCGCTGGCGGCTCGATCGGGGCCGATCTGGTGGCCAAGGCCGCCGCGGATGGACATACGCTGTTGTTCAGCACCAGCGCGCTGACGATCAACGTGGCCATGGGCACCAAGCTGCCTTTCGATCTGCGCCGCGACTTCGAACCCGTGTGCCTGCTGGCCCGCGCGACCTCGGTGCTGGTGGTGGGCCCTTCGTTCAACCCGGCGTCGGTTCAGGAACTGGTCCAGCAGGCGCGCGCTCGACCAGGCGGGCTCAGCTACGGCTCGGCGGGCGTCGGCTCGCCGGCGCACTTGACGGGCGAACTGCTGAAGTCGCTGCTGCAGTTGCAAGTGGTACATATCCCCTACACCGGTGCCCCTGCCGCCATGAACGATCAGCTGGCGGGGCGGCTCGATTTCCAATTCGCGAATGCAGCCGTGGCGCTGCCGCAGGTGCGCGCCGGGAAGGTTCGAGCGCTGGCGGTGACAGGCACGCAGCGCTTCGCGGCGCTGCCCCAGGTCCCCACGATGATCGAGGCCGGGGTCGCCGACTTTGAAGCCGACCAGTGGCTGGGCCTGCTCGGCCCGGCCGGCATGCCCGGCGAGGTACGCGCCCGCCTGGCGATGGAGTGCCAGCAAGCGCTGGCGCAGGAAGATCTGCGTGCCTCATTGCTACGCGCCGGCATGACGGCCGCGCCCGCTGGCACCCCTGCCGGCTTCGCCGCGACGATCGAGGCAGAAGTGGCGCGATGGACGGCCGTGGTGAAAGCCGCCAACATCAAGCCGGAATGAACTGCCGCAGCCTTCCAGACACGACCATGTCAAGAGCAACGCCGACCGGTGCGGGCCGATCTCCCAACATCTTGCTGTTGATGGTTGACCAGCTGGCTGCACCGGCATTGCCGGTGTACGGGCACCGGCAGGTGCTCGCCCCGAACCTGGACGCGCTGGCGCGCAGTTCGGTAGTCTTCGACAGCGCGTACTGCAACTTTCCGATCTGCGCCCCGTCGCGGTTTTCCATGCTCAGCGGCCGGCTGCCGCACGCCATCGAGGCCTATGACAACGCCAGCGAATGGCCTGCATCCACGCCGACGATGGCGCACTACCTGCGGCATGCGGGCTATCGCACCCTGCTGTGCGGCAAGATGCACTTCATCGGCCCGGACCAGTTGCACGGCTTCGAGGAGCGTCTGACCACCGACATCTACCCAGCGGATTTCGCCTGGACCCCCGACTGGAGCCAGGGCCCGGCGCATCGCCCCACCGGCGTGAGCATGCGACCGGTGGTGGAGGCTGGCCCTTGCATCCGAAGCATGCAGATCGACTACGACGACGAGGTCGAGTACCGCGCAGTGCAGCGGCTGCACGATCTGGCGCGCGCTCCCGAGCAGCAGCCGTTCTTCATGACGGTGTCCTTCACCCACCCCCACCCGCCCTTCGTCGCCCCCCAGCGGCACTGGGACATGTACCGGCATGATGCGATCGAAGCGCCCCGCGTTGGCGAGATTGCATACGATGAGCTGGACGAGCACAGCCGCTGGTTGTACGTGGCCCATGCCCAGGACCAGTACACGGTCACCGCAGAGCACGTGCGCAACGCGCGCCACGCCTATTTCGCGATGATCAGCTACGTCGACGAGAAGATCGGCAGCGTGTTGCGCACGCTGAGGGAAACGGGCTTGGCCGACGACACCGTCGTGGTGTTGGCGGGGGACCACGGTGAGATGCTCGGCGAGCGCGGCATGTGGTTCAAGCAGTGCTTCTTCGAATGGTCCGTGAGGGTGCCCTTGATGGTGTCCATGCCGAGGCAATCCCGCACGACCCGGGTGTCGGCACATGTGTCGCTGTTGGACCTGCTTCCCACCTTCCTCGAACTGGCGGCGCACAAGCGTCGCGTCATTCCGGTGGACCCGCTGGACGGCCTCAGTCTGATGCCGTTGATCACCGGCCAGGACGATGGCAGGGATCGAACTGTCATTTCGGAGTACAGCTCGGAGGGGGTTTGCGCGGCCTCGCGGATGGTGCGCCAGGGCCGGTACAAGTACATCTTCACCCGCGGCCTGCCACCCATGCTGTTCGACCTGGAGTCAGACCCTGACGAGCTTGACAACCTCGCGGGTCGACCCGAGTGGACGACGGTTGAAGCTGCGCTGCACCAGCGGTTGTTGCAGGACTGGGACCCGGAAAGCGTGCACCAGCGCATCCTGGCCAGCCAACGCCGCAGGCTTTTCCTGGCCGAGGTGGCTGGTGAGTCCGGCCTCTACCCCAACTGGGCCTTCCAACCGTTCATCGATGAAACGCGTCGCTTCATACGCGGATCCGGGGCTGCTGGCCCCACCAGTGTCAAGGCCAGAGCGCGCTTTCCCTACGTCGAGCCAGTCAAGCCAGACCGCTGACACGATTCGCGAATCGTCCAGCGCCGTTGCCGCGGGACGCACGGTTCGTGTACCCCCCGGATCGCGTTCTCCGGGGGGGCGATGCTCACGCCCCTTCGAGCACCATGGCAGCACCCTTCTCTGCGATCATGATGGCTGCGGCGTTGGTATTGGTCGACACCAGGCGCGGCATTACCGATGCGTCGATGACACGCAAGCCTTCGACGCCGCGGACCCGAAGCTTCGCGTCCACCACCGCCCTGTCGTCACCTCCCATGCGGCATGTTCCCGCGGGGTGAAACACGGTGCCTCCATTGCTGCGTGCAAATCGCTCCAGATCTGCATCGGAGGTGGCGTTGTTGCCGGGCATGTACTCCTCCCCCGTCGTCCAATCGCGGAAGGCGGGCTGGGCATAGATCTCCCGCAACTGCTTCAACCCTGCCACGAGCACCTTGATGTCCCGTGGCGCAGTCAGGTAGTTGGCAACGATGCGTGGCGGTGCCAGGGCATCGCCCGTTTGCAGCTGCACCGTACCCTTCGAGTCGGGGCGACACTGGGTAGCTGAGGCCGAGAACCCGGAGAACTTGTGCAACGGGTCGCCCGGCTTATCGACCGACAGCGGCATGACATTGAACAGGACGTCTGCGCGACCGTCTACCGAATGCTCGGTGACGGCCAGTCCGCCAACCTGACCTGCTCCCACGGTCAGCGGGCCCTTGCCCTGGAACATCCACTGAGCCCCCATCCGGGCAAGCCCCCGCAGACTGCGGACCTGATCGTTCAAGGAGACCGGGCGGCGCAATTTCACGATCACCCTGGCCTGATAGTGATCCTGAAGGTTCTCGCCGACCTCAGGTGCGTCGACGACGGGTTCTATGCGATGTTGACGTAACAAGGCGGCCGGGCCGACACCGGAGAGTTGCAGCAGGTGAGGGGACTGAAGTGCTCCGGTGCTCAAGATGACTTCGTGACCGGCTCGAGCCCTGCAGCGGTCGCGGCCACTGGCCCACTCCACGCCCACTGCCCGATTGCCCTCGAACAGCACGCGCGTTGCCTGGGCATTGGTCTGAACCGTCAGGTTGGGCCGGTTCATTGCGGGGGAGAGAAACGCGGTGGCTGCATCACATCGCCAACGCCCACGCAAAGTCAACTGGTACCGACCGACCCCTTCGGGGTGGGCACCATTGAAATCGTCGGAAGCTGGATGTCCCGCCTGCACCGCCGCGTCCAGCCAGGCCTGGCAGGCCGGGTGGTCGTTGCGCAGATCGGAAACCTCCAACTCCCCGGCTCCACCATGGAACGCCGATTCACCGCCCTGATAGCGTTGTGAGCGCTTGAAGAAGGGCAGGACCTCGTCGTAGGACCAGCCAGGGGCGCCCAGTGACACCCAATCGTCGAAGTCCTGAGGCAAGCCGCGGATGTACAGCAGACCGTTGATGGCACTGGAACCCCCGAGGACTCGGCCACGAGGCCAGACCAAGGATCGGTTCGCGGTCGACGCCTGCGGCACGAGCTTGAACTGCCAAGTGAAACGGGGGTCGTAAATCGATCGGAAATAGCCGACTGGCAATCGCAGCCAGAAGTTCTTGCTCGCGCCGCCCGCCTCGAGTAACAGGACCTTGCGGCGCGGATCGGCACTGAGCCGGTTGGCCAGCACACACCCGGCGGACCCAGCCCCCACGACGATGTAGTCGAAGGTCTTGTTGGAAGCGGCGGAAGACATGGGCAAACGATCCTGGTTGGGCACATCGCGTCAAGGTGTGCCGCTCATCCGCGGGCCGCCGAGGGGGCTCGACAGCCTCGGCCCGAACGGGACTTCGAGCAGCTTGCAGAGGACTCGGGTTTGCGTGGTGAGGAGTTCACTCTGTCAGCTGATGTTTGAAAAGTACTATAAGCCATTCCTTAGTATGTTTTACCACCCAACCCCTGGCCTCGCCCGCGATTTTCCCGCCGACGGGTGCCTGAGCTGGGCGGGCTACAGGCCCATCCTCAAGGGCGGCTCCAGGAGCCCGTGACGTCGTTGCGGCCGGACCGATCCACGCCCCGCACCAGGTGCAGTTTTCGCCTGGAAAGATCTGGAACGCCCAACTCGGCGACCTGTCGGCGTGCCAACTCTCGATCGAAATACGACGTCGCAGGCATGTAGCGAAACACCAGGCCGGCTCGGCGCTTGCCGGAATTGTTCGGGTTGGCACCGTGGATCAGATAGACGTCATGAATCGAAAAACGTCCTGGCGAAAGTTCGATGTCCCGAGGTGTGCCGCAATCCAGTTGTTCGGGCTTCAACACCTGGTTGAGCACGATGGCATCGCTGTCGTCCACATCATGCTCGAAGCACACCCGATCACGATGCGATCCGGGGATCACCCTCAGGCAACTGTTCTGCACGTTGACATCGTCGATCGCGATCCACACCGTCACCGTCTCCAGCGGCCGTATCGGCCAGTAATGGCCGTCCTGATGCCAAGGGGTTGCCCGTCCGCCGATGCCTGCCTTGCAGAACAAGGCCGACCCCCAGACGATGATGTCCGGGCCGATCAACTGCGCGACCGCCTCCAAGATGGGCGGAAGAGTCGCGAATTGGAGCCAAGCTGGGTCACGGTCGATGATGTCCGGCACGTAATCGGCATCGACGATCCCCTGCGCCGACAGGAAGGACTCGAGACGGTCCCTCAGCGCCAACACCGTGGACGCGTCCAATCCCTTGTCTGGGATCACAACGCCGTCTCTCCGATAGCTGGAAATGTCTTCTTCAGTCAAGGGCAACATGGTGATTTCCCCAATAGGGATAAACATCTGATCTATGATACCTTAGGTCTACCGTGACTCAGCGGAGCTCTGTCATGGCGAACCGCGGCGTCACTGCCCGCGCCCACACAAGTCACGCCTGAGGAGACGAAGATGAGGAGACAGCTTGTTCGAGCCATGTTGGCGACGGCTCTGGCCACGGCGGCGATCAGCGCCACCGCAGAACCCAACCCCTTCGATTGGCAGAACGTGCCGAAGAGGCCCGGTCAGATCCCCATGGTGGTCGCTCACACAGTGAACATGGAGTGGAGTTCCCACACCGCAGTTCTCAAGCGCTTCACTGAACTGGTGGCCATCTACAGTGACAACCAGATCCGCGGCGAGATCTATGGAGGCGCGCAACTCGGTGGGGAAGCCGAAATGGCGCAACAGACCCGCCAGGGGAAGATCCACGTGTCGCTGCCTGCGACGAACAACCTGTCTGCACTTGCCCCGAGCTTGAATGTCTTCGTGCTGCCGTACATCGCCACCAGCACCGCAGAAGTCAATCACCTGCAGGACAAGCTGACTCCAGTGCTGATCCCGCGCGTCATCAAGGAAGCGAACGTCAGGATCGTCGGCTGGGAGAACAGCGGGTGGCGTGCCTTCTTCTACAAGTCTGACAAGCCGATCGAAAAGCCTTCCGACCTTTCCAGGTTGAAGATGCGAGTCCCGCCGAACCCGATCATGATCGCGTCCTACAAGGCGTGGGGTGGTCAGCCGACGCCGCTTGGTTGGACCGAGCTTTACAACGCTTTGCAACAAGGCGTGGTTCAGGGGGGCGACAACCCGGTGACAGACGTCATCGGCATGAAGTTTCACGAAGTCATCAACCGGATGACCAAATTCCACTACACGATCTTGACGCACCCGATCATCGTGTCCGAAACCTGGTTCCAGAAGCTGTCCAAGCAGCACCAGGAGGTCATCCTCAGGGCGGGCAAGGAGGCCACTGACTACGTACGCTGGTGGCAGCCTCAGGATGAAGAAAAATGGTGGAAGCAGGCCGAAAAGGCCGGTGTCAAGGTCACTGAAATCAAGGACGAGACGGAGTGGGTGACCAAGGCTCGCGCCATTTGGCCGGACTACTACAAGACCATCGGTCCTGACGGTGAGGCTCTGGCCAAGCAGGCGATAGATATCGTCACGGCCTATCAGAAGTCATTGAAGCCCTGAGTGCCACGCTGTGCGAGCGGGACGCCCGTTCCAGACGTCCTGCTTGCGCTTTTCAATGAATTGACGCTCCTGTCATGGCGACTCAGACTTCAACCTGGCGAATCCAGCGGGTACTGGATTTCGTCCAGGTCTGGATGTCACATCTGACGATCAGTTTGACCGTAGGCTCCCTGGTGCTTCAGGTTGTCTCGCGTCAATTTGGCTGGCAGGTCGACTGGACCGAGGAGCTGGCCCGCTTTTCCTTTTTGGTGATGGTATTCGCCGGAGCGAGCTATGCCTCTGGTAAAGCGTCACACCTGCGCGTGAGCGTGTTCTCCGACCTCGCTTCGCGGTGGCGATGGTCCGGCGTCATCGTCCGCGGGTTGCAGTGGGCGGCGGTGATTGCGTTCGACAGCTTGTTCTGTGTCTTTGCCGTCATGAACGTTGTCGAGGGACTGAGATATCCGAATATTTCGCCATCCCTCGGGTTCAACGAGAGCCTGCTCTTCCTCGCGCCAGCGGCGTTCTTCGCGATCGCCGTCGTGCAGAGATTGCTGAGGATGTACGACCCGATGCCTCAGTCGATGACGGGTTCCCTGACGTGACTGCGACCCAGTGGTGCCTGGCGGCGTTGTTTCCGGCGCTCTTGGTGCTCGGCGTGCCGATCTATGCCTCGCTCGGGCTGACGGGCTTCGCCGTGGCCTACGTCACCGACAGTCCGATGGCTTTCGCGTCTCAGACAATCCTCAACGGCGTGAATCAGTACCCGTTGCTGGCCATCCCCGCGTTCATACTGGCCGGGAACCTGATGGAGCAAGGCGGCATCACGCAACAGATCGTCGCAATCTTCAGGCATCTTTTCGGGCACATCCGAGGCAGCCTCGGAATGGTGACCATCTTTGCCTGCATGTTCTTCTCTTCGATATCGGGCTCCGGCCCAGGCACTGCTGCAGCCATCGGAGCGATCATGATTCCGGCCATGATCCGCTACGGCTACCCACCAGCCTATGCCGCAGCCGTTGCAGCGACGGGGGGGACGCTCGGCGTGCTGATCCCGCCGAGCAATCCGATGATCATCTACGGGCTGATCGCCAATGCCTCGATCCGCGACCTGTTCATCGCTGGGATCATCCCCGGTTTGCTGATTGGCACCACGCTGGCAGGCATTGCGTACGTCATGGCGCGCGTGCTGAAGGTCAAGACGATCGACAGCGAGTCGACCCGCGCAGGACGAGGCGTGCTGGGCCTGTTGTGGGACGGCAAGGCTGCGTTGGCCCTACCTGTGCTGGTGCTCGGTGGCATCTACACAGGCTTGTTCACGCCTGTCGAAGCTTCAGTTGTGGCCGTGGTCTACGCCATGCTGGTCGGACGTTTTGTCTATGGCTCACTCGATGCATCGAAGCTGAAAATCGCCTTCGAGCGCACGCACATGATCTCCGGTGCCCTGATGATCGTGGTGGCCTGTTCGACCCTGTTCGGCAGGGTGATCACCTTCGAGCGCATTCCACAGGCCCTCGTCGCAATGTTCAGCGAAGCCGCCACGGGACCGATCGCCGTATTGTTGTTGATCAACCTGCTGCTGCTGATCATTGGTTGCTTCATGGAGACCATTTCAGCGATCATCATCCTGACCCCCATCCTGATGCCTTTGGTGCGCTCCTACGGGATCGATCCTGTGCATTTCGGCATGATCCTGATCGTCAATATCGAGATTGCCTTCCTAACCCCACCGCTGGGTGTCAACCTTTTCGTCGCGGCGCAGATCGCCCGCATCAGCATCGAGAAGATGTTCATCTCGGTCTTGCCGTTGCTGCTCGGTTTGCTCGTGATGCTGACCATGATCACGCTGATGCCGCAACTCAGCACGTGGTTGCCCAGGCTCCTTCGTTGAACCGTTCCACCTTTTCGACAAGCGTCCCTGCCGAACGTCAGGCGCCATAAGACAAGACACACACACACGGGCTCGCCGCGCAGCACGCATGTCGTTCAGACAACGTGGCGGTGTGCTCAGGGAAGAGTCGCCTCCGGTCACAATGCGCAATCGATTGCACATATGCTCGTCCTTCAACCGCTCATGGCAAGAGGCACATGACTGTCTTCGCGCAGTGCAGCGCAAGGCGAGACGGTTTCCGGCCAACTCGTCCGGACCGCCGGACCGTCATTCCCAGCGCTGGTCAGGGTTCGGGCAAGGCGTGGCAACTGCACTGCCCCGCCGTGTCCGATCGGGCGAGTGGAGCCGGCAGCGATGGTCTTTGTGGATCGACCGGTGTGCGCATGCAGCGACGCGCGGGTGGCCGCACAGTCGTCTGTCGGATCCCTCAAATATGCAAAACGCAGGATGTCGGCATCCTCAAATTCCAATCGGAATGCCCGTGACCTCTGCCCATGAAGAGGTTTCGGGCGTGTCCATCGGGGAGAACGCAGCCGACATCCTCATTGGAGACCCGCGATGACCCCAATGGAAAATTCAGATGGTCTGCTGGACGGCGACCCTGGGCGTGGCCATCAGGCCACGATCGGTCGCACGTTCAAGGAGTCGAAACCCTGGTGGCGGCCTCGCAGAGCAGCCCCGGCGGGAGCTCCCAACATCGTTGTCATCCTCCTCGACGACCTCGGGTTTTCCGATTTCGGCTGCTACGGTGGCGAAATCCGCACCCCGAACATCGACGCCCTTGCCGCGGGCGGCCTGCGTTTCACCGGCTACACCACGGTGCCGATGTGCACGCCCGCGCGCGCTGCGCTGATGACAGGCAAGAACCCGCATTCGGTAGGCTGCGGCTGGTTGACGCACGCCAATCCGGGCTATCCGGGTTATCAGGCCGGGGAGATGAGCGCTGACGCCCCGACCCTGGCGGAACTCTTGCGCGAGGCGGGCTACGGCACCTATGGCGTCGGCAAATGGCACAACGTGGCGGACCACAACGCCACGGCCGGCGGTGACCGATCGGCCTGGCCGCTGCAACGCGGCTTCGACCGCTTCTACGGCTTCCTTGGCGCGGAGACAAACTTCTTTTCCCCTGGTCATCTGATCGACGGCAACGAGTTCGCGGCCATTGACGAACACGACGGCGACTACTACAGCAGCGACGACTGGACCGACCGTGCCTTGCGCTTCGTGAGTGGCCACCGAGCGGCTGCGCCTGACAAGCCGTTTTTCCTATACCTGGCGCACAACGCGCCGCACGTGCCTCTGCACGCGCGGCCAACGGACATCGCGCGTTACGACGGTGTGTATGGCGTCGGGTGGGATGTCATCCGCGCGCGGCGCTTCGAACGGCAAAGGGCGATGGGCTTGATACCGCCCGACTGGCAACTGCCCGGATCGTCACCAGGGGTCGTGCCGTGGACCGAGGTGAAGCCCGAGCAGCGCCCGGTGATGGCGCACTACATGCAGTTGTATGCCGCCATGGTCGACAACATCGACCAGAACATCGGCCGTCTGGTTGACCGACTGAAAACCATGGGGCAGTGGGACAACACGCTGCTGATCCTGACCTCGGACAACGGCGCGTCGTCGATAGGCGGCCCCGACGGCGCGGTCAACATCTTTGAGAAAAGGATCACCAAGCAGGAGCCGGCCGGGATGGCCAGGAACATGCTGGACCGCGGGGAACTCGGTGGAGTGGACTCGTATCCGGCGTACCCGGTCGCCTGGGGCCAGGTGTCGAACACGCCGTTTCGTCAGTACAAACGCACCCCGATGAACGGCGGCATCCGGGTGCCCTTCATCACGAGTTGGCCGGCTCGCATCCCCGACCCCGGCGCGCTGCGGCGGCAGTGGATTCATGTGACTGACACCCTGCCGACCGTTCTGGAGTTGCTGGGTCAGGACTATCCGGCACAGTTCAAGGGGTACCGAACGCGAGGGCTGGACGGCAAAAGCTATGCGGCAGCGCTTGCAGATGCGATATACCCGGTGCAACGTCAGACCCAGCACTACGAGCTCGAGGGCAACCGGGGATATATCAGCGGGCGCTGGAAGATCGTCTCGTTGCAGCCGCCGGCAACACCGATCGACCTGGACCGGTGGTTGCTGTTCGACCTGGAAGCCGACCCGACCGAGTGCGAGGATCTGGCGGGACGTCACCCCGGGAAGCTGCGCGAGCTGATCGAGGCTTTCGAGTCCGACGCCAAGGCCAACTACGTCTATCCGCTAGACAACCGGGACAACCGGCGCGTGCTCGCATTGCCACCGTTCCTGGAGGGGGCGTACGCCTTGCCGCGAACGTTCTACCCCGGGACTGAAACGGCTTCGCCGCTGACGATCGCGCGACTGCTGACCGACCGAGATTTCGAGATCGAGTGCCTCTTTGCGCATGAAGCAGGCGACGAGGGCGTGCTGTACTCGATCGGCGACAACATGAACGGGCTGGCTGCCTTCATCATGGCCAGCGAGGTATACGTTGCGTTCACCGCCGGCGCAGCAATCCGGCGTCACGTGCGGATTGCGCTGGCTCCTGGCGAGCACCGGATCGTGCTGAAGCACCGCGCGATCGGCCAGCGGATAGGCACCGGTACGGTCGAGCTCAACGGGCGGCCGCATGCGGACCAGCTGGACATGTCGCCCACCTTCTTACGCCTGGGCGGCGAAGGCGTGGACATCGGTCTCGACCGAAGGCGCAAGGTGTCGGCCCTGTACGCTGGGCGCGGTACTTTCGCGTACACGGGGGCCGTCTCACATATGCGTGTGACGCCGGGTCCCCAGGCGCCCGGCAGCTTGGCCAACCGCCCAGAAGCCCTGGCCCAACTCGACTGACATGCACGATGACACCACCCGAATCGCTTCGGGAGACTTCCGTGCCGACAGGCCGGCGCGAAGCGATCGAGTCGCCCAGTGACCCACCAAAGGAGATGACATGAACCTGGACATCACCCGTCGCCATGCCCTTGGGGCGCTGGCTTGCCTGGCGACCGCCTCGACGCCTGTGTGGGCGCAGTCGGCCTGGCCGCGTAAGGCACTTCGCTTCGTCGTTCCGTACCCGGCCGGCGGTGCGCCCGACAACTTCACCCGTCAGCTGACCGAAGTGTTGGCGAAGCAACTGGCGGTGAGCATGATCGTCGAAGCCAAGCCGGGGGCGTCAGGACTGCTGGGCATGCGAGCTGTGTCGCAGGCGCCTGCCGACCACCACACCCTGGCCTATATCGGGTCGGGGCTGGTGACCTTGACAGCCATGAATCCGAAGTTCGATCTGCTCAAGGAGCTCAAGCCGGTTGCTCGGACACATGCGGCTCCGTTCGTCGCGATCGTCAAATCGGATTCACCGATCAAGACGATGGCTGGCCTGATTGCAGAAGTCCAAGCCAAACCCGGCCAGCTCACCTTCGGCACAGCCGGGCAGGGGTCTCCAGCGCATATGGCGGTGGAGTACCTGGACGAATCGACGAAGAACTTCAAGGCGCTTCAGATTCCGTTCAAGGGTGCGGTCGAATCATTCAATGCCGTCATCGGCGGTCAGATCGACTTCACGATCGGAACAATGGGCGCAGCCCTGCCGCATATCAAGTCGGGTCGCCTGCGTGCACTTGCGGTGACCACTGCCAAGCGCGTTCCCTTGCTGCCGGAGGTGCCCACCATCTCCGAGTCCGGGGGCGGCGACTATGCCTACAGCGCCTGGGGCGGTCTGGCGATGCACATCGACACGCCGGATGATGTGGTTGCACAGATGGCCACCGCCGTGGCGATCGCGTTGCAAGCGGAGACGGTGCAGCGCTACCTGACGACTGTGGGCGGAACCCCCTACCCGAGCGGGTCGCCTGCGGAGTTCGAAGCACAGGTCCGGCGTGACATCGCTTCAGAGAAGGCCATCATCAAGCGACTGGGAATAGTCAAGGAGTGACAGGGGCGACGTCCCTCTCGGAGGGACGCCACCTGCCTTTGGGCTGATGCCCCACAGATGCTGCGACAGCGTGCACGGCTCGTACCCGAAGTCCTCCGTGACCAGCCGTCCCCGCTGACTGTGTGCGGCGGGAGTTCGTCCTTCACTTGTGCGCCGGCTTGACCATTGCGCTGCCCTCAGGCCATCGGTCCATGCCGCAGTGCCGCACGACACCTTCGTCCTGCGCCATGTCCCCCTCGCGCAACCAGGCGATCGACACGATGCGCTGCTCTTCCTTCTAGCGCAGCGGCAGGTGCAGCGCCAGATCGATGTCGTGCTCGAGCCCCAGCTTGCGCATGGCGCGCTGCGGCGCGGAAAGCGGGCGAGTAGGGGAAAGCATCGTCGCACGGGCGCGGGCTGGGGCTCGCCCTGAAGGGGCGGATGGAAACGAAGGCGTCGGGCAATCTTCCGTGGTACGGACTTCCAGGACGTCTGTCGCGCGACAGATCCGAAACGGGGCCAGTCGAGCGCTTCCCGGCCCGATGCAAGAATCCGCGGGCCCGTTCGCGCCTGACGGCTTGCCCCAGACCTGACCCGATTCCAAGGAGCCCGCCCATGCCCGCCCCCTTGTCCGACGAGCCCTTTGATCTGCTCATCGAAGGAGGCTGCGTGATCGACGGCACCCGCGCGCCGCGTTTCGATGCCGACGTCGGCCTGCGTGCAGGGCGCATCGCCGCCCTGGGGGACTTGAAGGGCCGGCTGGCGCGGCAGCGCCTGGACGCGCGTGGGCGCATCGTCGCGCCCGGCTTCATCGACGCCCACACCCACGACGACGTGGCGCTGCTGACCCACCCCGGCATGGACTTCAAGGCCTCGCAGGGCGTGACCACGGTGGTCACCGGCAACTGCGGTATCAGCCCTGCCCCGCTGGCGCCCGACACCCCCACGCCGCAGCCGATCTCGCTGGCCGTGGGCGCGGGGCCGCACCGCTTCCCGAGCTTTGCGGCCTACCTGCAGGCGCTGCGCGAGGCGCCGGCCGCGGTGAATGCGGCGCCGCTGCTGGGCCACACCACGCTGCGCGCGCGCTGCGTGGCCGATCTGCAGCGCACCGCCACCGAGGCAGAGATCGCGGCCATGCGCGCCCACGTGCAGGAGGCGCTGGATGCCGGCGCGCTGGGCGTGTCCACGGGCACCTTCTACCCGCCGGCCGCGGCCGCGAGCACCGAGGAGATCATCGAGGTCTGCCGCCCCTTGAGCGGCAGCGGCGGCGTCTACGCCACGCACATGCGCGACGAGAAGGACGCGGTGCTGCAGTCGCTGGAGGAGACCTTCCGCATCGGCCGCGAACTGGACGTGCCGGTGGTGGTGTCGCACCACAAGGTCACCGGAGAGGCCAACTGGGGCCGTTCCGCCGAGACGCTGGCGCGCATCGGCCAGGCGATGCAGTGCCAGTGCGTGTCGCTGGACTGCTACCCCTACACCGCCGGCAGCACCATGCTGCACACCGACCCGGCGCGCCTGCAGGGGCGGGTGCTGATCGCGCACAGCGACGCGCATCCACGGATGGCCGGACGCGACCTGGACGACATCGCCCGCGAGTGGGCCGTGGACAAGCTCGAGGCTGCGAAGCGCCTGCAGCCGGCCACCGCCATCTACTTCATGATGGACGAGGCCGATGTGCAGCGCATCCTCGCCTACGAGCACACGATGGTGGGCTCCGACGGCATCCCGGGCGGTGAGCGGCCGCACCCGAGGCTGTGGGGCAGCTTCCCGCGGGTCCTCGGCCGCTACAGCCGCGACCTGGGGCTGTTCCCGCTGGAGACGGCCGTCTGGAAGATGACCGGCCTGACCGCGCGCAACTTCGGCCTGACCGACCGCGGCCGCATCGCCGAAGGCTT
>JBMTXX010000046.1:0-18077 GCA_049453935.1 Rubrivivax sp.
TGCTGCGCAGGCTGTCGCCGGCCTGCAGTTCGTAGTCGGCCTCGATCACCTTGCTGCCGATGACGTCCGACACCTTCGTGCCGGCCGTCACCGGGATGCCCTTGAGCTCGTTGCGGTAGCGCGCCGGGTCTTCGCCGCCCTCGCCGGTGTTGCTCTTGCCGCCGATGCGGTTCATCGCGATGGCCAGCGTGGTGTGCGCCTCGGTCGAGATCGAGCCCAGCGACATCGCCCCGGTGGCAAAGCGCTTGACGATCTCGCTGGCGGGCTCGACCTCCTCCAGCGGGATGGCCCGAGCCGGGTCGACCTTGAACTCGAACAGGCCGCGCAGCGTCATGTGGCGCCGGCTCTGGTCGTTGATGATCTGCGCGTATTCCTTGTAGGTGTCGAATTTGCCGGCGCGCGTGCTGTGCTGCAGCTTGGCGATGGCGTCGGGCGTCCACATGTGCTCCTCGCCGCGCACCCGCCAGGCGTACTCGCCACCGGCATCCAGCATGCGCGCGAGCACCGGGTCGTCACCGTAGGCGGCGTGGTGCATGCGCAGCGCCTCCTCCGCCACCTCGAACACGCCGATGCCTTCGACCTGGCTGGCGGTGCCGCGGAAGTACTTGTCGACGAAGGACTTCTCCAACCCGATGGCCTCGAACAGCTGTGCGCCGCAGTAGCTCATGTAGGTCGACACGCCCATCTTGGACATGATCTTCGACAGGCCCTTGCCGATGGCCTTGACGTAGTTGTAGACCGCCTTGTCGGCCGACAGCGCGCCGGGCAAACCGTGGTGCAGTTGCACCAGCGTCTCCAGCGCCAGGTAGGGGTGCACGGCCTCGGCGCCGTAGCCGGCGAGCACCGCGAAGTGGTGCACCTCACGCGCCGAACCGGTCTCCACCACCAGACCGGCGGTGGTGCGCAGGCCCTCGCGTACCAGGTGGTGGTGGATGGCCGACAGCGCCAGCAGCGCCGGGATGGCCACCTGCGTGCGGCTGATCGCGCGGTCGGTGATGACCAGGATGTTGTGGCCGTCGCGGATCGCGTCCACGCTCTCGGCGCACAGCGAAGCGAGCTTGGCCTCGACGCCTTCGCGGCCCCAGTCGACGGGGTAGGTGATGTCGAGCTCGTGCACGCGGAACTTGGCGTCGGTGTGCTGCTCGATGGCGCGCAAGCGCGCCATGTCTGCGAAGTCGAGGATGGGCTGCGTCACCTCCAGCCGCATCGGCGGGTTGACGGCGTTGATGTCCAGCAGATCAGGCTTGGGCCCGATGAAGCTGTTCAGCGACATCACGATGGCCTCGCGGATCGGGTCGATCGGCGGGTTGGTGACCTGGGCGAACAGCTGCTTGAAATAGTGGTACAGCGGCTTGCTGCGGTCGGACAGCACCGCCAGCGGCGAGTCGTTGCCCATCGAGCCGGTGCCTTCCTCGCCCAGCGCGGCCATCGGGCTCATCAGGAACTTCAGGTCTTCCTGCGTGTAGCCGAAGGCCTGCTGGCGGTCCAGCAGTGATTCGTCCGCCGGGGACGGCGCAGCGGCCGCGGTGCCGGGCAGCGCGATCTCGTCGAGCTTCACGCGCACGTTCTCGATCCACTGCCGATAGGGGCGAGCACTCGCGAACTGCTTCTTCAGTTCCTCGTCGTCGACGATGCGGCCCTGCTCGAAGTCGATCAGGAACATCTTGCCCGGCTGCAGACGCCACTTGTTGACGATGCGGTTCTCGGGAATCGGCAAGACGCCGGATTCGGAGCCCATCACGACGAGGTCGTCGTCGGTGACGCAGTAGCGCGCCGGGCGCAGGCCGTTGCGGTCCAGCGTGGCGCCGATCTGCTTGCCGTCGGTGAAGACCATGGCGGCCGGCCCGTCCCAGGGCTCGATCATCGCGGCGTGGTACTCGTAGAAAGCGCGGCGGCGCGCGTCCATGCCTTCGTGCTGTTCCCAGGCCTCGGGGATCATCATCATCGCCGCGTGCGCCAGCGGGTAGCCGGCCATCGTCAGCAGTTCCAGTGCGTTGTCGAAGGTGGCGGTGTCGCTCTGGTGCTCGAAGCTGATCGGGTAGAGCTTCTTCAGGTCGTCGCCGAGCACGGGCGAGCGCATCACGCCCTCACGCGCGCGCATCCAGTTGAAGTTGCCCTTGACGGTGTTGATCTCGCCGTTGTGCGCCACCATCCGGTAGGGGTGGGCCAGCGGCCATTCCGGGAAGGTGTTGGTCGAAAAGCGCTGGTGCACCAGCGCCAGCGCCGAAACCGCGCGCGGATCGGCCAGATCGCGGTAGTACTGGCCCACCTGATTGGCCAGCAGCAGGCCCTTGTAGATGACGGTGCGGCAGCTCATGCTGGGCACGTAGTACTCGCGGCTGTGCGTCAGGCGCAGCTTCTGGATCGCTGCGCTGGTTGTCTTGCGGATGACGTAGAGCTTGCGCTCCAGCGCGTCGGGCACGATGACGTCGGGGCCTCGACCGATGAAGACCTGACGGATCACCGGCTCCTTGGCGCGCACCGTGGGCGACATCGGCATGTCGGCGTCCACCGGCACGTCGCGCCAGCCCAGCAGCACCTGTCCCTCGGCGCGCACGGCGCGCTCCACCGCCTGCTCGCACGCCAGACGCGAAGCGTGCTCCTTGGGCAGGAAGATCATGCCCACGCCATACTCGCCGGGCGGCGGCAGCGTCACGCCCTGTGCGGCCATCTCGGCGCGGTAGAACTCGTCGGGGATCTGGATCAGGATGCCTGCGCCGTCGCCCATCAGCTTGTCTGCGCCGACGGCGCCGCGGTGGTCGAGGTTCTCCAGGATCTTCAGGCCCTGCTGGATGATGTCGTGCGCCTTGACGCCCTTGATGTGGGCGACGAAGCCCACACCGCAGGCGTCGTGCTCGCGCGCCGGGTCGTACAGGCCGTGCGCGGCGGTGTCGGCGAGCGCCAGGTCGTCGCGGGCCAGATCGGGCGTCTGGTCGGCGGCGGCAGGGACAGCGTGCTGGGCGGGGAGGTGTGTCATGTCGGGCTCCGGAGGGCGCGTGGGCAGGCAGGGGCGGTCGCCGCACCGGCCTGCGCGCGGGGGCAGGAGGATACTGCGCCACAGGCGCCAGGGGCAAGGGCTATTAAATGGGGTCGGGTAAAAAATAGCATTCGTTCGTCGAGGCCTGTATTTTTAATGGGGTCAGGTTCTGAGCAGGCCGCCCCATCGGGTCGGCGGTGCGGGTAAGCACGGTTCGTGCCCGACGGCCATCACCCGAGGCGACGGCGGGCGTCGCGCCGCGCTGATCGTGCGCAATCTGCCCATGCGGCGTCCCCGCACACTGGCCCCGGGCGGCCGCAGGCATCCGGTCTTCCGGCCGAGCCCGAGCGGAGGACGGATGCAATGAGACCGATCAGGATCACCGCCGCGCTGGCCCTGGGGCTGGCGCTGGCTGGCACGGCCGCGCTGGCGCAGCAGGCCACAGACCTCGGCAAGCGCGAGTACGACAGCAACTGCGCCAGTTGCCACGGCAGCGATGGCAAGGGCGCCGGCCCCTTCGTCGAATTCCTCAAGCGCAGCCCGCCGGACCTGACCACCCTGGCCCGCCGCAACGGCGGCGTCTTCCCGGTGGCCCGCGCTTACGAGGTCATCGAAGGCGCCGGCCCTGGCCACGGCACCCGCGACATGCCCATCTGGGGCCGCGACTACCGTGTCCAGGCCGGCGAGTACTACGTCGACGTGCCCTACGACCCTGCGGTCTACGCCCGCACGCGCATGCTGGCGCTGGTGGATTACCTGGCGCGGATACAGGCGAAGTGAGCTGGCGTCATCGCGTGTCCTCGCGTGTGCGGGGCGTCGTATGGGCTTTCGGCGGCCGACCTCGCGGACGCGGGCTCAGGGGCCGGTCGGTGACGTCCTGCAGTGCCGCGAGGAAGTCAGGGTCGCCGACGGGCCAGCCGCGCTGGGTGGCGGCTTGCAGCCGGGCCAGGCGCGCGGGGGCGGGGCCTTCGTCCAGACGCAGGCGCCATGCGGCCTCGCGCTCGAAGGGGGTGTTGCCCAGGGCCCACCAGGCGGGGGCTTCGCACAGGGCCGGGTCGCGCTGCAGTCCGCGATGGTGGCGGGCACTGGACCAGGGCCAGTGGCTGGCGTCGTTGACGAGGCCTTCGGTCAGCGGCAGGCGCTCGACGTGGCACATCGCATCGGCGACCCAGTCGCCTGGTTGCAGCAGCGAGGCCCGGAAGCGCCCTTCCCACAGCGTGCCGCGCCGGTTGTGGCGGCGGTTGAAGGCGGCGGCGTGGCGCCGCGCCACCGACTGCATCAGCCGGCTCAGGGCCTCAGGCGTCGACGGTGTGGCCACGAGGTGGAAGCGGTCGTCCAGCAGTGCCCAGGCATGCAGGTCCACGCGCTGGGTCGTGGCGGCGTCTCGCAGCAAGGCCAGCCAGGCCCGCCGGTCCTCGTCGTCGCGGACGATGGCGGTGCGGTCGTGGCCGTGCTGCACCACGTGGTGGGCGTGATCGGCGAGGACGATGCGGGGCAGGCGGGCCATGGTCGCGCACTTCTGGCAATGGATGGGCTGATGGCATGACGGCGGGCCGAGGTCGCCATCTTGCCGCACCCGTGAAGGGATTCGACAAGCTCAGCCCGAACGGCTGTTCTGGGCGCGCCGCGCGCCGACAAGAGGCACGGGCAACTCCTGGAAAAGCCGTGCCCGTGCAGGCAGCCAGCCAACGACCGAATCCGGGCTCGGCCTCTCAGCCTCTCAGACCAGCGCCGCGTCCTCGACCACACGTGCCACCATGTCGTCCGGCGCGGGGCGCACCACCGCGCGTCCCAGCGCTTCCAGCACGACGAAGCGGATCTGTCCGGCCTCGGCTTTCTTGTCGCGGCCCATCCATTCGAGGTAGCTTGCCGCGCCCAGCGCCGGGGCGCGCAGCGGCAGGCCGGCGCGTTGCAGCAGGTGGTGCATGCGCTCGAGCACGGCCGGCGCCACCAGGCCCAGCCGCACCGACAGGTCGGTGGCCATGCGCATGCCGCAGCCGACGGCCTCCCCGTGCAGCCAGGCGCCGTAGCCCAGGCCCGATTCGATGGCGTGACCGAAGGTGTGGCCGAAATTCAGGATCGCGCGCAGCGCGCTCTCGCGCTCGTCCTGACCGACGACCTCGGCCTTGATCTCGCAGGAGCGCCGCACCGCGTGCGTCAGCGCCTGCGGGTCGCGCGCCAGCAGCGCGTCCAGGTTCGCCTCGATCCAGCCGAGGAAGGCCTCGTCGGCGATCGGCCCGTACTTGATGACCTCGGCCAGCCCGGCGACGAACTCGCGCTGCGGCAGCGTGTCCAGCGTGGCCAGATCGCAGACCACGCGCGCGGGCTGGTAGAACAGACCGATCATGTTCTTGCCCAGGGCGTGGTTGATGGCCGTCTTGCCGCCGACCGAGGAATCCACCTGCGCCAGCAGCGTGGTGGGCACCTGCACGAAGGGCACGCCGCGCATGTAGCAGCCGGCGGCAAAGCCCGCCATGTCGCCCACCACGCCGCCGCCGAGCGCGAACAGCACCGTCTTGCGGTCGCAGCCCTGGCCGAGCAGGTGGTCGAAGATGCGGTTGAGCGCCGGCCAGTCCTTGTGCGCCTCGCCGTCGGGCAGCAGGACCGTCGACACGCGAGGGTAGACCGCGCGCAGCGCCGCTTCCAGCCTGGCCGCCCAGAGCGGCGCGATCGTGTCGTTGGTCACGATCACTGCGTGGCTGCAGTGCGGCAGGCCCTGCCAGCTGGCGGCGTTACCGATCAGGTTGCGGCCGATCAGGATGTCGTAGCGGTCGCGACCGGTGTCCACCGCGACGCGGCACGGCATGAGGTCGGGCGGTGCGGAAGACGGTGCGGCAGGCATGTCAGTCGGTGGTGGGGCGGTGGGGCAGATGCGGGGCGGTGGTGCGCCGGGGACGACGGAGCCGCCGCGTGAAACCTCGGATGCTCAGGGGCTGCGGGCTGTTCCGGCGAGCCAGGCGGTCATGGGCAAGAGCACTCAGCCGGTCAGACGGCTGCGCCGCGTGGTGCCGCATCGACCGGCGAGGCGACCTGGTCGGCGCACACCAGGCCGGCCAGCTCGAGCTGCATCAGGATCATGTTCAGCAGCGCCTGCACCGACGGGCGCGGTGCCTCGACGGTGTAGTGCGCCGCCTGTCGGTACAGCGGGTCACGCTCGCGGAACAGCTCGCGCAGGCGCTTGAGCGGGTCACCCACCTGCAGCAAGGGGCGGTGCGTGTCGTGGCGCAGGCGGCGGAACAGCTCGTCCGGCGTGGCGCGCAGATAGACCACCTTGCAGCGCGCGCGCAGGGCCTCGCGATTGGCCTCGCGCAGCACCGCGCCGCCCCCGGTGGCGATGACCTGCCCGTCCCGGCGGCAGATCTCCTCGACCACGTGCTGCTCGACGTCGCGGAAGGCGGGCTCACCCTGGATCTCGAAGTAGGCGCGGATCGGCATGCCGATGTGGGCCTCGATCTCGGTGTCGGCGTCGACGAAGCGGGCGTCCAGCTGACGTGCCAGGACCTTGCCGAGGGTGGATTTGCCGCAGCCGGGCATGCCGACGAGGGCGATGTTCAGGGCGGGCAAGTCGTTGCGCGGGACAGGATGGAGACGGGTTGTGAGTATAGGGTGGTGGTTCCGCTGGGTGAGCGCAGCTCGATCTGGATGACGCCCTGCGAGGCGGTGGCGTCGAACTGGAAGGACACCGCCACCGCAGAGGGGTGCGAGGTGCTGGGCACCGGGGAGCCCGCCACGCTCACGCTCAGCCCCCGCGTGGCCGAGGTTGCGCTGATGACGGTGCCAGCGGCCATGGGGTTCAGGCGGTTCGGGTTGACGTCGGCGACGTACAGCGACAAGGTGCCGCTGTCGCCAGAGGCGTGCCAGAGGTTCTCGCCGGTCAAGCGGCGAAAGGTCTGGCTGCTGGACGGCCCGGTCGGGCGCGATTCCCCGGCGCGGCAGTCCCGGTCCAGCCCCACGGGGCCGCTGCCGGTGCTGGCCCAGAGGAGATGCCCCTGCGAATGCGACAGCACGGTTTCGATGGCGCGGCGAACGCTGACGCGTCCTTGGCCGGTCCAGGCACCATCGCAACGGCTGCCACCGGTGGTCGGCGTGGACGGATCCAGGGCGAGCGTGGCGAGGTGGTCGGTCGGTATGGGTGTGCACGAGGACGTGAGACTCGCCGGAGCGCGCACCGGCTCGACTGCCGCGTCGAACGCGCCGTCGAAATTGAAATCCTCGAACACGTCGCCCAAGTCCTGGAAGGGCTCGCCTGGGTCGTGGACGTTGTTGCCGTTCAGGTCGATGAAGGACTCCTCGCCGAAGGCATAAGCCGTGACGGTGATGCGGCCGTCGGCCGGTTTGGGTTGCTGCGAGAAGAAGTTGACCGGCGCCACGGCCAGGCCGTTCGACAACGTGATCTGCTTCACGCCCTCGATCTGCCCTCCTTCGGCCACAAAGTTGATCGAGGTCCCTGGTGGCACCGGGTTGCCGCTGCGGTCGGCCGCGCGGACGGTGTAGACGTTGGGCGTGCCGTCCCGGTCCATGCCCTCGATGTTGATCGTCTGCTGGGCCAGCGAGAAGTTGCGCTGTGCCGGCAGGCCCACGGCGATGCCCAGGTTGCTCGACACCGTCGAGACCGTTTCGGTGGGCGACAACGCAATGCTGGCCCGCACCCGCACCGCTGTGGGCACGGTGCCCGAGTTGACCCGCGCGATCACCCGACCATCGGCGCCCGAACGTGCCTGCGTGATCACATCGGCGGGCTGATCGTTGAGCCTCACGCCGCCCGCGCCGGTCTGCAGCGCGAAGTCGACGGTCTCGTTGGCCAGCGGGTTGCCTGAGGCATCGCGGACTTCGAAGACCAATTCGGCAGATTCCGTGCCCGAGCCCTTCAGGTAGAGGACCTCCGGCTGCGCCTGGATGAAGGCCAGGCTCGACACGCCGGGCCGGCTCAGCGACAGGGTCAGCCGGGCGCTCTGGGCCGAGCCGACCACGGCTGCGGTGATCTCGTCGCTGCGTTGCAGCGCGCCGCATCCCTTGTCGCGGTACTGCACCTCCACGCTGGAGGCTGTGGCGGTGAAGCTCGCCGGCGACAACTCGGCCTTGCCCTGGTCGATGCAGGGGGAGGTGACCGACACCGACACCGGCGCCAGCGTGCTGGCACCGTCCAGGCGCAAGGTGAGCGTCGCCTGGCCATACTCGGCAAGCACGAAGCCAGAAGCCAGCGGCGCGAAGCCGAGGTTCACCGTGGTGGCGTTGACCTGGAAGCCGATCGAGCGCCTGAGCTCGGACAGGCCCACGTTCGTGCGGGCTTCCAGCGTCCCCGCACCGGCGCCGGAGGGGCTCGCCGGGCTCAGGACGACACGGGCCAGCCCCTGCTCATTGCTCAGTGCGGTGGCCACGTTGGTCACGGCCAGGCCGCCAGGAACCGTGAAGCTGACGACCTCTCCGGCCACAGCACGACCTTCGGCGTCCTTCAGCGTGGCCGTCACCTCGCCCGGCAGGGCCGAGCTGATGCTGCTGCGGTCCAGTGTCAGCGTCAGCGTCGGGGCGGCCGGCGCGCTGCCGTTGCCGCCGCCGAACAGGGTATCTCCCGCATCGGCGGCCGACCCACCACCACACCCGCCAAGCGCCAGGGTCAAGCCGACCCAGGCCGCTGCGCAGACCCATGGCTGCAGCCATTGCGCCACCCTCACCATGCTGCCATTCCTTCCGCTCCTTCGGCTTGTCGTGCATGCGTCAGGCGGCTGCGCGACCGCGCCATGGCCGCATCGGTCGCAGATCGCCATACGGGCCGCCTCACCGCCGCACCCCCGGATCGGTGATGACCTTGGGCGTGAGGAAGACCAGCAACTCGGTCTTGGCCACCGCGCGCGCGCGGTTGCGGAACAGCGCCCCCACCACCGGTACGTCGCCGAGCCAGGGCACCTTGTTGGTGTCCTCCTTCTCGGTCTGGGTGTAGATCCCGCCGATCACCACCGTGCCGCCGTTGTCCACCAGCACCTGCGTGCGCACGTGGCGGGTGTCGATGGCGAAACCCGCGGGGGTCACGCGGCCGACGCTGTCCTTGCTGACGTCCACGTCCAGGATCACCTGGCCCTCAGGCGTGATCTGCGGCGTGACCTCCAGCCGCAGGTTGGCCTTCTTGAACTGCACGCTCGTCGCGCCGCTGGAGGTGGCCTGCTGGAAGGGCAGTTCTTCGCCCTGTTCGATCAGCGCCTTGACCTGGTCGGCGGTGATCACGCGCGGCGACGAGACGATCTTGCCGCGGCCCTCGGCCTCCAGTGCCGACAGCTCCAGGTTCAGGAAGCGGTTGGCGGCCGGGCTGAACAACGACAGCGCGAAGGTGGCTGACGCGCCACCGGCCAGCCGGCTGGTGTCGGCCGGCAGGTTGACGAAGGCCGAGTCGTTGAAGCCCGGGGCGGTGCCGCCCTGGCGGGTCTGCGCGCCGATCGCGCCGTAGCTGTTGCCGATGGCCACGTTGTTGCCCCCGCCCACGGCAAAGCCCGGCACGCCGCCCTGCAGCCCCCGCAGGTCGTTGGCGCCGAGCTTGACGCCGAGGGCGCGGCCGAAGGAGTCGTCGGCTTCGACGATGCGTGCCTCGATCAGCACCTGGCGCACAGGGATGTCCACGCGCGCGATCAGCGCCTGCACCTGCTCCAGGCGGCTGGCGATGTCGGTGACGAAGAGCTGGTTGGTGCGCGCCTCGTGGATCAGGCTGCCGCGCGAGGACAGGATGCGCGTGGCCGCACCCCCGCCGCCGCCGGCAGCGGACGCCGCGCCTGCGCCAGCCGACCCACTGCCCAGCAGCGCGCGTGCGATGTCCTCGGCCTTGGCGTAGTTCAGCGCGAAGGCCTGGGTGCGCAGCGGCTCGAGGTCCGACAGCTTGAGCCGGGCCTCGAGCGCGGCCTGGTCCTGCGCGTTGAGCTCCTCGCTGGGCGCCACGCGCAGCACGTTGCCGCTGCGCCGCATCGCCAGCCCCTTGCTCTGCAGGATCAGGTCCAGCGCTTCCTCCCAGGGCACGTCCTTCAGGCGCAGCGTCAGGCTGCCGGTGACGCTGTCGCTGGCGATGATGTTGAGCTGGGTGAAGTCCGCGATGACCTGCAGCAGCGCGCGCACCTCGATGTTCTGGAAGTTCAGCGAGATGCGCTCGCCGGACGGCCCGCCGATGCGTGTGATCCCCTCGGCCATGGGCTGCGGGGGGCGGACCTCGAGCAGGAATTCGTCGCGCGTCTGCCAGGCGCTGTGCTCCCAGGGGCCTTGCACGTCGACGAGCAGGCGAACCAGGTCGCCCGCCTGCATCGCCGACACCATGCGCACCGGCGTGCCGAAGTCGCTGACGTCGTAGCGCTGCTGCAGCACCCCGGGCAGGCTCGCGCCGCGCAGGTCGACGCGCAGCTGACGGCCCTGCGGACGCACATCGACGTCGACCGCGGTCGGCGGCAGGCGCACGATGAGCCGGCCTGCGCCTTGCTCGCCGCGGCGGAAGTCCAGGCCGCGCACCGCATCCGCGGCAACGGCGGCAGGTGCTGGCGCCGGCGGGTCGACGCCGGCGCGCGCGGCCGCTGTCGGTGCTGACGGCGCGGTTGGTGCGGCCGGCGGCGGGATGACTGGTGCCGTCGTCGAGGTCATCGGCGCCGGCGAGGCCGGCGCCACGGTGGCCGACGCGCTGCCCAGCCGGATCTCGAGCACCGAGCCGTCCAGCCGTGTCTGCCAGCCCACCGGCTGCCGCAGACTGAGCACCACCCGCGTGCGCCCCGGCACCGGCGTGACACGGACCTGTCGCAGCACCCCTCGCTGGAAATCCAGCGTGTCGCCGTCCAGCGCACTGGCGGCGCCCGGCAGGTCGATCGCGATCCGCGGCGGGGTCTGCAGCGCGAAGCCCGCCGGGATCTCGGCCAGCGGCGCGCTCAGCACCATGCGCAGCGTCTCGACGCCGGCCGAGACGTCGTGCGTCACCGACAGCACCTGGGGGGCCGCGCCCGCCGCACCCCCCGCGGCAGCGGAGGTCGCCGTCGCCGCTGGAGCCGCTGCAGCCACCGCGCCTCCGACAGCCCCGCCCGGTGCCACCGTGACGGGGGCCTGGGCCCGCACGGGCGCCATGCAGACGAGCAGCCCCAGCGTCCACGCCGCCAACAGGCCGATCAGGCCGGGCGCGGTTCTCGCGCAGCGCGCGCCGGCCCGCGACGAGCCCCTCGGCGCGGACGACGCGTCACAGCCGAGGGCGCCCGGAGGGCAGCTTCGGATCGGTTTCATCGTGCCGCCTCCCGCAGGTCGATCCGGTTGTCGCGCTCGTGCCACCGCCCGGCTTCGTCGCGCACCCATTCACGCAGCTCGATGTGCCCCTCGGCGATTCTCACGACCCGGCCCCGGTCCTGGCCGAGGCGGTCGCCCGACCGCACGACATGCACGCGCCCGTCCACCCGTACCAGCGCCTCGGCCTTTCCCGGGCGGATCAGGCTGCCGATCATCGTGATCTGTGCCAGTGGATAGGCCTCCAGGGCCTGCGGCGCGCGCTCGAGCTCACGCGCAAGGGCTGGATCGGTCCGCCCCGGCGCTGGCGCAGCCGGTGCGAGGCGGCTCGGGTGGAAGGGGTCGGGCAGGTCGGCGCGCGCGTAAGGCACGGGTTCGAAGGCCTGCATGGTCGGCAGGGGTTGCATGCGCGGCCGTGCCTGCGCACGCTCGGCCTGCATCCAGGCGTCGATGTCATCCCCCGCCGGCTCACAGCCGCCGAGGGTGGCCAGCCCCAGCGTCAGGGCCGCCGTCCAGGCCAACGCCCGGGGTGCCGACGCCTGTGGCCGCGGGCTCATTTGCGCCCCCCTTTGGCGCGGGCCTCGGCGGCGGCCCGCGCGCGCTGCTGTTCGGCGAGTTCTGCCGCCGACAGCGTGCGGTAGGTCCTGGCCGTGGCTTCCATGGACAGCAGGTGCACGGGCGGCCGCAAGCGGCTGTCGCTGCGCGCCGGTGTCTCGGGCAGCAACGACAGCTGGATGTCCTGGATCGACACGATGCGGGGCAGGCGCGCCAGATCGGCGGCGAAGGCGCCGATCTCGTGGTAGCGGCCGGTGACCCGGATCGTGATCGGCATCTCGGCGTGGTAGTCGCGCAGCTGCACCGGCCCCGGCTTGAAGAGCTCGAAGCTCAGGGCGCGCGCCAGACCCGCCTGGTTGATGCCCGACAGCAGCGCGTCCATCTCGGCCTGGTCCGGCAACTGCTGCTCCAGCCGGTCCACGCGCTCCTGCACGGCCTGCTTCTGCTGGCGAAGGCCGTCGATCTGCACCGCCTGCGCCAGTTTTGCGCGGTAGGTGTCCTTCAGGGCGAGCTCGCGCGCCCGCGCCGCGTCCAGGGCCTCGACCGCGTCGGCCAGCAGGAACACCCAGCCGGCGGTCACGGCCAGCACCAGCGCTGCCGCCCATGCCGCGAGCCGGGGCGCCGCGGGCCACTGACCCGGGTCGCGCGCATCCAGCCCGCGAAACTGGGCGGCCAGTTCGCGCTGCCATGTCTGAAGTCGGGAGACCGCTGCCATGCTGCCCGTTCCGTCTGCCCTGCGCCTCGGCCGCTCAGGTCCCCGCCGGCGTGGCGGGCGACCCGGTGTCGCGGGCAGGGCCTTCGCTGCCACGCTGCACCAGCCGGATCGAGAACTCGAACACACGCGCGCCCTCGGCGACCCCCCGACCCGGCTGCGCGGGTGACACGGCGCGGATCTCGAGCAGCTCGGCGCGGGAGAAGCGGCTGTCGGCCGCCGTCAGGCCGCGCAGCATCTGGGAGACCGCCTCATGGGTCTGGGCCCAGCCGCTGACGGCGACATCCGGTCCGGTCTGTCGGATCGAGCGCAGCTGCACCGTCGGCGGGGTGCGGTCGACCAGCTCCTGCAGCAGATGCACAGGCTGGTTGCGGTCGCGTTGCAGCGTCTGCACGGCCTGCTGCCGCGCCAGCAGTGCCGTGATGTCGCGACGCAGTGAGGCGATGTCTCGCAGCTGGGCGTCCAGCCGCGCGATGCCCGATTCCAGTGTCGCGTTGCGTGCCGTCTGGCCCTGGGTGAGCCCTTCGAGGCCCTGCTGCACCACCAGCACCAGCGCCAGCCCCAGCGCTGCGCTGGCGCCCAGCCCGACGTGGAACCGGCGTCGCCGCTCCTGGCGCCGCTTCTGGCGGTACGGCAGCAGGTTGACCAGGATCATCCCAGGGGCCCCCGCATCGCCAATCCACAGGCGGTCAGGTGTCCAGGGGCCTCCCGCGTCAGCCGATCGCGCGGCACGCCCGGGCCGATCTCCATGCCCTCGAAGGGGTCAGCCGTCGCTGTGGGGAAGCCCGTGACCATGGCCACCTGCGGTGCCAGGCCCGGCAGGCTCGCCCCGCCGCCGGCCAGCACGATGCGGTCCACCTCGTGGTGCGGCGTGCTGGTGAAGAAGTATTGCAATGCGCGTCCGATCTCGCGGGCCTGCGCCTCCAGGAAGCTGCCCACCGTGTCCTGCATGTCGGCCGGGAAGCTGTCTTGCGTGGTCTTGCGGCGCTCGGCCTGCGCGAAGTCGATGCCCAGCGTCTGTGCCAGGGCCTGCGTGAGCTGTGCGCCGCCGAAGGGCTGGTCCCTGTCGTAGAGCGACTCTTCGCCCTGCAGGACACGCAGCCGGGTCACGTCGGCGCCCAGCGTGACCAGGGCGATCAGGGCGTCGGCACCTGCGCTGGTCTCCTGCGCGAGGCAGCGGCCCAGCGCGCGCACGGCGGCATGCGACTCGACGTCGATGATTTCGGCCACCAGCCCTGCGGCCTCTGCCACGGCCTGGCGGTCCTCGACCCGATCCCGCCGGGTAGCAGTGACGTAGACCTCCACCTCCTCGCCCTGTGCGGGGCCGAGCACGCTGAAATCCAGGCTCAGCTCGTCCAGCGCGAAGGGAATGTGGGGCTGCATCTCGAGTTCGACCTGCGCCAGCATCTCGTCATCGCGCAGGCCGGCCGGCGCCCGGATGCGGCGCGTGATCACAGCCGAGGCCGGCAAGGCCATGGCCACGCGGCGGGTGCGGGTGCCGCTGCGCGCCACGACGCGGCGCACGGCACCGGCCACCTCGTCCAGCTGCTCGATCTGTCCCTCGCTGACCCAGCCTTTGTCCAGGGCTTCACTGGCCAGCCGCACCAGCGTCCAGCGCCCACTGCGGTCGCGCTCAAGTTCGACCAGTCTGGCGCGGGTCGAACTGAGGTCCAGGCCGACCAGTGGCGCCCGGCGATGACCCGCGAACCGGGTGAACCATCCCACCTTGGCTGTCTCCTGGTGTCCGTTCCGGGGCGAAAAGCATCTTCGATACGAGAGTTTCGATGCTATCAGCAAGCGTTGGCGCGACGCTCGGCCTCCTGGAGGGGCGCTGCGGACCGACGCGGGGTTTGCGGGCAGGGGGGCGATCGGGGACCGCGAAAGCCCTTATGCTGCGCGGCGATGCCGCGCGAACCCTCCGCCTCCGAGAAGACCCCACCCCGGCCAGCCGCCAAGCGGCCGCCGGCCTCCGACCCTGCGCCGGCCCGGCGCACGCTGCGCGGCTGGCTGCTGCGTGCCTTGATCGCACTGTTCGGGCTCGGCCTGGCGCTGGTGCTCGCGGCGGTGATGACGGCCGGCATTGCGCTGGCCGTGGCTTACCCCAACCTGCCCGAGATCGACAGCCTGACCGACTACCGGCCCAAGCAGCCGATGCGCGTGTTCTCCTCCGATGGCGTGTTGCTGGGCGAGTTCGGCGAGGAGCGCCGCATCTATACGCCGATCGAGCAGATCCCCGAGATCATGCGCGACGCCGTGCTCGCCATCGAGGACACCAACTTCTATCGCCACAGCGGCGTCGACTACCGTGGCGTGGCCCGGGCGGCGCTGGCGCAGTTCTCCGAAGCCAAGAGCCAGGGCGCGTCCACCATCACCATGCAGGTGGCCCGCAATTTCTATCTCACCACCGACAAGACCTTCACGCGCAAGCTCTACGAGGTGTTGCTGGCCTTCAAGATCGAGTCGCTGCTGACCAAGGACCAGATTCTCGAGATCTACATGAACCAGATCTTCCTGGGCAACCGCGCCTATGGGTTCGCGGCGGCCAGCGAGGTCTACTTCGGCAAGCCGCTGAAGGACATCACGATCGCCGAAGCGGCGATGCTGGCCGGCCTGCCCAAGGCGCCCTCTGCCTACAACCCGCTGGCCAACCCGCGGCGCGCCGAGATCCGCCAGCGCTACATCATCGAGCGCATGCTCGCCACCGGGGCGATCACCGAGAACGAGCACGACGCGGCCTTGCGTCAGAAGCTGAGCTACCGGCAGCCCAGGCGCGAATCCGCATCGTCCGACCACGTCGTCGAGATGGCGCGGCAACTGGTGTTCGCGCAGTACGGCGCCGAGACCTACTCGCGCGGTCTGCACGTGCACCTGACCATCGACTCGCGCGCGCAGCAGGCGGCGGTGCGGGCGCTGCGCCGGGGGCTGCTGGACCTGGAGCAGCGGCAGTTCTACCGGGGGCCGGAGGCCGTCGTCGCCCTGCCGACGGCACCCGCTGCGCTCGACGCCCGTGTGGCCGAGGCGCTCGCCGATCACCCCGACTTCGAGGAACTGCGCGCAGCGGTGGTCCTGCGGGCCGCCCCTGCCAAGGTGGAGGCGATGCTGCGCTCCGGCGAAAAGGTCGTCGTGACCGGCGAAGGCCTGAAGCCCGCCGCCTCGGGGCTGGGCGCGCAGGCACCGGCCAAGATCCGCATCCGGCGCGGTGCCGTCGTCCGCGTGTGGCAGGGCGACGATGGCAACTGGGTGCTGACCCAGGTGCCCGAGGTGGAAGGGGCCTTCGTGGCGATGGACCCTGGCACCGGCGCCATCAAGGCGCTGGTCGGCGGCTTCGACCAGCGCGGCAGCCAGTTCAACCGCGTGACGCAGGCCTGGCGTCAGCCAGGGTCGAGCTTCAAGCCCTTCATCTATTCGGCAGCGCTGGAGCGGGGGTTCGGCCCGGCCACGGTGGTCAACGACGCGCCTCTGTACTTCGACGCCGACGCCACCGGCAGCGATCCCTGGGAGCCGAAGAACTACGACGGCAAGTTCGACGGACCGATGACGCTGCGCACCGCGCTGGCGCGGTCGAAGAACATGGTGTCGATCCGCGTCCTGCAGGCCATCGGCCCGACCTACGCGCAGGGCTGGCTCACCCGTTTCGGCTTCGAAGCGGAGCGACACCCGCCGTTCCTGACGATGGCCCTGGGGGCCGGCTCGGTCACGCCCTTGCAGATGGCCTCGGGTTATGCGGTCTTCGCCAACGGCGGATACCGGGTCGAGCCCATGCTCGTCGCCCGGGTGACCGACCCGCGCGGCCGTGTGCTGCTGGAGCGGCCTGTGCCGGTGCTGGACGAGTCCTTGCGCGTGATCGACGAGCGCAACGCCTGGCTGACGGCTTCGATGCTGCAGGAGGTCACCCGCAGCGGGACGGCAGCCAAGGCGCAGGTGCGTCTGCAGCGTTCCGACCTCTACGGCAAGACCGGCACCACCAACGACTCGATGGATGCCTGGTTCGTCGGATTCCAGCCGTCGCTGGTGGCTGCCGTGTGGATCGGCCACGACACGCCGCGCAAGCTCGGCAGCAACGAGACGGGCGGCGGTCTGGCCCTGCCGGTGTGGATCGATTTCATGGCCGGCGCGTTGCGCGACGTGCCGGTGCGCGAACTGCCCATGCCTGGGGGCTTGATCCGCGGCGCAGAGGATTGGGTCTACGACGAGTTCTCACGTGGACGAGGCGTGGCCAGCGTCGGTTTGGACGACCCCGTGCCTGCCGCGCCGGACCCGGCGGAGCGCCGCAGCATCCTCGACCTGTTCCGGCGCTGAGCGCGGGTCGGGGCCTGGCCGGGTCAAGTGCGCGCAGACCTTGCCGCGCGGCAGGCCTTGCCCGGCCCGGGCGGGCCTTGCGTGCCCCGCGGACGCCCCAGCCTGTCAGCCCGCTGCGGCGGGTGCTTCGAAGCGCAACTCGCGCCCACCCTGGGCCGTGGCCTCTCGCGTCAGCGTCTGGAAGAACTCGGTGCCGTCGCGCGTGTCGACCCAGCGGCCAGCCGCATGCCGGAAGTGATAGCCGCCGGCGCGCGAGGCCAGCCACAGCTCGTGCAGTGGCGGCTGGGTGTTGACGACGATCCGACTGCCGTCCGGGAAGGCCAACTCCAGCAGCCCGCCGGTGCGGTGGGTGTCGATGTCGATGACGTCGTCCTGCAGCCAGCGATCGGCGCGGGCCTCGATCGCTGCCAGCACGGCCGCGGTCAGGCGGTGGTAGTCGGCATCCGACAAGGGGGTGGCGTCAGGGGCGTCGGACATGGTCGCTAGAATCGTTTGATGGGTTGCGAAGACAGGCAGGACAGTGTATCGACGGGGCAGCGACGGGCACCGACCGCCGGCCGGACGACCCTGTCCCAGGTCCTGACATCGCTGGCGGCGCTGGGTTTGATTCTGACCATCGCGGGCTGTGGCCAGAAGGGGCCTTTGACCTTGCCGCCGCCCGCTTCGGCGGCATCGGCGGCATCGGCGAAGACGGGCTCGACCCCCGCGGCTGCCCCGGCCGCAGGGGCCATGAACGCCCAGGCGCCTGCCACGCCAGCGGCCCGGCCCGCCACCGGGCCCGGCGCCTCTGCGCCGATGCGATGACCTCCCCGCCGCGGGGGTCTCGACGAGCCCCGCGCGCCGACGCGGCCCGGTACGGCCCACACCAGGAGACCTTTCGATGAACACCGCTGCGCCGCTGCCCGGCGCCCCCTGGCTCGAGCGTCGCGACGGCGCGCTGTGGCTCGACGGCTGCGAACTCGGCGCGCTGGCGCGCGACTTCGGCACCCCGCTGTATGTCTACTCGCGCCGCGCGATGCTCGCGGCGCTGGCCGGCTACCAGCGTGCGCTGGCTGGCCGTGAGCATCTGATCTGCTATGCGATGAAGGCCAACTCATCGCTCGCGGTGCTGCAGACCTTCGCGCAGGCCGGCTGCGGCTTCGACATCGTCTCCGCGGGCGAGCTCGAGCGCGTCATCGCCGCCGGCGGCGACCCGGGCAAGACGGTGTTCTCGGGCGTGGGCAAGACGCGCTCCGAGATGCGGCGCGCGCTCGAGGCCGGCGTGCGCTGCTTCAATGTCGAAAGCGAGTCCGAGCTGGACGTGCT
>JBMTXX010000047.1:0-17798 GCA_049453935.1 Rubrivivax sp.
ATGCGCTGGCGGCCTTCGGGCCGGGGGTGCAGCCCTACCTCACGCTCGCGCACGGCGTCATGGGCTCGGTGATGGTGGGGTGGGGGCTGGCCCTGTGGCTGACGCTGCACGGCCCGTTTCGCCGGGGCGAGCGTCACGGTTGGGATCTCTTCGCGGTCTCGCTGGCGGGCTGGTTCGTGCCCGACACCACGGTGTCGCTGTGGACGGGGCTGTGGCCTAACGCGGTCCTCAACACGGTGTTCGGCCTGGCCTTTGCCGTGCCGCTGGTCGCCACCCGGGGTTGCTTTCGCGGGCGGTGAAGCGGGATCGGGCCGGTGTCGCCGCTGGGGCTGCGCGCCGCCCGCGCGAGCCCGTTGTCACATCTCTGGAGCAGGCCTCAGGGCCCGACCCGCAGCAGCCACCACGGCAGCGCTCAAGCCGTCGATCAGTGACGACGCGGCGCGGGCGTGCTGCCAGTACAGCGGCACGTCAAGCGGGCTGTGGGGCACCAGTTCGACGAGCGTGCCCTGCGCCAGGTGCGGGGCGACGAGGTCTTCGGCGTGCAGGCCCCAGCCCATGCCGGCCACCGCAGCGGTGACGAAGGCGTGGGCCGAGGGCACGGCGTGCCGGGGGAGTTCGACGTCCCGGTGGCACAGGCGCCGCACCCAGCGGGCCTGCAGGTCGTCCTTGGCGTTGAAGACCAGACTGGGTGCACGCGCCAGGGAAGCCGCCCCGACGCCCCCGGCGAGGTGGCGCGCCACATAGGCGGGGCTGGCGGCGGCGATGTAGCGCATGGCGCCCAGCGGCCGGCTGTTGAAGCCGGCCGGGGGCCGGGCCGTGCCGGTCACGGCGGCCAGCACCGTGCCGTTGCGCAGCCAGACGGCGGTGTGGTCCTGGTCGTCCACCGACAACTCCACCAGCACCGGCGCATCGGCCGCGAAGGCGGCCACGGCGGGCGCGAACCAGGTGGCCAGGCTGTCGGCGTTCACGGCGATCGGCAGCGCCACGCGCGTGGGGCCTTGCGGCGCCAGGGTCGGCAGCGTGCCTTGCAGTTCCTGCTCGAGCAGCCGCACGCGGTCCACGTGCTGGCACAGGCGACGGCCGGCGTCGGTGGGGCGGCAGGGCTGGCCGCGCACGACCAAAGCGCAGCCCACCCGCTCTTCCAGCGCACGGATGCGCTGCGACACCGCCGACGGCGTGACGAACAGCGCCTGCGCGGCGCGCTCGAAGCTGCCCTCGCGGACGACGGCGGCCAGGGCAGACAGGGCGGCGTAGTCGAGCATGGATCGGTGGGGGATCGGCTTTAGATCAGTTTTGCTTCATCATCTTTAGCAAGATGAGTTTGCCTTCAGTCTTCCGGGCTGGCAAGCTCTGCCTCCATGACACCCGCCGCCAATGCCACGATGGCCTTCCCGGTCTTTTTCCAGGGCCTGGCCCTGGGCTTCGGGCTCATCGTGGCCATCGGCGCGCAGAACGCCTTCGTGCTGCGCCAGGGCCTGCGCCGCGAGCACGTGGGCAGCGTGGTGCTGTTCTGCGCCGTCGCCGACGCGGTGCTGATCGCCGCGGGTGTCATGGGCATGGCACAGGCGCTGGGGCAGAGCCCGGGCCTGGCCCGCGCGTTGGCGCTGGCCGGTGCCGCCTTCCTGGCGGTCTACGGCTGGCGGGCGCTGCGGCGCGCGCGGCAGGTGCAGCGGTTGGAGGCGTCGGCTGCCGGGTCGTCCGTCTCGCGCGCGGCGGTGGTGACGCAGGCCGCGGCCTTCACGCTGCTGAACCCGCATGTCTACCTGGACACCGTGCTGCTGGTCGGCAGCATCGGCGCGCAGCAGCCGGCCGCGCTGCGGGCATGGTTCATCGCTGGGGCGGCCGGGGCCAGCCTGGCGTGGTTCTCGATGCTGGGATTCGGCGCCCGCTGGTTGGCCCCCTGGTTCGCGCGGCCCGTGGCCTGGCGGGTGCTGGACGGCCTGATCGGCCTGACCATGTGCGTGCTGTCGGCGCTGCTGGTGCGGCATGCCCTGTCCGGGATCTGAGCACCCGGGACGCAGAGGCACCTGCCATGTACATCCACCCGCAGCACCGGATGACCGACCGTGAAGCGCTGTACGCCCTGATGGCATCCCATCCGCTGGGCGCTTGGGTGTGCCATGGCCGCGACGGCCTGGTCGCGAACCACGTGCCCTTTCTGCTGGATCGTGACCGGGGGCCTTTCGGCACCCTGATCGGGCATGTCTCGCGCGCCAACACCGTCTGGCGTCAACTGGGCCCGGCCGTGCCCTCGGTGGTGATGTTCCAGGGGCCGCAGGCGTACATCACGCCCGGCTGGTATCCGGGCAAGCAGGCCCACGGCGAGGTTGTGCCCACCTGGAATTACGTGGTCGTCCATGCGCAGGGTGTGGCGCGGGCGGTCGAGGACCGTGAACGCGTGTTCGAGGTGTTGAGCCGCCTCACGCAGGCCCACGAGTCTCATCGGCCGACGCCTTGGTCGGTGTCCGATGCGCCGGCGGCGTTCATGGACAAGATGATGCGCGCCATCGTGGGCATCGAAATCCCCATCGATCACCTGGAAGGCAAGTTCAAGGCCAGCCAGGACGAGGCCCTGCCGGACCGGCATGGCACGGTGCGCGGGCTGCGTGAGCAGGCCTGTGACGCGGCGCGCGCCATGGCGGCCCTCGTCCAGCAGGCCCTGGACGCCGAAGGCGCGGGCGGCTCCTGAGGGCGGCTGTCCGGCGCTCTGCCCTGCGGACGCGCAGCCCAGCCGGCGCGGCACAGCCCCGAGTCATCGGCCCGCGCTATCCTCGATGATCCATTCCCTTCCCCGTTCGACCCCATCCAAAAGGACACTCGCATGGCATCGCAGGACCACTCCCTTCAGACCCTGGCCGTCATCGGCGCCGGCACCATGGGCAACGGCATCGCGCAGGTGGCCGCGATGGCCGGGCTGCAGGTGACGATGATCGATGTCAGCGACGAGGCGGTGCAGCGCGGGCAGGCGGCGCTGGGGCGCAGCCTGGAGCGTCTGGTGAAGAAGGGCACACTGGCCGAGGCCGACCGGCAGGCCGCACTGGCGCGTGTGCGCGGCAGCACCGCCTACGCCGACCTGGCCGGCGCCGGGCTGGTCATCGAGGCCGCCACCGAGAACCTCGAGCTCAAGCTGCGCATCCTGCGCGAGGCCGACCGCCTGGCCGACGCCGATGCGGTCATTGCCACCAACACCTCGTCCATCTCGATCACGCAACTCGCCGCGGTGCTGCAACGGCCCGAGCGCCTGATCGGCACGCACTTCTTCAACCCGGTGCCGATGATGGCGCTGCTGGAGATCATCCGCGGCCTGCAGACCTCGGACGAGACCCACGCGCGCGCCATGGCCTTCGCGCAGCGCGTGGGCAAGACGCCGATCACGGTGCGCAACAGCCCGGGCTTCGTCGTCAACCGCATCCTGTGCCCGATGATCAACGAGGCCATCTTCGTGCTGCAGGAGGGCCTGGCCACGGCCGAGGACATCGACACCGGCATGAAGCTGGGCTGCAACCACCCGATCGGCCCGCTGGCGCTGGCCGACATGATCGGCCTGGACACGATGCTGGCGGTGATGCGCGTCTTCCACGACGGCTTCGGGGATCCGAAGTACCGCCCCGCGCCGCTGCTCGTGGACATGGTGGCCGCCGGGCGCCTGGGGCGCAAGACCGGGCGCGGGTTCTACCGGTACGACTGAAGGGGCCCCAGGCACACGGGGGCGGCGTCTGCGCTCCCGGCCGTCCTCGAAGCGGATCGTTGAAGGACGGGTCTGTCTTACTGTATACAATAGACGACCAGATCGCGGGGCAGCGTTTGCCCGTCCCCGTGCAAGGAGTCGTCTCGATGGGTCCTTCTTCCGTCTCCTGCAGCATCGACCTGCACGCCCCCGGCAAGCGCATCGGTCACCTGCGCATCCACAAGATCACCAACACGGCCGGCTGGGCCAGCACCTTCATCCACATCGGCTGCGTCGTCAACGGCGACGGGCCCACGGTGCTGGTGCTGGGCGGCAATCACGGCGACGAGTACGAGGGGCAGGTCGCGGGGATGCGGCTGCTGCACGAACTCTCCCCGGAGAAGGTCAGGGGCCGCGTGATCGTCATCCCGGTGCTGTCGCCCGGGGCCTCCAAGGCCAACACGCGCAACTGGCCGTCGGGCATCAACTTCAACCGCGCCTTCCCGGGCCGGCCCGACGGGCCGCCGCACGAGCAACTGTCCGACTACCTCACTCGCGTCCTCTTCCCGATGGCCGATGTGGTCATCGACATGCATTCGGGCGGGCGCAGCGCCTGGTTCCTGCCGTGCTCGCACATGCACGTGGTCGACGACCCGGTGCAGCGCCGCGCCATGCTCGAGGCCATGGAGGCCTGGTGCACCGACCACCACTACCTGTACATCGACGTCAACGGCAACGGGCTGCTGCCGGTGGAGGCCGAGAACCAGGGCAAGCTCGTCGTCACGACCGAGCTCGGCGGCGGCGGGCGCACGCCCGCACCCATCCACCGCCTGGCGTGGAGCGGCCTGAACAACGTGCTGCGGCACGTCGGTGTGCTGGAAGGCGAGGTGCACACCCGTGCGTCGCTGGGCCTGCCGCCGGCGGTGATCATCGACGGGCGTGATCCGCGCAACATCGTCGTGTCGCCCGAGGACGGGATGTTCGAGGCCATGCTCGAACCTGGCGATCCGGTGGCGGCCGGCCAGCCGGTGGGCCGGCTGTGGTTCATGGACCGTCCCGACCGCCCGCCCGAGCTGCTGTGCTCGCCCTCGGACGGCATCGTCGTGGTGACCAAGGCCATCCCGGTCACCGAGCAAGGCGACTGCGTCTTCGTCGTCGGCACGCCGATCGATCGCGCGGCGCTGCTGTAGCGACTGATCAGGCGGCACCGGCGCGCCAGGGGCTGAGGCCGTCCGGCGGCGCAGCTGCCACCATGAACCTCCCGGGGCGCTGCGCAGCACTGCGCGCTGGCTGTTGCGAGCCGTGTGCGCCGCGACAGCCCACACCCTGTCGACGCCTTCGTCGCAGGGCTCGACCTTGAGCGGCTCCGCAGGACAACCGCTTCGCGTCCTGGCGTGTGGTCTCGTATAGGCGTATTCACGGCCTGTTTCGGCATGTCTTCGGGACGCACAATGTGCCCATGTGTCCGACATCTCCATCCATCGCCCCGCCGGATCATGGTCCGCCCAGGGGCGGTGAGGGCCGATGAGCGCGCGGTGGGGCCTGGGCCGCGGCCGGCTGCTGCTGGTGCTGACCCTGTTGCTGGGGGGTGGCTTCATGGCCACGTCGCTGGCCAGCTACCACGTGTCGCGGCAGGCCATACGCGAGGCCATCATCTCGCGCGAGCTGCCGCTGGCCTCGAGCCATATCCAGGCAGAGATCCAGAAGGATCTGGTGCGCACGGTGCTGATCTCCTCGACCATGGCCAGCGACACCTTCTTGCGCGACTGGGTGTTGCAGGGCGAGCGCACTCCGCAGGACCTGTCGCGCTATCTGGCCGAGGTGAAGACGCGCTTCGGTGCCGTCAGCAGCTTCTTCGTTTCCGAGCGCACCCGGCGTTACTACACCGGTGAAGGCATCCTGAAAGAGGTCTCGCCGAGCGAGCCGCGTGATCGTTGGTACTTCCGGGTGCGAGACCTCTTGGAGCCCTACGAGGTCAATTTCGATCCCGACCTCGCGAATGCCGACACCTTCACCGTGTTCATCAACTACCGGGTGCTCGATTTCTCCGGTCGGTACATCGGGGCCACCGGCATCGGGTTGGCGGTGGACTCGGTGCGCCGAACGGTGGCCGACTACCAGCAGAGGTTCCAACGCACCATCTACTTCGTCGACGCGCGGGGCCACGTCGTGCCGGTCGGGCCCGACAGCGGCGGGGCGTCCACGGACCTGCGGGACCGCCCCGGGCTGGGCGGGCTCGTCGACCGCATCCTGGCCGCGCCTTCGGGGGCCTACGAATACCAGGTGAACGGCCATCGCCGACTGTTGCACGTCACCGCCTTGCCTGAACTGAAGTGGTACCTCTTCGTCGAGAAGGACGAACGGGACGCGCTGGAGGGCGTGCGCCACACCCTGAACACCAATCTCGCGCTGAGCTTCGTGCTGATGGCGGTCGTTCTGGGACTGACCCATCTGGTGCTGCGCCGCTACCAGCGCAGCATCGAGCATATGGCCGTCACCGACAAGCTCACCGGCCTGCTGAACCGTCAGGCTTTCGATCTGTTGATGGGGCGGCTGGTGGCCGACCTCAGGCGCCGGCCCGAGCCGGTGGCCGTGCTGCTGGTGGACATCGACGACTTCAAGGCCATCAACGATCGGCACGGTCATTTGGCGGGCGACCGCGTGCTGCAAGGCGTGGCGGCCCAGTTGAAGCAGCGCATGCGCGCGTCGGACATCGCCGCGCGCTGGGGCGGCGAGGAATTCCTTCTCGTCGTCAAGGCTTGCGGCCTACAGGACGCTGCCCATCTGGCCGAGTCTTTGCGGGCGCAGGTGGCGCAATCGCCCATCCCGGTGCGTGAAGGCGCGGCCGTACCGGTGACGATCAGCATCGGCGTCAGCGGCTTCGCGGTCGACGAGGCCATCGAAGCGGCGATCGCTCGGGCCGACGCCGGGCTGTACGAAGCCAAGCGCTCAGGTCGCAATCAGGTGCGCGTCGGGCCGTCTTCGCGTCCGGCCCCCGGGGGTGCCCAGGTGGGCCTCGACACGCCAGTGGACGCTCAGCCCGGCACCCAGTCCGTCCCCAGTTGATACAGGCAGTCTCCCCGCTCGCAGGGCGCCGGCACGCGCTTGCACAGCACGGTGGCGTCGATCTCGAAGCGCAGCAGCGCCGGCTCGCGCCAGGGCGAGTCGTGGAAGTGCAGGCGCGCCGCCGGCTGGCCGGCGCTGACGCGCTCGCCCACCTCGGCCAAGGGTTCGAACAGGCCACGCTCCATCGCGTAGACATGATGGGTGTCGCCGCCCACCTGCATCAGGCGCGTGGGCGCGGGCGCGGGCAGGTCGGCCGCCTCGAGCAGGCCGATCTCGTGCAGCACGCGGCGCAGGCCCTGCCGCATCAGCGCCATCGACCCGGCGGTGACGAGGTTGCCGCCGCCGCACTCGGTGGCCATGCCCAGCACCCCTTGGCGCAGCGCCGCGGCCGAGGTGGTGCGCCCGCCGCTGGACGGCGCATTGGAGAAGAAGCTCACCGGCGCGCCGAAGGCACGCGCCAGCCGCAGCAGCCGCTCCATCGCCGCCGGCTCGGGCTGGCGGTAGGCCAGCACGCAGGGCAGGTAGGTCAGCGAGCTGCCGCCCGAGTGCAGGTCGAAGACCAGGTCGAACCCCGGCAGCAGCACGTGCTCCAGCCACCAGGCCAGTTGCGAGGTGGGCGAGCCGTGGGTGTCGCCGGGGAAGGACCGGTTCAGATTGCCGTCGTCGATCGGTGAGGTGCGCTGCCCGGCGCTGGCGGCGGGGAAGTTGGCCGAGGGCAGGATGACCAGCCGGCCCCGGATGTCGGCCGGCTGCAGCTCGCGGATCAGCTCGCCCAGCGCGATCTGACCTTCCCACTCGTCGCCGTGATTGCCCGCCATCAGCAGCACCTGCGGGCCTGTTCCGCGCGCGATGCGCGCGATCGGCGTGGGAATCCAGCCGTAGGCCGAGCGGTGCACCGAGTGCGGCTGGCGCACGAAGCCGATGGCCTTGCCCTCGGCGTGCAGGTCGATGTCGCAGCGCAGCAGGCTGTCGGCAGCGGTGCGCGGGGTGGGTGTCGACGTCATCGGCAGGAACCTCCAGGGGCCGCTTCGGCGGTCGCGACGATGGCCACGATCCAGCGCTCAATGGTCCAGGATCTTCGACAGGAACAGCTTGGTGCGATCGGACTGCGGCGCGCCGAACACCTGGGCCGGCGGCCCCTGCTCGACGATGCGGCCGGCGTCCATGAAGACCACGCGGTCGGCCACCTTGCGCGCGAAGCCCATCTCGTGCGTGACCACCACCATCGTCTTGCCACTGCCGGCCAGGTCGACGATGACGTCCAGCACCTCCTTGATCATCTCCGGGTCGAGCGCCGAGGTCGGCTCGTCGAACAGCAGGATCTTGGGCTCCATGCACAGCGAGCGCGCGATCGCCACGCGCTGCTGCTGCCCGCCGGACAGTTGCGAAGGGTACTTGCCGGCCTGCTCGGGGATGCGCACGCGCTCGAGGTAGCTCATGGCCTTGGCCTGCGCCTGCGCGCGCGGCGTGCCACGCACCCGGATCTGCGGCAGCGCGCAGTTCTCCAACACCGTCAGGTGCGGGAAGAGGTTGAAGCTCTGGAACACCATGCCCACCTCGCGCCGGATCGCCTGGACATGGCGATCGTCGTCGTCCAGCACCGTGCCGTCGACGGTGATGGTGCCGGCGTCGTGCGGCTCGAGCCGGTTGATGCAGCGGATCAGCGTGGACTTGCCCGAGCCCGAGGGCCCGCAGATCACCACGCGCTCGCCGGCCTGGATGTCCAGGTCGACCTCGCGCAGCACCTGCAGCGCGCCGAACCACTTGCTGACGCCGCGCATCTGGATGATCGGGGGCGTGGACATCGGGGGGCGTACTCCGGGAGGTGGGAAATGACGGCTCGCGGACGTCGTGCCAGGCTTCAGGCGACGACGCGCCGCGTTCAGCGACCGGCCTGCGCCGCGCGTTGCTCCAGCCGGGCGAACAGCCGCGACAGCGTGAAGCAGATGACGAAGTAGACGGCGCCGACGAAGACGAAGACCTCAAAGACGCGCTGCGTGGTCACCTGCACGTCCTGCGCCATGAAGGACAGCTCCTGGATCGACACCAGCGACACCAGCGAGGAGTCCTTGATCATCTGGATGAACTGCCCGGCCATCGGTGGCAGCACGTTGCGCAGCGCCTGCGGCAAGACGACGTCCATGACGATGTGCCGGCGTGACATGCCCAGGCTCTGGGCCGCTTCGATCTGCGCCCGCGGCACCGACTCGATGCCTGCGCGCACGATCTCGGTGACGTAGGCGCCCGAGAACACCGACAGGCAGATCAGGCCGAGCACGAAGTTGTCCAGCAGCTTGATCTGCCCGAACAGCACGCTCACCACGCCCTGCCAGAAGGGCGACAGCGCCGCCACCTGGTCGGCCAGCGCCACCTTGGGCATCAGCTGGCTGGCGACGAAGAACACGAAGACGAAGACGAACACCACCGGCGGGATGTTGCGGATCAGCATCACGTAGGTGCCGCTGAGCAGGCGCAGGAACAGCCGGCGGCTGTTGCGCGCGATGCCCATCAGCGTGCCGATGACCGCAGCGATCAAGATGCCGTAGACCGCCAGCCGGATCGTGGTGAAGAAGCCTTCGACCAGGATGTTGGGCACCCAGCGGCCGGTCTGCGCGTCCAGCCGGAAGATGAAGGGCCAGACGGTGCTCCAGTCCCAGCGGTAGTTGAAGACCGAGTTCGTCCGCCAGGCCAGATAGCCCACCCCGGCCATCACCAGACCCAGCAGCACCGTGTCGATCCAGCGCCAGCGCCAGCGGCTTCGAGGTCTGGGTCGAGGGGGCATCCGGGGCCTGTCAGGTCACGCGGGTGGGCGTCTCAGGAGCGCTGTGGCACGCGCTCAGGACGGCACCATCGCCGACCAGTCCTGGGTCTTGAACCAGTAGCTGTGGCGGGCCTTCAGCCAGTCCTTGTTCTGCGCGATCCAGTCGTTGAAGGTGGCCAGCGCCTTCGGGTTGCCCTTGCGCACACCGAAGCCTTCGGTGTTGGACGTGATGTTCTGCTGCACCGGCTTGAACAGCGTGTCGGGGTTCTTCAGCACGAAGAACGTGGGCTTGGGCTCGCTCGTGATCGTCGCGTGGGCGTTGCCGTTGATCACCTCCTGGAAGGCGATGGCGTCGTCGTCGAACTGGCGCAGCGTGGCCTTGGGGAACTGGTCCTGGATCAGCTTGCAGGGCGTGGCACCGCGGCGGCAGGTGAAGGTCACGCTGGCGCTGTTGTAGCCCTCGGGCCACTTCAGGTTGGCGGCGATCTTCTTCGACGCCGCCACGCCCTGACCGGAGTTGGAGTAGCCGTCGGTGAAGTCGATCTGCTGCTGGCGCGCCGGCGTGATGGACATGCCGCCGATGATGACGTCGAACTTGCCGGCGATCAGCGAGGGGATGATCCCGTCCCAGGCGGTGGGCACGAGTTCGATCTGCACGCCCAGGTCCTTGGCCAGCTTGGTGGCGACGTCGATCTCGTAGCCGACCCACTGGCCCTGCTTGTCACGCATCGCCCAGGGCACGAAGCTGGAGAAGCCGACCATCAGCTTGCCACGCTGCTTGATCGTCTCGACCAGGTTGTCCTGCTGCGCGAGTGCGGCCGGGGCCCAGGCGGTGGCCAACAGCGCGGTGGCTGCGATGAGGAGTCGGCGTTTGAAGGAGATCATCGGATACCTCTCGAGGAAAGACTCAGGGTGGAAGGAAGCATCGAACGGCTCTGCGGCCCTTGACGACGCACGGGTTCTAACAGAAGTCGGCCTGCGCGACCAGTGGGCCGTCCCGGGGGACACCCTGCAGCCGTGCGAACCAGTCCGCGACCATCGGCGCATGGCTGCGCTCGAAGGCGATCTGGAAGCCGCCGGCTTCGCGCAGCAGCAGTGCACGCAGCCCGAAGGCTTCGGTGAAGGTGGCGCCGTCCGCGGCGAAGGCGCGCGGATGGGTGTCGAGCGGGCTGGCGATGGCCAGCAGCTCACCGGCCTGCGCGCCGGCCACGGCAAAGTGCGCCCAGCCGTCACCGATGTCGACGATCAGCGTGTCGTCACCCAACGCAGTGGCGCGCAGGCGTGTCAGCAGGCCCGGTCCATCGGACGGCGGCGCGATCAGCAGCCAGTGGGACGGTGCGGGGCGCAGCAGTCGCAGGCCGCCCGCCTGCAGGGCCCTGCAGGGCGCCGGGTCCTCGAGGCCGAGCGCGCGCAGACGCGGCAGCACGTCCTCGGCCGGGCCGAGCAACTCGATCATCGTCGGGGTCGGCAGCAACTGCACGCGCGCGTCATAGCGCGAGACAGGCATCGGTGACGACGGTGACGGGGGTGCGGTCATCGCCAGGCCCTCATGAACGCATCCGCAGGCCCTGCGGGTCGTGGAAGCACGGGGCGACCACCTTGAGCGGCACGACCTCGTCCTTCATCCGCACGTGCACGGTCTGCCCGTGTCGCTGCCGCCCGTCGGCCAGCAGGCCCAGCGCCACACTGCGGTCGTGCACCACGCTCCAGACGCAGGCGCTGACGAAGCCCTCCGAGGCCTCACGCCGGCCGCCCGGGGTCAGCGGCGCGCCTTCGACGAGCAGGCGCTTCGGGTCCTCGGGCAGCAGCCCGACCAGCTCGCGCCGGCCCGACGTGCCGGCGCGACGGATCGCCACGGCGCGCTTGCCCAGGTAGTCGGCCTTCTTGCGCGACATCGCCCAGCCCATGCCCAGGTCGTGCGGGTCGGCGGTGGCGTCCACCTCGTGGCCGAGCGACAGGAAGCCCTTTTCCACCCGCAGCACGTGGTTGGTCTCGGAGCCCACCAGCGCCAGCCCCATGGCCTGCCCCGCGTCGTAGGCGTGCTGCCACAGCGCCGGCAGGTCGCGGGCGCGCACGTTGACCTCGAAGCTGAGTTCGCCGGTGAAGCTCACGCGCGCCACCCGTGCCTCGAAACCCGCCACGCGCCCGTGGCGCAGCCCCATGAAAGGGAAGGCCTCGTTGGACAGGTCGATGTCGGTGCCGAGTGCGGCCAGCAGTTCGCGTGCCCGCGGGCCGCAGATCGTCGCGTTGCCCCACACGGCCGTCAGGTTGGCCAGCCGCACCCGCCAGTGCGGGCGCTCCACCTGCAGGAAGTGCTGCATGTGGCGCCAGACCTCGTCGGCGTTGCCGGTCGAAGTGGACATCAGGTAGTGGCCCTCGCCGAGCTTGAAGCTCACGCCGTCGTCCAGCACGATGCCGTCGTCGCTGAGCATGATGCCGTAGCGCCCCATGCCGACCTCGAGCGTGGAGAAGTCGTTGGTGTAGAGCATCTGCAGCAGCGCCAGCGCGTCCGGGCCGCGGATCTCGACCTTGCCCAGCGGCGAGCCGTCGTACATGGCCACGGCCTCGCGCACGGCGCGCGCCTCGCGCTGCACGGCCTCGTGCATGGCCTCGCCCGGCCGCGGGTAGTACAGCGGCCGCCGCCAGCGGGCGCCGGCCTCGAACATCACGGCGCCGTGCGCGATGTGCCAGGCGGTCAGCGGGGTGTGCCGGTAGGGCAGGAAGACCGGGCCGCCGCGCGCGCCGACCAGCGCGCCGAACTCCACCGGCGCCCACGGCGAGCGCATCGTCGTCTGGCCGACCGAGTCCATGCGCAGCCCCTGGGCGGCGGCCACCGCGCCGACGACGTTGAGGTTGCCGGTCTTGCCCTGGTCGATGCCCATGCCGGCGGTGGTGTAGCGCTTGACGTGCTCGATGGCGCCGTAGCCCTCGCGCAGCGCCAGATGCAGGTCGGCCACGGTGACGTCGTGCTGCAGGTCGACGAAGGCCTTGGCGCCCTCGGGCAGCGGCTGCACGTGCCACAGCGGCTCGATGGCATAGGCCGGGGCGGGCGCCGCCAGCTGCTGCGCCAGCGAATCGGCCGCCGGGCGGGTGCCGTGGTCGGCGCCTGCCGAGACGCTCGCGTCGTCCGGGACCGCGGGGGTGAATCCCAGGGCGCGCGCCGCCTGGCGCCCCTTGTCCGCGCCGTCGGCCAGCGCCGCCGCCAGCGCCAGCCGGCCTCCTGCTGCACCGGCACATTCGAACGCCTGACCGGGCCGGTCGGGCACGAAGGCGGCCAGCCCCTCATCGAAGCGCAGGGTGCCGCGGGCCTGCGAATACAGGTGAACCAGCGGGTTCCAGCCCCCGGACACCGCGATCAGGTCGCAGTCGACGTGGCGCACGGCCCCGCCGCCGGCGGGCCGCACACGCGCGCCCCTCACCCCGCCGGTGCCACCCACGGCCTGCTCGACGACGTGGCCTGCCCAGACCGGCACCGAGCCGGCGCAGGCACGCGCGCCGTCGTCGACATGCGCACGCGCATCGACCACGCCGACGACCTCGACACCGGCCTGGCGCAGGTCCCGCACCAGCTCATAGGCGCTGCCGTTGTTGGTGAAGACCAGCACCCGCCGGCCGGGCACCACGGCGTGCCGGTGCAGGTAGGCCTGCACGGCACCGGCCAGCATCACGCCGGGGCGGTCGTTGTCGCGGAACACCAGCGGGCGCTCGACGGCGCCGGTGGCGACGATGACACGCTTGGCGCGCACGCGCCAGGTCCGCTGGATCAGCCCTGCGGCGACCGGCGCGCGCTCGGTCACGAGCACCAGGCCGGCTTCGCGCACGGCCCAGGCGCTGGCCTGCGGCAGTCGGCGCACCTCGGGGCAGGCGTCGAGCTCGGCCACCGTCCGATCCACCCAGTCCAGCGCATCGACCTGCCCGATGACCTCGCGCCGCCCGGTCAGCGCGCCACCCGGTGCCGCCGCCTCGTCCACCAGCATCACCCGACAGCCGGCGCGCGCCGCTTCCCGCGCGGCGCTCAGCCCGGCCGGCCCGCAGCCGACGACCAGCACATCGCAGTGGGCATGACGCACCTCGTACTGGCCCTGCGCGGGCGGCGTCGGGGGGGCGTGCGCCATGCCGGCCACGCGGCGGATCCACGGCTCGAACCAGTGCCAGTTCGGCCACATGAAGGTCTTGTAATAGAAGGCCGCCGGCAGCACCGGTGCCAGCCACTGCAGGGGCGCCAGCCAGTCGTGGCGCGCACTCGGCCAGCCCAGCACCGAGCGCGCGCGCAGGCCGTCGAACAGCCGCACGGTTGTCGCCGGCTGGCTTGCGCTGGCCGCGTCGTCCAGCAGCTCGACGAAGGCGGCCGGCTCCTCGGCGCCGGCCGAGACGACGCCGCGCGGGCGGTGCAGCTTGAAGCTGCGCGCGACCACCCGCACCCCGTTGGCCAGCAGCGCCGAGGCCAGCGTGTCGCCCTCGACGCCGGTGTAGGCCCGGCCGTCGAACTCGAAGCGCAAGCGGCGCGTGCGGTCGATGTGCCCGCCAGCAGGCAGCCGGAACATCTCAGCCATGCGGCGCCTCCGGCGCATCGGCCAGCGGCCCGGCGTCGGGCTGCACGGCATGCGTGACCGTGTCGCGCACGACGACGAACCAGGCGCCGCAGCCCAGGCGGTGCCACCACTTCTCGCGCAGCGGCCCCATCGGGTTGGGCGGCACGGTCAGCCAGTCGACCCACGCCGCATCGTCCAGCGCGCCCGGGTCCTCGGCGCGGCGCAGGCGCACCGGCCCGCCGTTGACGAACTCGGACTCGTGGCGCTCGCCACAGTGCGGGCAGGGGATCAGCAGCATCGCGGCGCGGGCTCCGGTCGGCGTGCCGGGTCTGTCGTCGTAGTGTCCATCGGGGGTCTCATCGTGCCGTCGTCGTCCCCGACTCCATCACGTAGTCGAGGTGGCGGAAACGGTCGAGCGAGAACGGCTCGATCAGCGGGTGCGGCTGATCGCGCGCGATCAGGTGCGCCAGCGTCCAGCCGCCGGCCGGCACCGCCTTGAACCCGCCCCACCAGCCGGCCGAGACGTACAGGCCGCCGATCGGCGTGGCCGACACGATGGGGGTGGCGTCGTGCGCGATGTCGAGCACGCCGCCCCACTGGCGCATCATCTTCAGGCGCTGGAACGAGGGAAAGAGCTCGAGCATGGCGGCCACCGATTCCTCGAAGACGCTCTGCTTGATGTCGCGCCGGAACGACTGCCCCGGATCGGTCGCGCCGCCGATGATCAGCTCGCCGCGGTCGGACTGGCTGAGGTAGACGCCGATGTCGGGGCAGTTGACGATCACATCCACCAGCGGCTTGACCGGCTCGGACACATAGGCCGACAGGTTGATCGTCTTCAGCGGCAGGCGCAGGCCGACGGTGTCGGTCAGGGTCGTCGTGTGGCCGGCCACCACCACCGCCACCTTGTTCGCGCGCACCTCGCCCTTGGGTGTGCGCACGCCGGCGATGCGTCCGTCGGCACCGCGCAGCAGCGCCAGCACCGGGGTGTTCTGGTGGATCTCCACGCCCATCGCATCGGCCGAGCGCGCATAGCCCCAGGCCACCGCGTCATGGCGGCACACCGCGGCGTCGGTGTGCACCATGCCGGCCATGATGGGCAGGCGCGAGCCCGGGCCGCCGCCGGTCAGCGGCGGGATGCGCCGGCGCAGCTCCTCGACGCTGATGGGCTCGTAGGTCGAGCCGTGCAGCGCGCCGTTGAGCATGCGGCGTCGGATCTCGCGCAGCTTGGGCGAGGTCTGCACGACGTCGATCATCGTGCGCTTGGAGTACATCAGGTTGATGTTCAGCTCGCGCGTCAAGCCTTCGAACAGCGACACCGACTTGACGTAGAACGGGATGCTCTGGTCGCGCAGGTAGTTCGAGCGGATCGTCACCGTGTTGCGCGCGATGTTGCCGCCACCCAGCCAGCCGCGCTCGAGCACCGCCACATCGGTGATGCCGTGCTCGCGCGCCAGATAGTGCGCCGCCGCCAGGCCGTGCCCGCCGGCGCCGATGATGATGACCTCGTAGCGCTCGCGCAGGCGCGGCGTGCGCCAGGCCGGCTGCCAGTGCCGGTGGCGCGTCAAGGCATGCCGGGCCAGGGAGAAAAGCGAATAGCGCTGCATCGGCCTGATCGGTCGTCGGGCGCTCAGCGCCGGCGGTAGCGGTGCTCGAGCCAGCTCACGCCCAGCGACAGCGTGATCGTGACCACGAGGTACATCGCCGCGGTGGTCAGCCAGATCTCGAAGGCCATGAAGGTGTCGGAGACGACGTTGCGCGCCTGCGTGGTCAGGTCGAAGACGGCGATCACGCTGACGATGGCCGAGTGCTTGACCAGGTTCACCAGCACGCCGCCCAGCGGCGGCAGCATCAACGGCACGGCCTGCGGCAGCACGATGTCCCGGTACAGGTGGAACTCCGAGAACCCCAGGCTGCGCCCGGCCTCCCACTGCCCGCGCTTGACCGCGACGATGGCCCCGCGGATGATCTCTGCCGCGAAAGCGCCCTCGTACAGCGCCAGACACAGCACGCCTGCGCCCTGGCGCGGGATGCCGAGGATGGCGGCGATGATGAAGTAGACGATGAGCATCTGCACCAGGATCGGCGTGTTGCGCACGACCTCGATGTAGGCCCAGGCGAGCGCCGAGCCGACCACGGTGCCCGACAGGCGCAGCACCGCGGTGACCAGGCCGATCACCAGCGCCAGCAGCCCGGCCTGCCAGGCGATGTCGAGCGTGACGAACAGCCCCTGGGTGAGCGCGCCCCAGATGATCTCGCCGTCGATCACGCGCACCAGGTAGCGCGGCACCTGGTCCCACTTCCACTGGTAGCCCATGCTTTGCGCGCCCTGCACGGCGAAGGCCAGCAGGCCTGCGGCGAAGACGACGAAGAGCAAGGCCTCGAACCACCACGCGCGATGCCAGGGCACGGCTGCCCGCGCGCGCGGGGCGCCGGTGGTGGTGGGGGCGGTGCTTTGGGCCGGCATGTGCGTCATGAAACTGACTTCGATGATACGGGAAGGGTCCGGCCGGTCGCCGCCGGTCCTTCCCTGCCGGACAGGCGTGAAACGATCGGGGTGGCGCGTCTGCGCGACTGCACATCGATCGGGTCTGCCCGGCTGTCTTTCCGGCGATTGGCGACGAGTCAAGGCCGCCCGCGCGCTCCTTCGCCGCGAAACGGCGTCCGGCCCGATGCCGCGCCAGCGCCGGCGCTACCATGCGCGTCGATGGACGCTCACCCTGGCCCCGCCGCTGCCCGCGACCCCGTGGCCGTGTCGTCCGACCCGCGACACCCCCCGGCACGACCGGACGGGCAGGGCGACGCGGCCGCGTCGCAGCATCCACATGCCGCGCGGCGCGCGCGCGCCGAACTGCTCTCCCGGGACCAACTGGCCGCGCTGATGCCGCGCAACGACCGAGACGCCGCATGGCGCCTGGCCGGCCATCTGGCGCTGCTGGGCCTGGGCGAATGGGCCATTGCCGCCAGCCGCGGCAGCCTGTGGGTCTGGCCGGCGGTCTTCCTCACCGGCGTCGTCCTGGTCCACCTGTTCGCCCCGCAGCACGAGTGCGCGCACTTCTCGGCCTTCCGCACGCGCCGCGCCAATGCCGTGGTCGCCTGGCTGTGCGGGCTGGCCATCATCGTGCCGCAACTGCACTTCCGCTACGAGCACACCGAGCACCACGCGCAGACCAACCTGGTCGGCCGCGACCCGGAGCGCATCCCGATGCCGCGCTCGGCTTGGGAATACCTGTCCTACCTCAGCGGGCTGCCCTACTGGTGGAGTGGCTTGTCGGGCATCGTGCGGCGCGCCCTCGGGCGGCTGAACGACGAAGAGATCGGCTTCACCCCTGTGCCAGCCCGTCCGCGCCTGGTGCTCGAGGCCCGCGTGATGGCCGCGGTCTACGCCGGGGCCGCTCTCGCGATCGCGGCCGGCGTCGACGCGCTGCTGTGGCACTGGGTGCTGCCGCTGCTGCTGGGCCAGCCGGTCATGCGCTGGATCCGCATGACCGAGCACGTCGGCTGCGTGACCGAGCCCGAGCCCCTGCGCAACACCCGCAGCACCGATGTGGCCGCGCCCTGGCGCTGGCTGGCGTGGAACATGAACTACCACGCCGAGCACCACATCGCCCCGCCCGTGCCCTTCCACGCCCTGCCGCGCCTGCGCGAGCAACTTGGCGCGAGCCTGCCGGTGCGCCAGGGCTACGGCGCGGCGCACCGGGAGATCGTCAGCCAGCTGCGCATGGGCAACCGCGCCTCGAGAATGGGGTGAGCGGGTGGCGGCGTGCCTGTG
>JBMTXX010000048.1:0-17493 GCA_049453935.1 Rubrivivax sp.
TGCCCGAGGGCCTGTTCATCGCCCGCGAGCGCCATGTGCATGCGCTGCAGCGCACCGCCAGCCACCTGGACGCCGCCGCAGCCCACTTGGATAGCCCCGCCCCCGCGCTGGACCTGCTGGCCGAAGAACTGCGCCTGGCCCATCAGGCGCTGGGGGAGATCACCGGGGTTTTTGGTACGGAGGACCTGCTGGGGGAGATCTTCGGGAGGTTCTGCATCGGGAAGTAATAGGGGGTTCGACGGTCCCCGAGGGCTGTTGGCAGGCGCAGAGCAAGGCGGTCACGTTCGCCGTGCCGTCTTCTGAAGGCCAGCGCTCGGTCGAGCGCGGTACCTCTACGATCAGCCTGCCTCGATTGCCGCAGCGCGTTCGCTGCCCAGTCGCGTGCCGTCGATGTACTGCGCGAGCCGCTCGATGTCGACAGGCGTGACGCCTGCGGCACGGAAGTGATCCTTCCAGCCGTCCACCGTGCGTGCGACCTCCTGCGCGATGGCTTTCGCCTGCACCTGGCGCAGTCCGAAGGACGCGGCCTGGCTCAGGGCGTTGTCGATCGTCGAGTCGCTGCCTGCGGATCCCACCTGCATCGCCTGCACGCCCAGCCCCTGGGCGGACGGCAGGACGTCGAAAGCCGGCGACAGGAGGTAATGGCCGCTCGCGCCGCGCAGCAGTGCATGGTTCTTCTCGTGGTCGTCGGTGTTGTCGATCAGGATGTTGAAGACCATCCGTCGAAACAGCTGCTCCTGCTGTTGGGCGATCTTCGAGGCTGGCGCCAGGCGGCGAAGCAGTTGCGCGAGCTGCGGGTAGCCCAACGCCTCGCCTGCTGCTCGCAGCGCAACGAACGCGGACAGCGCGTGCACGCGCATGGCGCCTGCACGATCGAAACGCTTGACGGCGACCGCGTGGCGCCTGTGCACCGGCAGCGCACGTGTGGTGGCGACCTCGATACCGCAGGTGGCGGCCAGCGTCATCGACGCGTGCTCGATCAGTTCCGTGTCGGTGTCTTCACCCTCGGAGAACTTGACCAGCCACGGCTCGCCGTCGATCGCGATGAGTGATTTCGGCCGCGCGCCGCCCAGACTCGTGCCCGGGCGGATCAGCCGGCGCTGGATCTCGGATACGGGTTCGTTCGCGAGCACCCGCTGGACGACCTGTGCCATCTCGTCGAGGTCGGCTTGGCGGGCCAGCGGTGCGCTTGGCCACGGCGCGTACGCGTCGGCTCGAAGGCTGACGCCGAGCGCGCCGTGGCGATCGTCGCCCGCGAAGAGGAGGTATTCCAGGAGCGACAGCCGCGGCGTCTTCTCGAAGCGCTTGATGACGCGCTCTCCCCATCGGTCGGGGCGGGCGTCGTCGATCGCACCGACGACCTCGCCCTTGTGGGCCGGGATGAACAGCCCCGGGCGACGCGGCAGGTCTTCGCTCAGCGCGATGCCGCCGGTGGCCAGCCACGCGTCGGCGTACTGGAAGCCCACGCTCTGGCTCGACAGCACCAGCCGCAGCGCCCCCACCAGCCGCGGGTGGGCCGGGTCGGCGAGCCACCACAGATGCAGCGTGTCCTGTGGCCGATAGGCCCCCGGAGGATCAGACGCTGCGATCACGTCGAGCTCCGCGAAGGCGCGCCGTCTGGATCTCGGCCTCCAGGGCGGCAAGGTCTTCCTTGGGGTCAGCGACCTGCCCGAGCGCCTCGTGGCGGCCGATCAGCCATACGGCGGTGGCATAGACACCGGCCGACACCGACGGATCGCCCTTTTCCATGCGCAGCAGGGTCGGGACCGACACCTCCAGGCGCTTGGCCCACTCGCGCAGAGGCTGCCCCCGCCGCTTGCGAGCCGTCGAGAGGTCATCCGCGAGCTTGCGCAGGGCCGCTCGAGCAGCCTGCGGAAGCGACTCGATGGATGGAGAGGTTCTAGACACACATTAAGTTTAGCAGATCATGATTTTTGTTAACTTATATATGAACAATTTATCGGCTCGACGGCCTACCACGCGCAGCCGCCTGCCTCACCGCAACACGGCCTTCACCGATAGGCAATGGCGCGTTCACGTGCATTGCGCGATGCTCCGGGCCATGCACTCGTCATCTGTTGCGCTGCCCGTCAGCTATCTCTTCGTGCCTGCCACGCGCTGCGACCGGCTGTCCAAGGCGCTGGCCAGTGGCGCCGATGCGGTGATCGTCGATCTGGAGGACGCGGTGGCGCCGCCCGAGCGGCCAGCGGCTCGCCAGGCCTTGTCGGCATGGCTGCACTCGGCGGCACGCGGTGGGGCCACGGCGGGCGACGCAGCAGACGCCACGCGCGGCGTCCGGCTGCTGGTGCGCATCAATGCGCCCGCGGCGGGTGAGCTGGACGACGACCTGCGTGTGGCCGGGCTGCCAGGGGTGGACGGGGTGGTGGTGGCGAAAGCCGAGCGCGTGGAGGATCTGCGGCGCGTGGCAGCGGCGCTGCCGGGGCGGGTGCTGTTGCCGCTGGTGGAGACGGCCGCGGGGCTGGCCGAAGCGCGTGCGCTGGCGCGCGTGCCGGGCGTGCAGCGCCTGGTGTTCGGCTCCGTTGATTTCCAGGCCGATCTGGGCCTCGATGTCGGGGAGGACGCCTTGTGGCCTTTTCGTGCCGAGCTGGTGCTGGCGTCGCGTCTGGCGGGGCTGGCCGCGCCGGTGGACGGTGTGACGCTGGCGCTGGACGATCCTGACCAGGTCTTGCGTGACACCCGGCGCGCGCGAGGTCAGGGCTTCGGCGCCAAGTTGTGCATCCACCCGCGTCAGCTCGAGGCGGTGCGACGCGGTTTCGCACCGACCGAGGCCGAGCTGAACTGGGCGCAACGCGTGGTCGACGCGGCGCAGGCCGCGCAGGGCGGCGCGGTCGCGCTGGACGGCGTGATGATCGACACGCCAGTCGTGCTGCGGGCGCAGGCCGTGCTGGCGCGGGCTGCGACCTCCTGCTGAGAACGTCCTTCAGACGCCCAGGGTGTCCGCGGCCAGGCGCCGCGGCTGAAGGCGCCCGTGTCGATGCGGACCGACGTCTCAGGCGCTCGGACGACAAGGCTGCAAGGCGGCAAGTCGGCAAGGCGGCAAGTCGCGCATCAAGCCGGTGCCCGATGCGCCCGACACATCATCCGTGCCAGTGCACCAGCGTCTTCGTGCTGCTGACCTCTTCCAGTGCCAGCAGCCCCTTCTCGCGCCCATGGCCGCTGCGCCGGGTGCCGCCGAAGGGCAGTTCCACCCCGCCGCCGGCGCCGTAGCAGTTCATGAACACCTGCCCGGCCTTGACCGCCTTGGCCACGCGCTGCAGACGTCCGGCGTTCTCGGTCCAGACCGCGGCCAGCAGGCCGTAGTCGGTGCCGTTGGCCAGCGCGATGGCGTCGGCCTCGTCGTCGAAGGGCATGGCGGCCAGCACCGGGCCGAAGACCTCTTCGCGGGCGATCCGGTGGCCGCGCGGCACGGCGCCGAAGAGGGTCGGACGGACGTAGTAGCCGCCCTCGGGCGTGCCGGGCGCGACCGTGCCTTCGGCCCGCACCGGCAGTCCGTCGGCGCGCGCCCCGTCGATGTAGCTGCGCACGCGGCGCAACTGCTGCGGGTTCATCAGCGGGCCGCAGTCCAGGTCCATCTCCGGTGTGCCCACCCGCACTTTCGAGAACGCCTCGGCCACGCGGGCGACGAAGGCGTCGTGGATCGAGCGCTGCACCAGCAGGCGGCTGCCGGCGGTGCAGGTCTGGCCGGCGTTCTGGACGATGGCGCGCACGATGATGGGCACGGCGCGATCGGCGTCGACGTCGTCGAAGACGATCTGCGGCGACTTGCCGCCCAGCTCCAGCACGCACTTGACGGCGTTGCGCGCCGCGGCCTGCTGCACCAGCGTGCCCACTTCGTTGGAGCCGGTGAAGGAGATGAAATCGATGCCTGGGTGGCCCGCCAGTGCGGCGCCGGCTTCCTCGCCCAGGCCGGTGACGACGTTCAGCGCGCCCTCGGGCAGGCCGATGCCTGCGGCCAGCTCGGCCACCCGCAGCGCCGACAGGCTGGTGTCCTCGGCCGGCTTCAGCACCACGCCGTTGCCCATCGCCAGCGCAGGCGCCACCGTGCGGCCCAGCATCTGCGCCGGGTAGTTCCACGGGATGATGTGGGCGGTCACGCCCAGGGGCTCGCGCAGCAGGCTGACCTGGTGCCCCGCCAGGAAGGGGATGGTCTGCCCATGGACCTTGTCGGCGGCTGTGCCGTAGAACTCGAAGTAGCGCGCCAGCACCCGGATGTCGTTGCGCGCCGTGCTCATCGGCTTGCCGGTGTCGCGCGCCTCGAGCGCGGTGAGCTCGTCCTCGTGGGCCAGTACGGTCTGGCCCAGTTGGATCAGCAGGCGGCCGCGCTCGGTGGCGGTCATGCGGCCCCAGGGGCCGTCCAGCGCCGCACGCGCCGCGGCCACGGCCAGGTCGACCTCGTGCGCCGAGCCGCGTGCGATGGCGTCGAAGGTCAGGCCGTCGGCCGGTGAGATCACCGGCAGCGTGCGGCCGTCGGCCGCGGGCAGCCAGCGGCCGCCGATGAACATGGCTTTCATCCGGAATCCTCCCGTGTCGGATGGCATCCCGCACTCGGGGACCCGGGCGCACTGTAGGCAGCGGCGTACCGGTGTGTGAATTGGAATGTCGGCAACGGCGCCTTGACGGGGCCGCAAGGCGGGTCACGCGTGGACGTGGGGACGGTGATGCGAGCCGGACAAGGCCTGCGCGTCGAGTCGCGACAATCTTCGCCGCCCCAGCAGCCATTTCCTCGCGGAGGACCTTGCCCATGTTGCCGGACCTCGACTCCCTGGCGCTGTTCGTGCGCGCGGCCGAGATGGCCAATCTGACGCGCGCGGCCGAAGCCAGCCACATCACCGTGCCCGCGGCGAGCCGCCGGCTGTCCCTGCTCGAGCACCAGTTCCGCGCGCAGCTGTTCGAGCGCCACTCGCGCGGCCTGCAGCTCACCCCGGCGGGCGAGCACCTGCTGTCGCTGGCGCGTGAAGTGGTGGCCGGCGTGCACCACATGCGCGCCGAGATGGCCAACTACGCCAGCGGGCAGCAGACGGTGCTGCGGGTGCATGGCAACACCTCGGCGATGACGCAGTTCCTGCCCGCCGATGTGGCGAGCTTCCAGGCCGTGCACAGCGGCACGCGCATCGTGCTGGAGGAGTGCTGGAGCGAGGAGGCCGTGCGCCGCGTCCGCACCGGCAGCGCCGATCTGGGCGTCGTCGTCGAGGGCAGCGATGTCGCAGGCCTGTGGTGCCGCCCTTATCGCCACGACCGGCTGTCGGCGGTGCTGCGCCTGGACGACCCGTTGTCCGGGGACGAGGTCGCGTTCTCGGCGCTGCTCGAGCGCGATCTCGTCGGTCTGGAGGGCAGCAGCACGCTCACCCGGCTGTTGACGGCCCAGGCCGCGCAGCAGATGAAGCCGATGGCGCTGCGCGTGCAGGTGCGCAGCTTCGAGGCGGTGTGTCGCGCGGTGCAGGCTGGCCTGGGCATCGGCGTTCTGCCCTTGGCGGCGGCGCGCAGCTTCGCGGCCGACCTGCGGCTGCGTGTGCTGCCCCTGTCCGATCCATGGGCGCTGCGCCGCATGCAGGTGTGCATGCGCAGCCAGCCGCCGCGCCGCTCGCCCCTGAGTGAGCTGGCGGCGCACCTGGAGGCTTGCGCTGACGAGGGCGCCGTGGTGCCCGAAGCGCCGGCGACGCACTGACGCACTGACGCGCAGCGCGTCGCGGCAGGCCGGTCAGTGCGGCCGGGTGCGCTGGAAAGACGCGCGCCCGTTCAGGCGTTGCGCCAGGGCCTGCAGGCCCGGGGTCTGGGGCAGCCAGGCCTGTCCGCCGTAGCGGAACTGCTGGTAGTCGAACAGTGTCACCGCGGCGATGACGTCCAGCGTCGGTGAGGCCCCGGGCGCGGCCGAGGCCTCCAGGTCCGCGGCCATCGTCTCCAGGCGCTGCAGGCCTTCGATCATCGTGCGGCGCCGGCGCAGGCCCACCGGGGTCTCGTCGAACAGCACCGGCGCAGTGACCTTGCGCGTGATGATGGTGATGGTCGACGCCTCGATGGCCCCGATGGCCACACCCGCGCGAGACAGCACGCCGGCGCGCCGGACGGGGTCGTCGCCGAGCACCGCGGGCTGCGGGCGGGTGTCTTCGAGCCACTGCACGATCAGCAGGCACTCCGACAGCGGCGTGCCGTCGTCGAGCACCAGCGTGGGCACACGCGTGGCGGCATTGGCTGCACGCAGCCGGGCGTCGTCGGCCCAGGGGTCGACGATCGTGGGCTCGACGTCGAGGCCCTTCTCGATCATCGCCACACGCACGATGCGCACGAAGGGAGAGGTGGTGTTGGCCAGCAGTTGCATGAGGATGCCCTGTTCGTTGTCACTGGATCGCGCCGAGCTGCTTGAGCATGCCCAGGTTGTCCAGCAGCGCCCAGTGTTCCACGAGCACGCCATCGCGGATCTGGAACAGGTCGAGCACGCCGATGTCGATGCGTCGCCCGGTGGGCGCCATGTCGCCGAAGGCGCCGGTGTGGGTGGCCTGCACGCGCAGGCGCACCAGCACCTTCTCGCCCTCGGCCACGAAGTCCTGCAGCGGCAGCACCATGTCCGGGAAGGCCGGCATCAGCGCGTCGTGCAACTGCGCCACGCCTTGCGGGCCGCGGACTTCGAACGGCAGGCCGGGGTCGTGGCGCACGAAGTCGGGGGCGATGTGGCGCGACATCCACTCGGTGTCGCGCGCCAGAAAGGCCTTGAAGTAATCGCGGCACAGTTGCTTGTTGGCTTCCAGAACGGTCATGGCAGTCTCCTGTGAGTCGAGGGTCAAGGGTCAAGGGTCAAGGGTCTGGGGTCTGGGATCGACGGCGGGATGGGCGCATGGCGAAGCTGTCCGGCCCCCAGTGGTGGCGTCGCGTCGGCGCGGTGTGCGGGCGGGGTGCCGCAGCAGGTCGCTGCGGTCCGCAGCGGCCTTCAGGCCGCGACCACGTCGAAGCCGAGCCGGGGGAAATGCACGTGCACGTCGCCGGCCTGTTCGTCGTGGCGGTGGATCACGACCTCGGCATCACTGGCCGCCACCAGCGTGCCACGCACCGCCACACGGGCGTTGTCGTCGGGTGTGACCGTCACCACCGTGCCGGCGCTCAGCCCCGCCGGGTCGCCATCGGGGCGCAGACCGTCGAGCGGGGCGGGCCGGGCCGACCGGGCGATCGCCAGGGCTTCCTCGGCGGTCATGGGGGTGGACGAGCCGTGGCCGATGGCGGCGATGCGCTCGTACCAGGGCACCAGCGGCGCCAGGCCGAGCAGCCCGTCGACGTCGGCCGGACAGTTCTTGCGCAGCAGGAAGGTGGTCTGCCAGCAGGCCAGATCCAGTGCCCCGGGGGCTGCACCGAACAGGAAGGGCCGCCCGTCGGCCAGCGCCGCCTTCAGCCAGCCGTAGTGCGCGTGGACGACCTGCAGGTGGTGCGGCAGGTCGGGCGCCATCGCGGCCTTGCGCATGTCGAATCCCAGGTAGCCTTCCTTGCGGTCCTTGATGAAGGCCTCGGGCAACTGGTCGCCGATGTAGTGCGACAGCACCCCGATCGTGGGCACCCACATCGCCCGTTCCCAGGCGAAGCCCAGGCCCTGCGCCAGGCCGGCACTGCCGCCCGGATACAGCGTCGGCGCCGGCGCTGGCGCCAGACGCTCCAGCGCGGGCAGGATGATCTGGGTGTCGCAGTAGATGTCGGCGCCGATCTGCAGCACCGGGATGCGCCGGTAGCCGCCGGTCAGCGCGTGCAGCAGGGGCCGCGGCGGCATCGGCGCCACGTCCACCGACCGCCAGGCCAGCCCCTTCAGGCCGAGCGCGGTGCGCACCTTCTCGGCAAAGGGTGACAGGCCGTAGTGGTGCAGGATGATCTCGGACATCGTCGTCTCCTCGTTGAAACCTTCGAGCGCGCGCTGGCGCTCCCCAGAAATCGTCACGGCCTGTGCCGTGTCGCCGTTCACACTCAAGAAACCGCCCGCACAGAGCCAGTCGCAGAAGTAGCCGTTCGCAATGAGCCTGTCGAAGTGCGCGCCAGGGCTTCGACAGGCTCAGCCCGAGCGGTATCTGTACGAACCTCATGCACAGGCACAGGCACAGGCACAGGCACAGGCACAGGCACAGGCACAGGCATAGGCATAGGCATAGGCATAGGCATAGGCATAGGCATAGGCATAGGCATAGGCACGGGCACAGGCATGGGCATGGGCCCCCGGGGCTCAGTACATGATGTGGCCGCCGTCGACGACCACCGTCTGCCCGCTGACGAAGCCGGCCAGGTCCGACAGCAGGTACAGCGCGGTGCCCACCAGGTCGTCCGGCCGCTGCTCGCGCGACAGCGCGCGTGCCTTCAGAAAGCTTTGCTGCCACTCCAGCGGGCGGTTCTTCGTGGCGTCGGTGAGGACGAAGCCCGGGGCGATCACGTTGACGCGCACGCCCGCGGGCCCGCACTCCTTGGCCAGGGCCTTGGTCATGGACAGCACGGCGCCCTTGGTGGCCACGTAGTCGAGATAGCCCGGCTGCCCGGCCACCGCCACCACCGAGGCGATGTTGACGATGGCGCCCGCGCGGCGCTCGCGCATCGCGGGCATCACCGCCTTGCAGCACTGCCACACACCCTTGACGTTGACGTCGAAGATGCGCTGCCAGCGCTCGGGCGCGATCTCCTCGAAGGGCGTGAGCCGCACCTCGCGGAAGTAGGCGGCGTTGTTGACCAGCCCGTCGATGCGCCCGGTGGCCTGCAGCGCCGCCTGTGCCATGGCCTGGGTGGAGCCTTCGTCGCTGACGTCCACCTGGACGTAGGTGGCCGGCGCGCCCACCGCTGCCAGCGCCGCCATCGTCTCGTTGGCCGGGTTCATGTCGGCGACGACCACGTGTGCGCCCTGCGCCGCGCAGCCCAGTGCGAAGGCCGCGCCGATGCCGGTGGCCGCGCCGGTGACGATGATGGTGCGGCCGGTCAGGAGGTCGTGAGGGGTCATGGGCGCAGTCCTTCGCTGGGCAGGCCCGCATGCCGGGCCTCGATGGCGCCGGACTGTGTGTCCAGGCGGGGCCGGCTGACAATTCCAAAGACATTCATGCAGCCTTGCCGAACGCGCAACAGGCGATCGACGTCTTGACCGGGCTTGAAGCCAGGATTCGCGAATCGGCAATGGCCAGCCTGCGGGACTGGTTTCCACAATCCGACCCACGCCGCGTCCAGCGGCCCCGAACGACACCGAGCGATGACCGACACCCCACCGCCCGCACCCCACTGCGCCCACCCTGCCCCGGCAGGCCCCTTGCAAGGCCTGCTGGTCGTCACCCTGGAGCAGGCCGTGGCCGCGCCCTGGTGCAGCAGCCGTCTGGCCGACGCCGGTGCGCGCGTCATCAAGATCGAGCGGCCCGAGGGTGACTTCGCGCGCGGCTACGACCGCGCCGTGCACGGGCAGTCGTCCTACTGGGTGTGGGTCAACCGCGGCAAGGAGTCGATCGCGCTCGACCTGAAGCAACCCTCCGACCTGGCCCTGATGCAGCGCCTGCTGGCGCGCGCCGACGTCTTCATCCAGAACCTTGCGCCGGGCGCGACCGAGCGCATGGGCCTGGGCGCGCAGGCGCTGCGCGCGCGGCACCCGCGGCTGATCACCTGCGACATCAGCGGCTACGGCGAGGACGGCCCGCTCGTCGACATGAAGGCCTACGACCTGCTGGTGCAGGCCGAGAGCGGCCTGGTGGCTGTCAGCGGCGCCCCCGGGCAGGGCGTGGAGTCGCTCGGCCGCATCGGCGTGTCGCTGTGCGACATCAACGCCGGGATGAACGCGCTCATCGGCATCCAGCAGGCGCTGCTGCAGCGCGCGCGCACCGGACGAGGCTCGGCGGTGAAGGTCTCGCTGTTCGGCTCGGCCGCCGAGCTGATGAGCGTGCCCTACCTGCAGACCCGCTATGGCGGGCGGGCGCCGCAGCGCGTGGGCCTGAAGCACCCGAGCATCGCGCCCTACGGCGCCTTCACCTGCGCCGACGGGCGCGACGTGACGATCTCGATCCAGAACGAGCGCGAGTGGGCGGCCTTCTGCCGCACCGTGCTCCGGCGCCCCGACCTGCTGGACGACGCGCGCTGCGCCGGCAACGCCGCACGCGTGGCGCACCGTGACTTCGTCGACGGCACCGTGGCCGATGTCTTCGCCCGCCTGCCCCACGCCGAAGCGGTGGACCGCCTGACCGAGGCGCAGACCGCCTTCGGCAGCGTCAACGGCGTGCACGATTTGATCGAGCATCCGCAACTGCGCACCCGGCCGATGCCGGTGCAAGGCCACGAGGTCGAGATCCCAGCCACCCCCTGGGGGGTGGAGTGGGCGCCCGACCGCTACCCTCCCGCGCCCGACCTGGATGCCCATGGCGCGGCCATCCGCGCCGAGTTCGCCCCGCCCGCCGACGGCGGGGCGTGAGCCTGCCCCGACCGCCTGCCCCCGAGACCTGCGACGCACCCGACCATGAGTGACACCGCACCCGCCACCGTCGCCGAACACATCGCGCGCTTCCTCGTCGCCCGGGGCGTGGACCGCATCTTCGGCCTGCAGGGCGGCCACATCCAGCCCATCTGGGACCATCTCGCCCGCCTCGGGGTGCGCATCGTCGACGTGCGCCACGAGGGCGCGGCCGTGCACATGGCCCATGCGCACGCCACGCTGTCGGGGCAGGTGGGGGTGGCCATGGTCACCGCCGGCCCCGGGGTGACCAACACCGTCACCTCGGTGGCGCATGCCCACCTGGAACGCGCGCCGGTGCTGCTGATCGGCGGCTGCCCGCCGGTGCGCCAGGAAGACTTGGGCCCGCTGCAGGGCATCGATCACGTGGCCATCCTGGCGCCGGTCACGCGCTCGGCGCGCACGCTGCGCGTGCCCGAGCAACTGCTGCGCGATCTCGACAAGGCCTGGGCCCAGGCCGAAGGCGACGGCCATGCGCCCGGTCCGGTCTACGTCGAGTTCCCCACCGACGTGCTGCGCGCGCCCGTGCCCCCGGCCAGCGTGCTGCCCGAGCATCTGCGTGCGCACACCAGGGCCCCGCAGGCGCCCGACGCCGCCGAGGTGGCGCGCGCGGCCGCGCTGTTGCGTGCCGCCCGGCGGCCGCTGGTGATCACCGGCCGCGGGGCCCGGGGCGCTGGCGCCGCACTGCAACGACTGCTGCAGGCCAGTGGCGCGGTCTATCTTGACACCCAGGAAAGCCGGGGACTGGTGCCGCCCGAGCATCCCGCCGTCGTCGGTGCGGTGCGCGCCCGTGCGATGCAGGAGGCCGATCTCGTCGTGGTGGTCGGGCGTCGGCTGGACTACCAGCTGGCCTACGGCTCGCCGGCGGTGTTCCGCCAGGCGCGCTTTCTGCGGGTGGCCGACCACGCCGACGAGTTGCGCGACAACCGCCGCGGCGAGGTCGAGCTGCTGGCCGACCCGGCGCTGGCGCTGGACGCGCTGGCGCGGGCGCTCGAGGCAGGGCCGGCCACGGCGACGGCCGGTGCGCCGGACCGCGTGCAGGACGCCGCCTGGGCCGCGGCGTTGCACGCCGAGCACCAGCGCCGCGCCGCGCGCCATGTGGCGTCGATGTCCGAGGCCGCGGCGGGTGCCGACGGCCACATGCACCCCAACCGCATCTTCGCCGCGCTGCGCGACGTGCTCGACGAGGACGCGATCACCGTGGCCGACGGCGGGGACCTGCTCAGCTTCGCGCGCATGGGCCTGGCCAGCCGCCACTACCTCGACGCCGGCGCCTTCGGGTGCCTGGGCGTGGGCACGCCCTATGCGGTGGCGGCGGCGCTGTGCCACCCCGGCCGCCAGGTGGTGTGCGTCACGGGCGACGGCGCCTTCGGGCTGCACGCGATGGAGATCGACACCGCCAAGCGCCACGGGGCGCGCGCCGTGTTCATCGTCTCCAACAACGCGGCCTGGAACATCGAACGCATCGACCAGGTGATGAACTACGGGGGCCGCGTCGTCGGCACCACGCTGGACTGGAGCGACCACGCCGCGATGGCGCGTGCCTTCGGCCTGCACGCCGAGCGCGTCACCGACCCGGCGCAACTGCGTGGCGCGATCGAGCGCGCGCTGGCCCACGCCCCGGCGCTGGTCGACGTCGTCACCACGCGCGACGCGATCAGCTCCGACGCCGGCAAGGGCCTGGGCTGGGTGCCCGACCGCCAGGCCCTGACCGCCTGGGACGAGGCCGAGCAGGCGCGTCTGGCCTGAACCGCTGCGTCGCCGTCACCTGCACGACCCTCGACCCCGCAGGCACCGCCTGCCCCGCACGCCATGCACCCGTTGCCCACGCTGTCGGACCTCATCGCCACCCACGCGCGCCTGACGCCGCACCGGCTCGGCGCACGGGACAGCCGCCGCGACCTGACGTGGTCGGCCTGGGACGCCCGCGCCAGTCGCCTGGCGCAGGCCCTGCTGGGCCTGGGACTGCGCCCCGGCGATCGCGTGGCGCTGCTCGGCTGGAACGCCATCGAATGGCTGGAGCTGTACGTGGCGCTCGCACGCGCCCGGCTGGTGGCGGTGCCGGTGAACTTCCGCCTCAAGGGCCCCGAGATCGCCTACATCGTCCAGCACAGCCAGGCCCGCGCCATCGTCGCCCAGGACGACCTGTGCGAGGTCGTCGACGGGGTGCGCGGCGAGCTGTCGGTGGCGGCGGGGGGCTTCGTGCGTTTCGGCGCCGGACGCGCCGCGGGCTGGCGCGACTACGAGGACCTGATCGCCGCGGCGGCGTCGCGCCCGCCCGAGCTCCCGGCGTCGGCGTGGACCGGGGCCGCCCCGGCAGGGGTGCTGCAGGCTGACGCGGCGCAGGCCACGCCGGATCTGGCCGCGCTGATGTACACCTCCGGCACCACCGGACGTCCCAAGGGCGCGATGCGCAGCCATCAGGCCAATGCGCTGATCACCTGGGCCACGGCGGTCGAGTTCGGGCTCAGCCGGCGCGACACCGCGCTGCTCGTGATGCCGCTGTGCCATGCGAACTCGCTGTACTTCGCGCTGACCTTCGCGATGCTGGGGGCGGCCATCGTCGTCGACGACCGGCGCCACTTCGAGCCCGAGGCGGTGCTGCGGCAACTGGCGCACGAGGGCGTCACCTTCACCTCGCTGGTGCCCACCCACTACGCGATGATGCTCGACCTGCCCTCGGCAGCCACCGCATCGCTCGACCTGTCGCGTGTGGGGCGTCTGCTGATCTCCTCGGCGCCCGCACGCGAGGCCACCAAGCGCGCGGTGATGGAACTCTTCCCCAACGGACGCCTGTTCGAGCTCTACGGCTCCACCGAGGCCGGCTGGGTCACGGTGCTGCGGCCCGACGAGCAGCTCGACCACCTCGGCTCGGTCGGCCGCGAGTGGGCCGGCTCCAGCCCGATCCGGCTGCTCGACGATGCCGGGCGCGAGGTGCCCGACGGCGAGGTCGGCGAGCTGCACTCGCGCACCGCCTACGCCTTCGACGGCTACTGGGGCGCGCCTGACAAGACCCGCGAGGCCTTGAAGGTGCTGCCCGCCTGCGACGCTGCGGCTTGGGCGTGGGGCGGCGGTCCGGGCCCGGCCTGGTGCACCGTGGGGGACCTCGCGCGACGTGACGCCGATGGCTTCATCCACCTCGTGGACCGCAAGAGCCACATGATCATCACCGGCGGCGAGAACGTCTACCCGGCCGAGGTCGAGGCCGTGGTCGCGGCCCATCCCTCGGTGCAGGACGTGGCGGTGGTGGGCCTGCCCGACGCCACCTGGGGCGAGCGCGTGACCGCGGTCGTGGTCCCGCGTCCAGGCCTCGAGCCCGACCTGGCCGAGCTGGACGCCTGGTGCCGCCAGCGCATCGCCGGCTACAAGCGCCCCAGGGGTTTCTGCATCGTCCAGCCGCAGGACATGCCGCGCACGGCCACCGGCAAGATCCAGCACCGGCTGCTGCGCCAGCGCCTGGCCGAAGCGCCGTCGGTGTCGACGGCGGCGCCCGGTCAGGCTGCGGCGGGCGTCGCCTGTCGTCCCGCGCGCACCTCGCCGTAGAACGCGGCGCCGCCGACCTGCCCGCCCTTGAGGACGATCTCCAGCCCGTCGCGGCGCGGATCGTCCGACCAGGCCCGGCACAGCGGCGCGCCCGGCGCCAGCCCGGCGAGCACGGTGAAGGCCTGCAGACCCAGATGACCGGCCACGGCGCCGGAGCTGTCCCCGCCGGCCACGACCACGCGCCGCAGGTCGCTGCGGTCCAGCAGTCGGCGCATCACCTCGGCCAGCGCCATGCCGATGCGCTCGGCGCCTTGCGCCCGGGTGCAGCCCAGGCGCCGTGTCAGCGTCTCGAAGCCGGTGACCGCCGGGTCGTCCGGGCCGCGGGCCGAGCAGACGATGGGCGAGACCCCGCGCGACACCGCCTGTGCCGCCCAGGCCACCAGGCGCTCGATCTCGGGCTCGGCGCGGTCCGGCTGCACACACGCGGCCACGTCCAGGCGCTCGACGGCGAAGCCGTGTGCTTCTGCCCAGTCGATCTGCGCCGCACTGGCCGGCGAGCAGCTGCCGCTGACCACCGCGATGCACGGCTGCGGTGAGGCCTGCGGCAGCGAGGGCGTGGCCGGCAGCCAGCCGCGGCTGCGCCACCAGGCCGCCAGCGCGTACTGCAGTCCCGAGGACGAGGCGCTGAACACGCCCTGCCCGCGCTGCTGCCACACCAGGCGTCCGGCCTCGCGCTGCGTGTGGTCGTCGACCACGTCCAGCATCACCACCGGCTGGTCCGGGCCCTGCAGCGCGCGCAACGCGGCGTCGCCCCGGCCCTGCTGCATCTGCGCCAGGTTGACCAGCCCGATGCGCCGGGGCGTCTGGCGCGCCAGGTGCACGCGCAGGTCGCTCTCGTCCATGGGCGTGACGGGGTGGCGCGACATCGTCGGGTGGCGGTCAAGGCGGAAGACCTCGCCCTGGGCGGCGGCGAACAGGTGGCCGAAGGCCTGGTAGCGCTGCAGGCGTGGCGCGCCGACCACCATCGGCGTCCAGGCCTCGCGGCTGTGGGCCACCCCCAGATCGAGGGCCTGTCCGATCGAGCCGATCTCGGGCGACGAGTCGAAGGTCGAGCAGACCTTGTACTGCACGACCGGCGCACCCAGGGCGAACAGCCGCTCGAAGACCCCGGGCAGGTGCTCGCGCATCCAGGCCGGGGACCGGCCGCGCGAGGTGCCGGCCACACCGACGCAGCGCGCCTGCGGAAAACGCGCCAGATCCTGCGGCCCGGGCGGCTGCAGGAACAGCACCGTCGGCACGCCCGCGGCGGTGAAGGCCTCCATCACGTCGGTGGAGCCGGTGAAGTCGTCGCCGTAGTAGGCCAGCCACAGGCCGTCGGGCAGGGTGTCTTCGCCCGCCGGAGCCGGGGTGGTCGCGCCCAGCCGGCCCGCGGCGGTGGCTTCGGCGTGGCGCGTCATCGTCCGGTCACCAGAAACCCAGGGCGCTGCGCAGTGCCGGCCGGGTCGCGGCATAGGCCGCAAGGGCCCCGCCGGCCGGCGCGGCCTCCCAGGCCTCGCGCAGCGCCTGGACGCCGACCGCGACGCCCTGGGGGTGGCCGAAGATGCCGCCACCGGCCGCGCAGATCAGGTCGGCGTTGCCCAGCACCTGGTAGGTGTCGTGCGCCTGCAGGCCGGTCTGGGCCGAGCTGAACACCGGCACCGCCGTCATCGGGCGGTCGTCGAACAGCGGGGTGACGACCGAGCGCGCGGCAGCGGCCACCGTCTCGTCCGGCTCGCTGAACTTGTTGCGCAGCCCGTTGACGTGCAGGTGGTCGGCCCCGGCCAGACGCCACAGCGGCTGCCACGCGGCGTAGTCCCAGCCCAGCGCCGGGCTGCGGCTGAGGTAGCCCCAGCCGGCGCGGTGGCCGTGGATGGGCAGCGCGCTGTGGCGCCGCAAGGCCGTCACCCCGACCAGCCCGACCGATTGCAGGCACACCATCACGCAGGTGCCGCCGTGGCGCAGCACCCAGTCGTGGCGCCGCTTCATCTGGTCGAGCTCGCCGGTGACGTTGAACGCCACCATCGCCTTGCGCCCGGTGCGCTGCGCTGCCTCGTCGACGACTTGCATCACGGCCGACACCCGCTGCTCGAAGGGGCAGTGGCGGCCGTCGACCTGCAACTCGTCGTCCTTGATGAAATCGATCCCGCCGTCGACCAGCATCTTCACCTGTGCGGCCGTCTCCTGCGGGTCCAGCCCCACGCTGGGCTTGATGATGGTGCCGATCAGCGGCCCCCGATCCACGCCGCTGAGCCGGCGCGTGCCTTCGATGCCGAAGGCCGGGCCCGGATAGGCCTGGGCGAAGGCGGGGGGCAGTCGCAGTTCGAGCAGGCGCAGGCCCGAGACCTCGCGCAGCTCGAACAGGTTGCCCGCCACGGTGGACATCAGCGTGGGCAGGCAGGGGCCGAGGTTGTCCAGCGGCCACGACAGCGTCAGCTGGCAGCGCGTGTAGCGCGGCGACACCATTCCGCCGGGCAGGCTGGGGGTGTCGACGACCTCGAGGATCTGCAGCGACTCGATGCGCGCGCCGGCGCGCGCCTTGAGCTCGGGCGTCTCGGCGGCCAGTTTCAGGAAGGTGCCGCTGGACTGCTCACCGGCGATGGTCTCGGCCGCCCGCAGCGGGTCGGCCCCGGTCTCGAGCCAGTAGCGGGCCACGATGCGTTCCGACATGCAAGCCTCCTGGGATCGGTCTGCCGTGCGGTGACTCAGGTGATGCGACGGATGCTGTCGGCGATCTCCTCGCGGTCGAACACGCCCTTCCAGTCCTCGCGCATCAGCCGCGGCTTGCCGTGGGTGATGGCCTTGTTGCAGGCGTCCGAGAACTGCCCCGGGACCTGCTTGAAGATCACCGCCGACAGGATGGTCATGTGACCGAGCAGGAACTCGCGCGCGGCCGCCGCGGGCACGCCGCGGGCGACCACCTCGTCCATGGCTTCGCGCATGACGTCCAGCAGCGTCGCGCACACCGTCTCCGACAGCCCCGGCTCCAGCAGCGCCATCTGCTCGACCGTGACGCGCCAGGACTGCTCGACGGGCTGGTAGATCAGTCGCGCGATCGACTCGCCCAGCGCGTAGGCCTCGTCCGGCCCCTGCATCAGCGCGTTGACGATGGACTGCGATGCCCGCACGCCACCGAAGTAGTCGGGTGAGCCCTCGGCGTGGACCTGGGGGTTGAAGATGTTCGGATGGCAGGGGTGGGTGACGAAGTAGACGAGGTCGTCGCGCGCGGGCAGGTGGCCGGCGAAGGGTGCGGCCGCGTCCAGCGTGATCACCATGGTGCCCGCCGCGAGCTTCGGCGAGATCTCGGCCGCGATGCGCCCGATCAGCGTGTCGGGCACGGCCAGGATGACGACGTCCGCACCCGCCAGCGCGTCGTCGACGTTCAGGCAGGTGACACCGAGTTCGTCGCGCAGGCGGGCGCGGCCGGCCTCGCTGACCTCGACGTGGCGCACCTCGAAGGGCGAGCCCATCAGGTTGCGGGTCAGGCGCGCGCCCATCTTGCCGCCGGCGCCGAAGAGTGC